>CAIXQV010000503.1 GCA_903921605.1 uncultured Planctomycetaceae bacterium | reverse complement strand
CGTGCTTTTCACTCTCGCGTCTCGGCCTTTTGCAAAAGGTTCCCGCCCATGTCGTCTCATTCCTCCCGGAATCGTCGCTCGTTTTTGAAGACCACTGCTGCTGGCTCCGCCGCTGCTCTCTCGTCTTCTTTGTTCGTTTCTGAAGCGTCTGCCAAAGCTTCTCTCAGCCCTCTTGAGAAACTCAATATCGCGTGCATCGGTACCGCCAATCGTGCGGCTGAGGATGTTAACGGGGTCATGAGTGAAAACATCGTCGCTATTGTCGACCTTGACTCAAACTACCTCAACAAAGCGAAAGCGATGTTGACTGAGAAAAACAAGCTCGAACCTCGCACCTATGCTGACTATCGCGAGATGATCGAAAAAGAAGGTGACAAGATTGACGCTGTCGTCATTGGCACCGCCGATCATCATCACGCACCAGCGTCGATCCGAGCCATTCGCGCTGGCAAACATGTGTACTGCGAAAAACCTCTGACGCACACAGTCTTTGAAGCTCGTCTGATCGCAACTGAAGCCAAAAAAAGTGGCTTGGCCACTCAGCTTGGCACTCAGATTCACGCGGAAAACAACTATCGCCGAGTTGTTGAGATCATTCAGGCCGGTGTCATTGGCGATGTAACGGAAGTTCATGTTTGGGTTGGGAAGGGCTGGGGCGGCGGCGAACGTCCTGCGAAGGCCGATCCGGTACCTGCCAGCCTGAACTGGGATCTGTGGCTTGGTCCTGCTCCTGAGCGTCCGTACGCTGATGGTCAGTACCATCCAGCCAACTGGCGACGCTGGTGGGATTTCGGTCAGGGCACGCTCGGCGACATGGCCTGCCATTACATGGACCTGCCGTTCTGGGCTCTTGATCTCAAACATCCTGTCCGTTGCGAAGCGGAAGGCCCAAAAGTTCACCCGGAAACCTGTCCGCTCGGGCTGATCGTGAAGTACGACTTCCCGGCCCGTGGATCGATGCCAGCTCTCAAGCTGACCTGGTACGACGGCGATCTAATTCCGAAGAAGGTTGCCGGTCAGCCCGTTCCGGCAAACGGCGTCATGTTTGTCGGTTCGAACGGTTCGCTGTTCTCCGACTACAGTCGCTATCGCTTGTTCCCGGCTGACAAGTTTGCCGACTTCAAGCCACCAGCTCAGACGATCCCAAATTCGATCGGACATCACGCTGAGTGGATCAAAGCCTGCAAGGACGGTTCCCCGACCACCTGCAACTTTGATTACTCCGGTGCTTTGACCGAAACAGTGTTGCTGGGCAACGTGGCCTATCGCACCGGCAAGGCGATTGAGTGGGACGCTGAGAACCTTGTGGCAAAGAATGTTCCTGAAGCTGCCAAGCTGATCACAAAGGAATATCGAGCAGGTTGGGAAGTGGTCTGATCTGTTCTAAGCGAAGATCGCTTGAACCAAAGGAATCCCGGTTGAGTCACATCAACCGGGATTTTTTGTGGCTTTGCGTTTGTGTTTGGAAAAGGATTTAAAAGATAGAAGTATCAGTAATAGAACGGCAAACAAATGTTGATAACTACCATTTCCCAGGTCATAACCTTCTTCTGATAAACACTTTACAGATTCAGACGAAAGTGAGTAACCGTAAGGAAATCCGTGGAAAAGCTCTTTCAAGTCGGTGGGGAAAGAGCAGAAGGATCAACAACCTGTGAAGCGAGCTTCTCAAAGTCATATGCAGAACAAACAAGTAACCTCCGGGTTCACCACAGAGTTATCAACAAGTTATCAACAAGTGGCGTCGGGGTAGTTATCAAGGTAGAAGATGAGTCAGAGAACACCAGAATCAGTTTAACTGACTCGATATGCACAAACGAATTATTCAGCCTCAACATATTCAGTTTGAATAACAGTGTCAGGCAGGTTTTTCTTGAGCTCAGCAACAGCAGAATCGCTGGCACCCAAAGCGGTACGAGTGACCTTGAGATCCTTCAATGTCTTCAGGTGAAAGAGAGACGCTGCACCGGCTTCCGTGACTTGAGTTGAGCCAATGTGAAGGAATGTCAGCGACTTCATGTCCTTCAGCAACACCAGGCCACCATCCGCCAGTTTGCTGTTGTCCAAATTGAGCCACAGCAGTTTGGTCAGAGGAGCCAGCAGAATCGCTCCGGCATCCGTAATCTGAACTCGCCAAAGATTGAGCTTCTTAAGATTAGTCAGTTTGGCGAGGTGAGCCATCCCCTCATCAGAGATCAGCGAGTCTTCGCTCAGATCGATTTCTTCCAGTGTTTTGCAGCCAGACAACGCTTCCAAACCGGCGTCACTGACCTGAGTACGAGCCAGACGCAGTTTTCGAATCCTGGGGTACTTTGCGATCAACTTGCAAGAGTCGTCATCAACGACGGTGCCGGCAAGGTAAAGTTCTTCCAGCTCAGAAAGTCCGGAAAGAGCTTCGAGGCCGGGAGTGCCTATCCAGAGGTCGTCCAGCGCCAGAACCTTCAACGACTTGCAGGCAGCCAGAAGTTTCAGACCGTCGTCACTGATCGTCGTTTTGCCGCTCTTTCCGGAGAATCGAAGAGCACGAAGGCCGGTGAAATGGGCGAGCAACTCGGCCGATTTATCGGACAATTCGCAACCACGTACATCCAGACTAGCCAGTTTCGGAACGGCTTTCTCCAGCGCCGTGAGAGTCTCATCGCTGAGGGCAGACTCAGAAAGATTCAATGTTCGCAACGAAGGCAACTTGGCCAGCAGACCGATGATGTCGGACGTGACTTCAAGCTTCGCAAGGCTTACATCGACAGCCGCTCCGGAATCATCCGTCTTTACCACAGCTTTCGCATCGCTGAGGGCTTTGATCGCAGACGTTTCGGATTCACTGATCGGAGGAAGTGCAGGCTTCTGAGCAGGCTTTTCTCCGCAGCCAGCGAGGAGAACCAGAAACACAGACGGGAGAAAAAACCGAGTAGACAGCACAGGAAGGCTCCCAAAGAAACAAAAAACCGGGCAACAAGTTCGGCGATCATAGCGACCAAACGTGTGATACGCAGCCGAACCGGAGTCAGCCTCAGCAATCGCAATGCCGGAGAGAAAGTTGTCAGAACAGTGTCCTGTATCGAAGGACGAAGACCCATCTGAAACATACGATTTCTGATAAGCGACAGGAGTGGCTCAACTCTCAGAAAGGATAACGGGGCGGATGCGAAAATTATTGTTCATGGGACTTCTGTCCACCTTGCTCATTTCACCAGCAAAGGCCGACGAATGGCCGGCATTGCCAGACAAAGATGGAGCAGTCGAACTACCGGCTCAGGAATGGTCACTCCGGCCGGGCCCGCGAAAAATCCGCATCCTGATACATTTCCCGGATGGTACGAAGGAAAGTGTACGGCCAGAGACCGGACTGATGCTGACGCTGCACAACTGGGGAGGAACAGATTGTGTCGGCACCGCGTCTCCTGTGGTACTGGCTCGAAAGCTGAATGTGATCGCGATCTGCGTCAACTACTTGCAGAGCGGACAAGTGGATTCGATTCAGGGGCCTGAGCCCTATGACTTCGGATACCTGCAGGGACTTGATGCTTTGCGTGCACTCTGGTTTGTCCGAAGCAGTTTGCATGAGCAGAACATCCACTACAACGATCGCCGCATCTATTCCACGGGAGGATCTGGCGGCGGCAATGTGACGCTCATGGCCAACAAACTCGCACCGCGAACCTTCGCCAGTGTGATTGACATGTGCGGCATGAAAAAGCTATCCGATGACATCGCCTTCAATCTGCCGGGCGGGAGCGATCTGAATGCTCGCTGGAGTCAGGACAGCACAAACCCGTTTTTCCTTTCGCTCGACGCACAGGAGTTGCGATTCGTCGGGAATCCGGATCATCTCCGTGAAATGAAACGGCTGGACACCGAGTCACAAATCGTCGTCATCCACGGCGTTGATGATAAGACATGTCCGTTTTCGGACGCCCAGGAAATGGTGGCTTTGATGCAGGCGGGCGGCCTTAAGGTAATGCCCATCTTCGTTGATAAGACGCGTATCGATGGCAAGACCTACACTTCAACAGGACATTCATTGGGCGACCGAACGCGAATAGTTCTGGAACAAGCCGGTGTTGTGAGCGATCAGTCGACACTCCGCGATGTGTCACTTCCCCTTCGAAGTCAGGAACAAACCGACTTCGATCACAAAGACGTGATTCGCTATCGAACGTCTTCGGGAGCATTCATGATTGATTACAGTCACGGTTTCCCGGTCGGCCGGTTTGAAGCAGAGACATCTCTTCCGGAATATCCGGATCACCAGGATCTGACATACCGAATTGATTCAGCAGGTCAGCGGGCTGAAGTTAAACAGATTTCTGACTGGGAGCATCGCCGGGATCACATACGTAGACATCTGGAGCGGATCACCGGAAAGTATCTCTCGCCTATGAAACGAGTTCCGCTGAATCCGATGATCTCTGAAGAGGTCATACTCAATCCTCCAGAGGTGAGTCGCCCATTGCTGAGGCGAAAGCTAACGTATCAGTCGGATGCGGAGAGTCGCGTGCCGGCGTATGTGTTCATTCCGCTTTCAGAAACCTCCGAAAGAAAACAGAACAGCGATCAGAGTCCCGCGAAGACAACAGTTCCGTATCCAGGAGTGTTGTGTCTGCAACAAACGACCTCGGCCGGAAAGGATGAGCCAGCCGGTCTTCAGGGCGACCCGGACATGAAATATGCGCTCGAATTGGCCGAAGCCGGATTCGTGACGATCGCTCCCGACTACCCTTCATTTGGCGAATACACTCACGATTTCGACGCTGACCAGTACCAAAGCGGAACGATGAAGGCGATCTGGGACAATTCTCGAGCCATCGATCTGCTGGAAACGATGCCGGAAGTGGATCCCGCCCGAATCGGCAGCATCGGTCATTCTTTGGGCGGTCATAATGCCATTTTCACAGCGGTGTTTGAGCCCAGAATTCAGGCGATCGTGTCCAGCTGCGGATTCACGAGTCTCTCGGAGGACGATCTTCCCAGTTGGACAGGTCCTCGCTACATGCCATTGATCGCGACGTCATTTGAAAATGACATTCGAAAAATGCCGGTTGACTTTCATGAGCTGATTGCGGCTCTCGCCCCACGGCCGTTCATGGCCTGCTACGCGGAAAAGGATGATGATTTTTCAGCGTCCGGTATTCGCCACGTGCAGCAACAGGCCGAATCGGTGTACAAGCTGTACAATAGCGAATCGCACTTGCAGTCAGTCGGAGTTGATGCGGGCCACTCATTCCCCAGAGTGTCGCGAGAGCGAGCTTATCAATTCCTCACCGAACACTTAAAGCACCAACCGAGACCGAACAAATGACCGAACCGGAATCACAGCCCCTCACAGCCGCGACCTTGTGTACGACACGCTGCGTGCCTTGCGAGGGCGGCGTGCCGCGAATGACGCCGAAGGAAGCAGAAGTGCAACTCAAAGAACTATCAGGATGGGAACTGCTTTCTGGTCCGGATCGAATCAAGAAGAGCTGGACGGTCAAGAATTTCGTCGCCGGGCTCGAGTTCTTTCAAAGTGTCGCCGCTGTTGCCGAGGCCGAGGCGCACCATCCCGATCTGCATTTGGTCGGCTATCGAAATCTCACGATCGAAATCTGGACTCACGCAATTCAGGGGTTGTCATTGAATGACTTCATCCTTGCTGCCAGGATTGATCAACTTCCCATCCGACTGAAATAAGGAATAACCGTGGCCCGCTTCCCCAGAATGTGCAACATCATCCAGCGATTTGAGACCCCTCGCGTCGCTGATATCCCCGGCGAAATCCGTGCTCAGATGGAATCCCTTCGCCTGACGGAAAAGATTCGACCCGGGCAGAGCGTAGCGATTCCGGCTGGTAGTCGCGGCATCACCAATATTGCTCTGATTCTGCGGGAAATCGCGGCCTATTTCACATCGATCGGGGCAGCACCGTTTCTCGTCCCCGCGATGGGCAGCCATGGTGGAGGAACAGCGGAAGGCCAGCTAAAAATGCTGGCCAGTCTGGGCGTTACCGAAGAATTCGTCAAAGTGCCGATTCGTGCCACGATGGAAACCCGCATCGTCGCTCAGACTTCCAACGGCATGCCGGTGCATTTTGATCGATTTGCCTCCGAAGCCGATCATGTGTTCGTTGTCGGGCGAGTGAAACCGCACACAAAATTCGTCGGTCCGGTCGAATCCGGGCTGCACAAAATGATGCTGATCGGCCTCGGCAAACACGAAGGGGCGAAAATTTACCATAAGGGTATTTTGACGATCAGCTTCCCGGAAATCATCGCCTCAGTCGCCGAACGAGTGCTGGATGTTTGTCGGGTCTGCGGCGGGATGGCGATTCTCGAAAATGCCGAAGACGAAACCGCTCTGCTGGAAGCCGTTCGTCCCGAAGAATTCGGAACACGAGAACCCGAATTGCTGAAGCTGGCTAATCAATGGCTGCCCCGACTGCCGTTTGCTGACGTCGATTTGCTGATCGTGGATCGCATGGGCAAGAACATCAGCGGCGTCGGAATGGATGCGAACACCGTTGGACGGAAGTTCATTGATCACGCCGCGACCGATAAGGACCTTGCTCGATGTCGACGGATCATGGTGCGATCGCTGACGAAAGAAACCTACGGCAATGCAACCGGAATCGGCATGGCCGAATTTACGACGCAGCGCTGTGTGGATCAGATCGATCAGGAGATTACTCGAATCAATTGCATCACCGGCAATCATCCGGAAGCGGCAATGATTCCGGTGACACTGCCCAACGATGCATTAGCGGTCGAGACGGCTCTTCAGACCATCGGGATGGTCGAACCGGAGAACGCTCGAGTTGTCCAGATCTCAGACACATTGCATCTGACCAAAGTCCGAGTGTCTGAAGCTTACTTCGATCAGGTCCGGGCCAGCAGTCATCTCAGCTTTGATGGAGAACCGTTTGATTTCCCGGTAGGCGAAGACGGCTGGATGAAAGATGTGGATGGGGTGCATCATTAAGCCTTGGTTCCGCTCTTCGTTTACCGCCGAGCCGGAGGCGACACGAACGGATCAAATCATGCAAAAAACAGGACTTCATCATAACCCGAGGCGTAAGCGAGGGATTTTGGGGAAGAACTGTCGCGAACGCGAAATCGCTATCCCTCACTGACGTATCGGGTTGGGATAGTCGCAAATGCGCAACTTCAAACGGCGACGGCCAGGCGGAAAACAAAAAAACGGCTGAGCTGCCCGGAGGCGACTCAGCCGTTTCGTGTTTCTGTGCTGGAAAGTACCAGTCAGACTACTTTCCCTTAGCAGCTGGCTTCTTAGCAACTGGAGCCTTTGCAGGCTTAGCAGCGCCGGTCTTAGCCTTGGTTGACTT
>CAIXQV010000502.1 GCA_903921605.1 uncultured Planctomycetaceae bacterium | reverse complement strand
TGCCGGTGTTCGCGGAGGCCAGTCTTCTGAAGTTCTGGCTTACCGAATCTCTGCCAACAAAGATCAGTCTGCACTTCAACGTCTGGGGCAACTGCGCATCAGTCGGGCTCACAATTATCCACCGTCGGGGCTGTCCGTTTCGCCAGATGGAAAGCTTTTGGTTGTCAGCAATCGAACGAATGGCAGCCTGTTTGTGTTGAACGCACAGCCCACGTTGAGCGGTGCCGAAGGCAAACAGTTCCCGTTTTCACAGCCGGCTGATCTGGAGGCTGCGGGGGATATGAGCTGGCTGCTTTCGCATCACTCGCGGCCAGTGAATGATCTGCAATGGTCCGCAGACGGTGCTCAATTCCTGACGGCTTCCGATGATCGTCGCATCGGGATCTGGTCAGCAGAGAACACTGCTGGTCCGTCAGCAGCGTTGACATTCCGGAGATATCTTCGTGGCCATGGTGCTCGAGTTACGCAAGCCAGTTTTTTGAACTCGGAAGCATCGCAGATTTCATCGACCAGTGCTGACGGGTTTAGTCGCCTGTGGGATCTTGAGACCATCGAAGAAGACAGTCGTGAAATTCGGAAAGTGTTCAATCTCTCGCAGTTGCGGCCCAATCACTTCCAGCCGATGTTCTGCGTGATGCCACGACAGCCCGGATCTCCTGAGAATACCGATGTCGCCAGTGCGCAGGGACGACGCTCCACTGAAAATGATGAAGGCGGCGAATCGTTTGTCCTGAATGCGGATCATTCAGTTCATCGCGGCTCTGTCAGATCCGTGCAATACAGTCGTGACGGACAGCGGCTGGTTTCAGGGGCCGATGATGGTTCAATTGTTGTCTGGGATGCCGCTTCGCGTTCAGTTATTGCTGGTCCGTCCGGGCAATCGACGATGTTGGCTTCCGAACGATTCCAGGAAGGTCATGAGTTCAACATTTCTCGTATGCGGCAGATCGGGCCGAACAAGTCTGTACTGGCCACTGCAGGTTTTGATGGAAGCCTGCGACTGTGGAATATGCAAAGATTGAGCAGTCGAATTGGCGGTCAGCAACAGGTCATCTCCGGACTCGGGCTGGTGAACACTTTTTCCGCTTCTCCTGATGGCCAGTTTGTGGTCACTTCAGGTCTCACGGACGACGACAAGAAGAAGACCGGTCGATGCAGCATCTGGAAACTCTCCGACCTGCTGACAACGGTTGTTCCCACAGCCATGAATCATCTCGAGGGAAGTCATCGAGCGGAAATCACGGCCATCTCTGTGTCGCACGACAGTCGCCGAATTGCAACCGGAGGACGTGATGGAGTTCTCACCGTCTGGGACTCGGCAACAGCTCAACAACTCGCTCGACTGCGGGCTCATGGCAAGGATACGATCATCACGTCGTTGATTTGGCTTAACGATGGATCACTGCTTTCTGCGGGTCTTGACGGCAAGGTCGCTCGATGGTCTGTCGTTCCCAGTTCAGAAAGTCCGCCGACTACTGCCACCCCGGATGAACAGAAAGAGGCCGATAACTCCATGCTTTCAGCAAACCGCCTGGAACGAGTTGCGATCTTTGAGCGAGATAAGACGCCGGTCGAGCAGATGGCCGTTTCTCCGGATGGATCTCAAATTCTGGTGATCTCCGTCGAAACCGATCGCAAGCAGAAAACGTCGAAGTACCATCTTGATCATTGGCATCTGGATAACCCTGAATCCCGAAAGCGAATTGTTCCCGCAAAGGTTTCGGGGCAAGAGCCTCTTGTGCTGACATCGGCTCAGTGGTCTTCTGATTCCCAGCGAGTGCTGCTGTGTGCGGATGGAGCGGTGCAGGTTTTTGAGACAGACAAGTGGAAAGTTGTCCGCGTCTTTGCCGCAGGAGCTTCCGGGGCCAGTGATGCTCAGTTTGTGGAACGGACGGAAAACGACGTGACCCCGGCGTCGGATCAGATCATTACATTTGACGGGACGATTGCATCACTCTGGGATCTGACAACCGGGCGGCATCTTGTAAGTTTTCGCGGCCCCTACCCAGTGACGACGGTGGCCTGTGCGGACTTACCTGGCAATCAGCTCATTCTGGCAGCAGGCGAATCTCTTCGAGCCTTTGATGGAAATCCTTCGACGGATTCATTTGGACGTCCATTGTTTCATCTGCAGAAGGCCCACACAGGGCGAATGACATCGATTGCCGTGAATCCTGTCGACTCGTCGCAGATCATCACAGCCGGCGAGGATGGAAGGATTCTGCTTTGGCAATGGTCGGCGGCCGAACAGACGCTTCAGAAGATGACCAACATAGCGAATGTCAACTCCATTATCGCGGCCGCGAAATGGTCGCATGATGCAACAAAAATCGTATTCGTCAGCAAGCACGGGCTGATCGGGCTTGTTGACGCCAATGGAGCAAATCTGAAGACTTTGTCTGCGGGAAGTAATCCCTCCGTAGAGCTTTCTGCGGTCGATGTCTCGACCGATGGAGAATTCATTGGGGTGGCCGGACAATTCAGTGGTACCGAAGAAAGCATTGGCTGGGTTCTTCGTACGGCTCAACTGGAAAAACCAGAAGCAGCGCCGAAGTCCGCGAACAACGACAACGGCGTTCAGAAGCCTTCCGAGCCGCCATTTTTTGCAGATCACATTGAATGCAGCTTTTCTGGACATGCGGCAGGAGGCATCAAAGCCCTCGGATTTGTCGCCGGGACTCCGTATCTCGTTTCAGGCGGGCAGGATGGTTCATTAATTCTGTGGAACTGGAAGAACAAGTTACCCGGTGCAACTCCCGTCGCTTACGAAGCCTACAGGTTCTTCACAGACGAGGAAGTGACGGCTCACTTGGGTCCAATTACTTCACTGACGGTTTCCACTAATAATGAACTCACCTCTGCCGGTGAAGATGGAAGAATCACGGTTTGGAATCTTCCGCTGTTGCAGAAACGCTGAGAACGGCATAGCAATCGCCCACTTTGAAACCGGCCATCGAGCGGGTATCAGTTTCCGCTGCTACTTGGATTGGCGAGGTTTTGCGGGGAGTAATCAACCCACCTCTCTCGCGATTCAGAAACAAACCCTCCATGACCCCGGCCCCGAGCGGGATCTTACGAAGAGGCGGACAGCTTAAACCTGAACTGCGGACTGTTTCACACTGGTCTCCAGCACTGTTCTATTTCGCGGGATCAACCGATCGGTTCTCCATTTCGTCAAACTGAGGAGATTCCGGGAGGCGAAGTCGGTCGTCGCGTCGACGTGGGAAGTCCTGCAGATCAAAGGCTTCTTCGGATGCCTTGCCTGAATCTTCGTATCGCTGACTATTTTCCCGTGGTTTCAAATCGCGAGGATAACATTCATCCTGACACCAACGGCCGTGTGTCCCAATGCTCACGAACTGTTCTTCAACGAAACGAATTCCATGTGTTTCCAGTATCGTGCCTGTCTGACGCTCCAGGTCGGCAAGGCCTGAGTTGTACGAAGCAAGTGCTTGGGCTTCGGACGCCACGGCATTGCCCCAGTCTGTCAGGCCTTGCAGATAGTTCAGGAAATCTTCTAAGCCTTTCTCCATACGCCTGACTCGAACATCCAGATTCTCTTTCCCTGCCTGCCGAGCTTCACGAAATGCCTCAAACTGCAGAAAACTCTGATCAATCGTGCGTAGTGAAGTTGCCAGCAGATGTTCGATCTGGTGCAGATTCTGTTGAATCAGAGCTCGATCCTTCATGATCAGCAACTCGTTGTTCCGCACTTGGGCGCGCGACTTGCGCAGGCTGAGAGGAACGGAGAAATTGACACCCATTGTCCAGCTGCTGTTGTCTCCCAAACCGGACGACAGCGAGTTTCCGTTGATCACCCGGCCACTTAGGCCATCCCACCGCTGCAGTGCGACGGCATCCAGTTGTGGCTGAGCCAGATTTCGGCTTTGCACCAGCCGCTTTCGATCAGCCAGAAGGATCAAGTTTAGCTCAACGAGATCGGGGCGCAGTGACTGCGCGGTCTGATTAATTTCATCCCAGCGAAACTGCACCTGGTCCCGCGTGGGCGGGGTTGAAGGGACGATCTGGACGCCATCTGTTGGTGGAAGTCCAATCATATTTCTAAGCGCTGCTTCGCGCTGCAGAACATTAGCGCGAGCGGTCACAAGATTGGCCCGAAAAATAGCATACGCAAGTTTTGGCTGCGCAACATTGCTCTGGTCGGCCGAACCGGTTCGAAACTTTGCTTCCAGACGCAAAAACGCGTTGCGTGACTGATCCACCTGAATCTCTCGCGCCCACAGTTCCGTCCGGGCCTGCACGAGAGACCAGTACGCAGCAATAGTTCCGCGCACCAGCTCCTGCATGCTGTCCTTGAACTGAAAGTAGGAGATCTCCTGCTGCAGGCGCGCGATAACAATCGGAGCCGTATTGGCATCACGTCCCAGTCCGGCGAGAAGCGGCTGAGTGTAGCTGAGCGATGCCGACGGCAGATTGCGATTGAGAAACCCTGCGACCGCCGGATCATCCAGTGAGTTGGCAAAACTCAGGTCTACGGTTCCCCCGAGCGTATTCAAGTCGCGCAGTGAGACGCCGGAATCATTGCCCGCGGTCTGACTGCGAACGATGGAGCTTCCGAGCGCATTGAGCCCCGGAAACTCCGTGTGTCGGAAAGAACTGTTCGCAGAGAAAACTGGATCAAAAACGGCCTTCGCCTGATCGATTGGTGTGACGGCGATCGCGGTATCGTAGATCGTCTGACCAGTTGAGACGGCAGAAACACCGGCAAGAACACGAATAGCTTCTGAATGCTGCAGCGAAAGCCGGATGGCTTCGTCCAAAGTCATCAGCCGCTCGGCCTGGGTTGCTTCGTCGGTTGCGACCGTAACTGGTGCGGGTCCCTCGCTGCGACGGAAAACGGAAAGCCGCTCAGCCTCATGCCAGCGAATACGCCGTTCGTCATCCTGCAGCTGCGCGCGGCAAACTGAGGAACTGGCGAAGACCGCCACCAGTACGAACAGAACCATCCTTGGCGCGTGTTCGAAGTGGTAACTCATGCTTTTGGAGATCGACGGCCTGACAATGATCAGGTGACTCATTCCGGCAGTTCGGCCTGCACGGAAGACGCCTCTTGTTCGTCTGGTGAGGATTCAAACGCATGTAACGAATTGAAGGCATCTTCAAACCGCGTCGTATCCATCCCAATCATTCCATCCCGCATAACCAGAATTCGTCGGGCGTGTCGGGCCACGTTAAGATCGTGCGTCACCAGAATGACCGTAATTTGACGTTCCTTGTTCAATTTCTTAAAGAGTTCGATCACTTCGCGACTCGTTTTCGAGTCCAGGTTCCCCGTCGGCTCATCTCCCATCAGTATCGACGGATTTGTGACCAGCGAACGTGCGATCGCGACTCGCTGCTGCTGGCCGCCGGAAAGCTGTCCGGGGTGATGATCCAGTCGATCTTCCAGCCCGACCATGGCCAGCATCTCCTGAGCCCGCTTGCTGCGAACTCTGCTTGACATCGCCGCCCCATACAACAGCGGCAGTTCCACGTTCTCCAGCGCGGTGGTGCGCGCGAGAAGATTGAAATTCTGAAACACGAAGCCAATGTGCCGGTTCCGAATTGTGGCTCTGGCATTCCGATTGAGTGTTGCGACTTCCTGCCCATCGAGCAAATAACTGCCAGTCGAAGGCCGATCAAGACAACCCAGTGTATTCATCAGGGTTGACTTTCCGGAACCGGACGGGCCAAGCAGTGCAACAAACTCGCCACGATCAATGAATAAGTCTGTCGGCCGCAGAGCATTGACCTTCACCTCGCCCAAGTCATACGTCTTGGAGATGTTTCGAAGTTCAATCAGCGGCATGGGAAGAATTCAGTATCTGGACAGGATTCATGTAGTGGCTGTGAAAATAGAGGCTTAGCACTAGTCCCGAAATAAGTTCCCGAGATCACAACCCGACGCGTCAGCGAGGGATCGGTGCCTGGCAGAGAAATCCCTCACTGACGTTTCGGGTTGTGATTTCTCGCCGCAGTAAAAACAGGATGTTATTTCGAGACTGTTCCTTAGTGTAGTCAGAGCGCAATCGCTGTGCACACACGGACCGGCCACTGAAGTTCAGTTTGACTCAAAACGCGTTTCCAATCAGCTGTCCTCCTCCAGCAGGCCTGGCAGCCTGTTGAATTAATCAGCCGGAACGCGTTAGCGTCCGGTTTTCGCCACCGAAACCGAGGAAAAACAACCGGGGGCTAACGCCCTGCGGCTGATGAAGCGACTAAGACACGGAGGCTTGCTTCGTTTGCGACGAGCCCGGTGATATCTTACCGCGCTGGGATTGAGTTACATTCAACTTACTGTGGCTGAAATCCCGAGGGTAGTTCGATTTCCACAACACGACCATACGCCGTGGACCTGATAGCGCTTCAGTCAATTTGACAATGCAAACGAGTGGCGGCGAAATCCAACTGCACAAGAGAATGAATTTGGGACCTGTCTTTCATGCGAACTTTTATCAAAGTTGTCATCGTTCTCGCCGTCCTTGCGACATTGGGGTACTGGGGTTTCACAAAAGGCCAGGAGTGGCTTGCAGAACGCAACAGACCCCGATTTCGGACGGCGCTGGTGGAAAAAGGCGACCTGAGAATCACGGTCAATGCCACCGGCCAGCTCGAACCAACACTATCGGTCCGCGTGGGCAGTTTTGTTTCAGGTCCAATCCTCGAACTCCATGTCGACCACAACGATGAAGTAAAGGCCCAGCAAATTCTGGCCAAGATCGATCCTCGAATCTACATCGCATCAGTGCAGCGGGATGAAGCAGCGCTGGGAGCTCGAATCGGCGACGTGGCCCGAGTGCAGGCAGAATTGCAGCGGGCGCGTAACGATGAACAGCGCTCAGTTGCGTTGAAGGCCGAGAATGAAGACTTTATTTCGCAGGCAGAGTTGGATCAGTTTCGTTTTGCTCGGATGTCGCTTGATGCTCAGTTACTCATCTCTGAGGCGTCAGTGAAGCAGGCGCGGGCGAATCTGGAAAACTCCGAAGCGAACCTCGCCTATACGGAAATCAGATCACCGGTTGACGGAACAGTCATTGATCGCAAGATTGATCAGGGGCAAACTCTGGCCGCTCAGTTCCAGGCCCCCGAACTTTTCGTGATTGCACCGAGAATGCGGGAGGAAATGCTGATTCGAGCGTCGATTGACGAAGCCGATATCGGTTTGATTCGAGATGCCAAAGAGTCAGATCAGCCGGTCTTCTTTTCGGTGGATGCATACCCCGAAATTGTCTTCAGCGATGCCAAAATTCAGCAGATCCGGCTGAGCTCCACAACCACTCAGAACGTCGTGACATATCCGGTCATTGTGTCGACTGCGAACCCGGAACTAAAACTTTTGCCGGGGATGACAGCCAATCTGACATTTCAAGTGAGAGAACTGAAAGACATACTGAAAGTCCCCAACGCTGCCCTGCGGTACTTTCCCGACAAGGAACTTGTTCGAGAAGAGGACCAGAAACTGCTGGAGCTGAACCTGTCGTCAGAACAGAAAGAAGAAACAGTCACCAGTTCTGAGACGCCACCGGTCGACGATGCAGCGAAGGCGACGATCGCCTCCAGTAATCGCATCGTGTGGGTTCAGGAAACAGAAGCCGATCGCTCCCGATCAAAATCAGAAGCCACATCTGAAAGTCGCCCCGCCGATGCTTCGGCATCTGCAAATAGTCCATCAACGATTCTGACTGGCAAGCTTCGGGGTATCCGCATTCAGATTGGTGACAGCGACTACCGATTTACCCAGGTGTTGTCCGGTGATCTGAAGCCGGGGGATGAACTGATTGCCGGCGTTAAGCCACCGGGGGCTCCATGAGTTTCCTTTTGACGATTACCGTAGCCATTCGCGCTCTTCTAAGAAACAAGATGCGCGCCACACTGACCGTATTCGGCATTGTGATCGGGATCTCTGCCGTGACGACAATGGTGTCTGTGGGAAGCAGCGCCGGTCAATTGCTGCAGGATCAGCTGCAGTCCATCGGTACGAATTTCATCGTGGTACAGCCATCGTTTGAAAAACGCAGAGGTGTCCAGACCGGCAGCCTGCCTTCACTGACCGATGAAGATGCCCAGGCGATAGGTCGTGAATGCGAAGCCGTCCTTGCATTTTCTCCTCTGGTTTTCGGATTGAAGCCTGTTGTTCGCGGCAACACGAACATGCAGCCCAAGGAAATGTGGGGAGTCGGTGTCGATTATCTTCGAGTTCGCACATGGGATATCGAAGCGGGCGGTTTCTTTACCGAACGCGACGAGCGAGCTGGAAACTGTGTCTGTGTTGTCGGGCATACCATCGTGAGAGAGTTGTTTCCGGCAGACAATCCGATCGGCCAACAACTGCGAGTCGGCAACATCCCATTCACGATCGTGGGGGTGCTCGGCAAAAAGGGGGCGTCACTCACTGGCGACGATCAGGACAATGTCATGCTGATGCCGTACACAACAGTTTTGAAACGGCTACAGGGAACTTCGTTTCGAAACGTGAACGCCATTCTCGTCGGAGCCCGCGCACCGGAACTGATTGATCTGGCAAAGTCGGAGATTCAACAGCTGCTGATGGATCGACATCATATCGCCGTCGGGCAGAAACCCGACTTCGAGGTCGTCACCAGTGCACAGTTGTCAGAACTCTTTGGCCGGATCACGGGAATCATGACAATGCTGCTGGCGTCTATCGCCGGAATTTCTCTGCTGGTCGGTGGAGTGGGCATTATGAACATCATGCTTGTTTCTGTCACCGAACGCACTCGAGAAATCGGGATCCGCATGGCCGTGGGTGCTCGAGGCCGCGACATCATGATCCAGTTTCTGATTGAATCCGTTGTGCTCAGCTGCTTCGGCGGAGCCATTGGTCTGGCACTGGGAATCCTCGCGTCGCTCGGGATTACACGGCTGATTAATTCCATCAGTAACGGAGCCGACTGGCCAGTGGTTGTGTCCATTCCCGCTGGCATCGTTGCGATGGTTTTTGCTGCTGTCGTGGGGCTTGTGTTCGGACTTTATCCAGCCTGGCGTGCCAGTCGACTCGATCCCATTGATGCGCTTCGCTATGAGTAGTTGTCAAAGGCCTCATGCATTTAGCCAGCAAATAAGAGGTTGATGAGTCAGACACGGTCCACATTAACGGCGGATGCGAAAAGTGGCATTAGAGCGCACGCCCATGTCACTTTGTTTCTTCCACGCAATTTCTCTCTCCGCCCTACTGCCAAGGGGGTTGTGAACATGATGATGTTCGTGATTCCAGCAGGCTTAACGCAGAGGCATCGAACAACGCCGTTATAGAGATCAGATCTTCCTCTCCGACGACGTCATACTAACTTTCTACAACAACTGGCGGCCGCAATGCTTTGAGACTGACCAAAGCGCCCCAGAGCCGGGTTGCACGCCGCACTGCTCATGTCGACTAATCGCCCAATGGAAGGCTTGCACCTTGCTCCGGCAAATCACGGCCGATGTAGCGAACCGGCATTCAGTTCGCAGCTTATGGTTATCCGCAGACCAGAACTGCGTTGATCCGGTCGATGTGACGAATGGCACTTAGTTATCGCCTCTTCGTTTGAGCAGTTCACGCCTGGCCTCATGTCGTGGCTTCATAAGCATGGTTGCTCTTGTGGGATTTCTTTTTCTTGCACGCGGTTCGCAGCGATCCGGTCGAT
>CAIXQV010000501.1 GCA_903921605.1 uncultured Planctomycetaceae bacterium | reverse complement strand
TGCGGCTTGCCGTTGAACGAAAACAGTCAGAGATAAACGCCCTCGTACAAATCATGTCGAACGCAAATCAGCTGCAGGACCTCGCTTCATGTCAACATGGTATATCACTCTGAAGGATCTGCTGCTGTTGACGTACGACAAGCAGGCTTTAGTGCTCCTGCTTGTATTGCCGCTGTTGTTGATTTCGATCATCGGGATGTCGACTGGACAGTTCCTGACGACCGACGAGGACCTTGAGCGAATTAAGCTGGTCATTGTTGACGAGAATCAGGATGACACATCAAAACAATTCATTACAGATCTGGCGAAGAGGTCTGAATTGCTGATCACAGACTCGGAGAACAAAGCGATCGCACTCGACACATTGCGACGCGGCGATGCGATGCAGGTCATGATCATTGGCACGAAGTTCTCTGAGAGTGTTGATGCGGTCCGCATGCACGAGATCTTCAACATGATGTACGAAAAACATCCACTCAACGGGCTGGCGGCGTTGGATGTCAATCTTGTGACAAAGCCCAACTCCGGTGTTGCCGGCGAACTGCTTGAAGCCGCGATGTTCGCACTCACTGTAAAATTCATGACTCCAATCGCCGCACGGAAAAATGCAGTGGCGAGAAAATGGGTGCGATCACCCGAAGATGAGCAGGCCGCAGACAAGGCTGCGGAAACGCTCGCGTCTCAAGCAGTGGCAAAGCCAAAGGTCAGCATGGCGCTTCAATGGGTTGTGCCGGGATTCACGGTGATGTTCGCGTTCTTTCTGATCAACGTTATGGCTCGGTCATTTATGATTGAACGTGATCAGGGCACATTGCGTCGCCTTCTATTGGCCCCTGTCAGGACGTTGCCGTTGTTACTTGGAAAGACAATACCCTTCTATCTGACGTCAGTCCTGCAATGTGCCTTGTTGTTTTTTTGCGGCCGAATTCTTTTCGGTATGCCCTGGGGATCTCAACCGGCGTATCTGATTCCCGTGGTTCTCTGTACGTCCGCGGCAGCTGCGGGATTAGGCTTGTTGCTGTCCACGATGGTTCGCACGGATCAGCAGATTTCTTCGTACGGAACGACGCTGATTCTGGTGTTAAGCGCTTTGAGCGGTAGCTTTCTGCCCCGAGAGCTGTTTCCGAAGATGATGAAATCTGTCAGTTTGTTTACTCCCCATGCCTGGGCGTTGAGAGCCTTCGATGAGGTTCTGAATCAGCCCCACATTGACGCCAGAATCGTGGCATCAAGTTGCGGTGTGCTGCTGGCCTTCTCATCAATCTGTTTTGCCGCTGGCTGGTGGCGATTTCGGACAGCCGCGTGATTCAACCATATCTCATTGCGGAAAGAGACCTTTGTTCTGTCAGCGAAGTTGGCTGCAGATTGGTCTGTTCAGTGCTTATGAAGAAAAAGACTCCATTGAATCCTCGCCGCAATTTGAAACGGCGAATGAGTGATGCATTATGATTCCTCACGATCTTTCAATTAGAGGAACACTAGAGGCTATTTCAAAACCCGTTCAAGCATAACATCATGCAGGCGAGATGAAAGAAACCTTCGAAGAGATGAGCGTGTCGTTCGTGTCGGACAAGGAGTCGTCTCTGGTATTGAAGCCAGCTGATTGTTCGTTCGATCTTCCAGCGATGGAGATATCGACGAAGCGATCTGCCGTCCTGACGTGGCGGCTTCTTTCGTCCTTTGCGATGCGGAGTTATTTGTTCGATACCGCGCCATGACAACGAATCTCGTATCCAGTCTGCATCAGCGGCCTTGTCATAAATCAGTCGTTTTGGACGTCTTTTTGTTACGCGAATATCGACAAGGGTTTCGATGGTGTGCACCTCGGCAACCTGCGCCGACGTAGTCAAAGCAGAGATGGGTATCCCATGAGCTTCGGTCAGCAGCATGAGTTTTGTGCCTTTGCCTTTTTTGGTCTTACCCACCTCAAGGCCCCTTTTTTTGCAGGCGAAAAGGTGCCATCCCCCATCGCCTGCGACCAGTCGAGCAACTTTCGCCGATCCATGATTCGAATCAATTTCTCCCAGGCCTTGAGCAGCACCCCGGCTTCGGTCCATGCCTTGTGTCGTCGCCAGCAGGTCGCAGGGGATGGATATCTTTCTGGTAAATCTTGCCAACGAGCTCCGTTCTTGAGCATCCACAAGACGCCTTCGAGACAGGCTCGCGCGTCAACTCGCGGACGCCCTCCTTCTGGCGAAGGATCAGGGTCTTCAAACAAATCCCTGATGATTCTCCACTGGGCGTCGGAAACAAATGGCTTTGGGGCCGTCCTTGATCCTGTGGTATTCGGCCGACGTCGTTTCGGCCATGAGCACAGTTTGATTAACATGAGAGCTACTCCTTTCGCTCTCACACAAATGCAAACTCCCTGCCATTGAAATATCTACAATCAGGTTTTGAAACAGCCTCTA
>CAIXQV010000500.1 GCA_903921605.1 uncultured Planctomycetaceae bacterium | reverse complement strand
TCTCTGGTCCCGCAAATCACCCTCAGCAATCTCACTGGCAATCAGTATCAACCTGCAGTTCCACTGGCCGCAGGAGTGTGGCGAGCCTGGATTCGAGCGTTCGATGGTAGCGGCAATGCGACGGTAGTCAGCAATACCGTTGCGTTTACACTGGTTTAGCACGCACAACAATACGGGACGAGCTCCCGTCTCTGGAACGGCGTGGCGACTACTGGATGAACGGATTGGCTGAGCGTCTTGATGCTCGTCTCAGGCGGGCACGAAGGTCGGCAGGCAGCGGTGCGTATTGAGATTGGACGTTGGGCTTTGGAGTTGATGTGCCGCTGGGAAACAAGATCGCTCGCAGCTGTCGCCGCACGGCTGAACTGAGTTTGGCTGAAGGACAAATGCGTTCGTCCGCGACGGAGCAAGGTGGTGCTTCTGAGATCGCAGAACAGGTATCGGATCCGCAGGCCTCGCGGGGATGAGTAGTCCCAGTCTGCGTTTCAGCCTCTTCAGCTTAAGAGGCTATCCACCAGACTCTTCCTCTGCCAAATGAAAGCGGTGCATCACGCGGTGAAAGACGGGAGTCAGCATGACCGCCGTAGCGCTGAGGAAGATGACACCGCTGAATAAGGCATAGAACGATGCAAACAATTTGCCTGCAGTTGTTGTCATCGGGTTGACGGGGCCCATTCCCGTCAGAATCATTGACGCGTTCAGCAGGGCGTCGATCCACTGCAATCCGCCGAACCAGCGATAGCCAAGA
Source organism: uncultured Planctomycetaceae bacterium (assembly GCA_903921605.1). The sequence goes on along the minus strand of CAIXQV010000500.1, from coordinate 1,623 downwards.
ATGCCGACTCCCAGGCTCGCTCAAATTATAAATGCGGAAGCAACTCCGTAGAGAGACAGCCGCAGAAAAAAATGAGCCCGCTCGGCCAACGGCTGTGATTTTTTCTCAAATCTCATCGTCTTTTGATCCAACTCAGCCACGTTCGTGGGGCGGCCTTCAATCCCGTTGAAAGAACGCTAAAATGCATGTTTCACGCCAGAGCAGTATACCGCGCACTTTATTCTGATGTGACAGTTCTGTCATTGAGTGCCCGGACTTCTCCCACACTACGGCGTTTTGATCGCGAAGGCAGATAGAATGACCACGTATTTCCCGGAAGTTGACAAGATCCAGTTCGAAGGAACATCGTCCCGCAATCCTCTGGCCTTCCGGCATTATAACGCGTCCGAGATTGTCGAAGGCCGGACGATGAACGACTGGCTGCGCTTCGCCGTCTGTTACTGGCACACGTTCCGAGGAACCGGGTCTGATCCTTTCGGTGCTCCAACGCTGATGCGGCCATGGGACGACGGAACTGATTCTCTGGACAATGCACTGCGTCGTGTTGATGTCGCCTTCGAGTTTATGACCAAACTGGGAGTTCCATACTACTGCTTCCATGATCGCGATGTGGCTCCTGAAGGTGCGACTTTGCGAGAAAGCAATGCTAACCTGGATGCTGTTGCTCGTAAGTTGAAGGAAGCTCAGCGTTCAACAGGCATCAAACTTCTGTGGGGTACGGCGAACCTGTTTTCACATCCTCGTTATATGCACGGAGCAGCAACAAGCCCGAATGCGGATGTGTTTGCTTACGCTGGTGCCCAGGTGAAGAAGGCTCTGGAAGTTACCTATGAACTGGGTGGCGAGAACTATGTATTCTGGGGCGGTCGCGAAGGTTACATGTGCTCTTATAATACTGACATGAAACGCGAACTGGACCATCTGGCTCGCTTCATGCACATGGCTCACGAGCATGCGAAGTCGATCGGTTTCAAGGGTCAGTTCCTGTTTGAGCCAAAGCCAAAGGAGCCGACCAAGCACCAGTATGACTTCGACGCGGCCGCATGTCTCAACTTCCTGCGTCAGTATGGTCTGATGGATGTTGTGAAGCTGAACATCGAAACGAATCATGCGACGCTCGCTGGTCACTCGATGATGCACGAACTCGAATACTCTTCAATCCAGGGAGTTCTCGGAAGCATCGACGCCAACACCGGCGACCTGCTTTTGGGCTGGGATACTGACCAGTTCCCAACGGACATTTACCTGACAACACAGATCATGCTGGTGCTGATGAAGCAGGGCGGATTGCATTCCGGTGGAACGAACTTCGACGCGAAGGTTCGCCGCGAAAGCATCGACCCGATCGACCTCTTTCATGCTCATGTTGGCGGTATGGACGCGTTTGCTCGCGGTCTGAAAATCGCCGCTGCGATTCGTGCTGATGGCGTGCTGAACGATTTCGTTCGCCAGCGTTACAGCACTTACGACAACGGAATGGGGCGGCGCATCGAAGCGGGCTCGGTTTCTCTGAATGAACTGGACACCTACATTCAGGAAAGCACCAGCCTGACGGCCAATACCAGCGGTCGCCAGGAAATGCTGGAAAACCTCATCAACCGCTACATCTAACAAGGGCTGAGC
>CAIXQV010000499.1 GCA_903921605.1 uncultured Planctomycetaceae bacterium | reverse complement strand
CGATCAACGACGAGCATGGACACCGAGTTGGCGACACGGTACTTCAGTGTATCGCAACGCTCTTCCGAGCGAGGATGGGAAGCGATGAGTTTGTCGCGCGATATGGGGGAGAAGAGTTCTGCTTTATCCTTCAAGGCACCTGCATACTATCGATCATCGGACGCATTGAGGACTTACGCAGGGGCGTCGAAGAACACATCTGCGGAATGATTCCAGAACTCGTGTCGGCCGTCACCGTCAGTATTGGAATCTCAGAATGGCAGATTGACCACAGTGGCTTTGAACAGGCAGTCGACGATGCTGATCTGGCCCTGTATTCGGCGAAGGCAAGTGGACGTAATTGCATTCGCTGCTACCCTGTGGACAACAGAGAACCTCAAGATCAGTTGGATTCAGAGGAGAGGGTTGTTGCACTCACTCGTGACGATATGTTTAGGTAGCTGTTTTTACGGTTATCACTTTCGACTTTGCCCTTTCCATGGACGATACTTCGCTTAGAGCGTTGACCAGAGTTGGCCCGCACTGGTCATGAACGCTTGAGGCGGGGGGGCGTGGCTTGTCGTCACGTCCCCCGCTGCCTTTTTTCACTCTTGCGTGGTATCATGCAGTTGACCGCCACCCCAGTGACCCTGAAGCCGAGGACAGAAGCTACGACTGATGCACGGACTGATCCTGTTGCAGTTGCAGAAATACGTTTCCCGCATCGGTGGGCCATTTGCGTGGCAAATGATTCATGACGATGCAGGTTTGCCGCTTCATTCGTATTCTCAGGCCGGAGTTTACTCTGACGAAGGCACGAAGGGCTTGGTGAGGGCGGCAGCTCGAGCGTTTTCTCAGAGCGACGATGAGTTTCAAGAAAACTTTGGCGTCTACCTGTTCCCGCAACTCTTGTCTATGTACCAACACGCGATTGATCCAAATTGGGATAGCTTGGACCTGTTGCAACATACCGCCTCGGTGATTCACGCTGCAGTGCGAGCACAACTCCCGGGAGTTTCACCGCCCTCCCTCGACGTAGAGCGATTCAATAGCAATGAGGCGATCGTTCGCTACCGATCATCGAGGATGATGTGTCCATTGTTCGTCGGCATCCTGAAGGGAATGTCCGTGGCATTAGGCGACAGTCTCCATGTTTCAGAAACCGCCTGTTGTCGACGAGGCTCTCCGTGTTGTGTCTTTTCTTTGAAGGCAAAGGCGAGTGTGCGACCTGCCCAGTCGGAGCCTGTGCGATCGCCTCCATCCATCGCACGTGCCACAGTGGAGTCCCTTTCGTCGCTCTGCGGACTCTTCGCCAACGAGGGTTGGTTGCCAACGGTGGGACAGCCTCATTTGTACCATAGTGTCGATCCATCTGCGGGAAGCGTCCTGTTAGCGAATGACCAGATTCGAGGCGGAATAACCGGATTCGCAATCAGTCCCGAATTCGGATCAATCGGGAACTTGGTTGTTTCCCCTGAGTATCGTGGAGCCGGAAACGGCAAACGCCTATTCGAGAGATGCCTCGACGAACTCTCCTCGCGCCTCGCCGCGAATGCATTGTTGTCCCTAGACTCCCCCCCCGAACTGATACAGTTCTTCATGAGGTATTCATTCTTTCCGTGCGTCCAATTCTTACGAGTCAAAATGAATGCTCCGTTAGACATGAATGTTCGATACGACGTCCAGGACGCACACGAGTTGCCGCAGACCGAAGTTGTTGCATTCGACACGCTGGCACGAGGTTACTCGAGAGAGAAATACATTAACTCCATACTCAACAACGAAGCAACAGACTGCATTGCGATGGTGAATGGCAGTGAGATCGTCGGCCTGTGTACCATGGCGCCCACCCGCAGTGGGTATCGCATCCGTGACCTCATCAGCAGAAGTAGCCAGGATGCATCTTCGCTATTGAATGAATGCATCCGACGATGCCGTCCGGATCCGGTCTTTATGGACCTGTACTCCGGAAACCGTTGGGCCAGAGAGACTATGTCGGCGTTTGGAATGGTAGAAATCGCTAAAGTGTCTCGGCTCTATCAGAGGAGGACGCCCGATTTTCAGCACGATTGGATTTACGGAATGTCTGTGTTTGGCTAGCGCCACTCCGGGTGATGACACTCTGCAACCCGCGCCCTGCATCTCGCCTGCACGGCTGTTCTCAAGATTTACGCTGCTGATTCTGTCAACTCCACAGCAACACGACCAGGGAGGGTCGCGATCACTGAGGTACCGAACCCTGGATCACTTTTCGCAGTGATACTCCCTCGCATCGAATGCACGATCGCCCGACATATCGCCAGACCAAGTCCATTCCCTCCGGAGTTCACGTTTCGAGAAGCGTCAACACGATAGAACCGATCGAATATCCTTTCGAGGTGCTGCGCGGAAATCCCGACGCCCGTGTCGGTTACAGTCACGCTGCACGTCTGCCCGACGACTCTTGAGGAAACAGTGACTCGACCGCCCGCTGGTGTGTACTTGATGGCGTTCTCGATCAGATTTGCAAACATCTGCCTGAGCAAAACTCGGTCACCTGGAACTTCCCATTCAATAGTTTCCTCAAGGACCAGGAAGATCTGCCTTTCTCGCGCGCGGCTTTCGAACGCCTCGAACAGATTGTGGAGAACGTAGTCAACACGAACGACATCGTCGCTGTATACTTTCTGCTCGGACTCCAAGTGCGTAATCGTCAATAGCTGCGTAATCAACTCGCTCATATGGACGGATTCAAGATGAATGGATTTCAAGGCACGAGTCGCGTGTTCATGACTGTCG
>CAIXQV010000498.1 GCA_903921605.1 uncultured Planctomycetaceae bacterium | reverse complement strand
CCACGACAGCATCAGAATGTTTTGCTATTTTGTAAAAAGTCCGGCAGGTTTCAGAGTTGGCTCGGATATAGAACTGCATGAACGATCAAACGCCACAATTCGAGCTGACGGAATCTGCTTTTCTATCGCTGCTTGTAAAGCACCAGCCTGCGTTCCGTGCTTACGCCCGTGTACTTGTTCCCGATTGGGATCTGGTGGATGAGGCGTTGCAGGAAGCCAGCGTGACGATGTGGCAGAAGCGAGGTCAATTGGAGTCTGCGGATGGATTCGTGCCGTGGGCGAGAGTGATTCTGCGGTTCAAGTGTTTGCGACAGGTCGAGAAGCTGCGTTCACAACGACCACTACTGAGTGACGAGATGCTTGCGAAGTTGGCGGAACGTGGCGAGAACCGATTGACGGAAGATGCGACGGCTCGCGGCAAGGCGTTACATCTGTGTTTGAGTCAGTTTCCGGCGGAGCACAGTGAGCTGCTAGTGGCTCCCCATCGGGCTGACATTTCGCTTGTGGAACTGGCCGAACGTCGAAAGAAGTCGCCCAACGCGCTGTATAAGTTGTTGGCACGGCTTCGCGAGCAACTGACGGAATGCATTCGTCTCAGGCTGGCGGAGGTGCAGTGAACATGACATCAAATGAATTGATACAACGGTATCTGCTCGGGCTGACAACTGAAGAAGAGGTGCGGGAACTGGAGGCGTGCCTCGCCGATAACGAAAAGTTACAGGGTGAGTTGCTGCTTCAGGCGGAACTCGATGCGCATTTGCGTCAGGAAGTTCAGTTGACTTTGCAGCAGCGTGAAGAATCTGAACTCAGTCTTCCGCCATCGTCATTTCCTTTGCCAACGAAATTCTGGAAGTGGGCGTCGGGTCTCTCGACATTTGTTGCCACGATTCTGCTCGGTGCGCTGGTGCTGAATTATCCTGCTCCCAAAGCCGCGTTGGCTTATCCGTCGCTTGGTCACGTGACGGTGAACGTCCCTTCGACAGAACAGAATATCTGGGCCGCCGCTGGCCGTGGCGATCTTCCTGTCATTCGAAAGGAACTGCAGAAAAACATTTCCGTAGATTCGCGGTGCGATAATGGCCTGACGCCGCTTCACATCGCAACGCTGTTTCATCGGCAGGCGGCTGTCGAATTACTGCTTTCAGCGGGAGCGGATGTGTCGCTGGGGGATGCCGAAGGAAACGTGCCGCTCCACATGGCTGCGTTTTTGGGATACACGGACCTTGTGAGTTCACTGTTGGCCGCCGGTGCTGATCCTACCGTGCGGAACCAGCGTGGATTTAATGCGATGGATCTTGTTTCCGTGACATGGAGCGACGGGCTGGAATCGTTCTATCGAAGCGTTGAGAAGGAACTGAGGATGCATCTGGATCTTTCCCGGATTCAGCTTGAGCGGCCGAAGATCATGGCTTTGCTGACGACCGCTGTTCCGAAGGGATCTAACAGTGTTCCAACTGTAAGCATCTGGCAGGCAGCAATAACGGGTAATACCTCGGTGATCGAACACCATATCAATGCGCGTAATGACCTGAACATAAGAGAAGACTTCGGTGGAAGTACACCGCTTACACTAGCGGCGATTTTCGGACAACTTGATACGGCCCGGATCCTGATTCATGCACATGCGGATCTTGATTCACAGAACCACTCTGGAGATACCGCACTCCACTTGGCAAGCTTCTTCTGCCGACAGGAAATCGTTGAGCTGCTACTGCAGTCGGGAGCGGATCCGGACAAGGTTAACAACCATGGTTTGACTCCACTGGCGGCAACGTCGATCGAAATGAACACGGATCTGCGAGCCATCTATCAACACGTGTATGGTTCTCTGGGGCTGAATTGCGACCTCGACGCCGTCGGTCTCACCCGGGAGCAGATTGCTGAGATTCTGCGAAAACATGAGCATCAGCCGGAGCAAAAATGAGGACCACAGGGGCTGATTTGATCGGAGCATCATCTTCGGCTTCGTCACGCCGACATGATCTCGATGCGTTACGAGCCTGCGCGATGCTGCTGGGAATTGTGCTGCATGGCATGATGTCGTTCATTCCGGGAATCGGTGTCATCTGGCCGGTAGAGGATTCTCACGCCAGTCCATGGTACGGCGTCCTGCTTTCTTTTATTCATGGCTGGCGAATGCCGCTGTTCTTTTTGGTCAGCGGATTCTTCACAGCGATGCTGTGGCGGAAACGGGGACTTCGTGAATTGACTTCGCATCGCTTCAAACGAATTTTCGTTCCCATGTTGCTGGCGTTATTCACGATCATTCCGTTGACATGGGTTGTGTCTGGCTACGTGCGCTCTCAAGCAACGACAGTAGCTGCGAATGATACGGCCGATCGTGGTGACGCGGAAAATGCTGGTCAGACTCCTGCTTCCGAAATCAGGATTCTGGGTGATGTTGCTACGGCAAATCAGGCTGCAGTCGAAGAATACCTTGCTCTCGGCGGTGATGTTCAGTTAAGAGATCCGAATGGAGCAACACTTCTACACGTTGCTTGCTTCTTTGGACGGGCGAACATCGCGGAGTTATTGCTTAAGTCTGATGCGAGCCTGGTTGCCAGGAACAACGAAGGCCAGCGTCCCCAGGATTTGCTCTTGGTCGACTGGGGAACAACGGCATACATCGCAAATCTTTTTCACGTGCCGGTCGAACGCAACGATGTTTTAACCGGTAGAGAAAAGATCGCGGCTTTGATCAGCGAACGAGAGGGCAGCAAGGTCCCATCTCTGCCGGTCGAGGCGGTGGATGCGGTGGATGCGGTGGATGCGGTCAGTTTCGGTTCAGTTATTGACTTGTTGATGCACTTTCCCCTTTTGGGACATTTGTGGTTTCTTTGGTTCCTTTGCTGCTACGTCTGTATTTTCGCGCTCCTGATAAAGTTGTTGCAGGTGTTGCCAATTCCAGGAGTGTCACGACGCTGGATCTTGTCGGCTCGCCGTTTCCTGTGGCTAGTTCCTCTGACCGCTGTACCACAGTACTTGATGGCTCGTACTCCCGGAGCCTTCGGGCCGGATACGTCGGTTGGAATTCTGCCGTTTCCTGCCGTGTTTGCGTATTACGCCCTCTTCTTTGGATTTGGGGTTCTGTACTTCGACGCAGATGATCGCGATGTTGCGGTGGGACGCGGTTTCTGGTGGATGCTGACTGTTGCTGCGATTCTGCTGTTTCCGCTGGGGCTGAGTCTTCAGGGATCGACTGCGGAAGGTGCAAGAATTGCATCGTCGATTGTTCAGGTCAGTTACGCTTGGATGATGTCGTTTGGAATGATCGGCCTTTTTCATCGACACTTTCAGGCCCACAGTTCCTGGCTGCGATACCTTTCAGATTCCGCATACTGGCTTTACCTGGCACACATCCCACTGATCATTTACATCCAGTATGTCGTGCGTGATCTTCCACTACTGTCCGGCATCAAGGTTATCATCGTCTTCGTCGCCACGACCAGCATGCTGTTGCTCAGCTATCACTTCCTCGTTCGAAATATATGGCTGGGTGTTTTGCTCAACGGACGCCGACATTCACAGCCTTCGCGAAATCATGAAGAACGGATGATAGTATTGGCGCCTCAGAATGAAGGGGAGTTCAATTAATGAAAATCGCAGCCCTGACCTTTGCTTCCGCGTCCATGCTCGTCTCAGTTTCGATGTTGGTCTCAGGCGAACTCTGCAACGCTGCTAGTGCCCGGGCTGCGAACTCTGATCGCGCTACGACCGAGAATCGTGGTAAGGAAAAAGTCGACTTCGTTGCTGTCGGTCACCCAACGTTTGTCAGCCCACACGCGAATCCGATTGCCATCAGTGGTGATCAGGTCTTCGTGGTGAATACTCCTTCCGGTACCGTCGACATGATTGATGTCGCGACTCAGAAGCTGGTGCATCGCATTCCGGTCGGTATTGATCCAGTGAGTATTGCGGTTCGACCCGATGGGCGTGAAGTCTGGGTTTCCAATCACGTGTCGGATTCAGTCAGTGTGATCGATAACGACCGGAACAGTCCCGCGTACCTGAATGTGATCGCCACGATTCAGGAATTTGACTCGAAGCGAGCCACCATGTTTGATGAGCCCGTTGGCATCGCGTTCGCCAACAACGACAAGGCCTATGTTGCCCTGTCCTCAGAGAATCAAATTGCGGTTGTCGATGTCACAACGAGAAAGGTCACGAAGCGGCTGAAGATTCCCGCCCAGGATCCACGAGCGATCAAAGTACGCGATGGCAAGTTGTATGTCATCCCGTTTGAATCGAACAACAGGACGCAGCTTTCCGGCGGAAACAAGGATAAGATCGACGGAGACCTCGTGACCTTCGATGCGTGGGAACATTCCATCGTCCACAACAACGTGCTGTCTCTGGGACATGTTGTCGATATTGTCAAACATCCCGACGTGCCGGATCGTGACCTGTTTGTCTTCGATACCGGGACAGATAAGCTCATTGAAACCGTCGATACTCTAGGAACACTGCTTTACGGTTTGACGATTGATTCACAGGGCACAGTGTTTGTTGCGCAGACGGATGCTCGCAACGATGTGAACGGGCGAGCTGGAACAAAGAAGCATGACTTGAGCCAACTGCAGAACCGAGCTTTCCTGAATCGTATCACACGCGTACCGTTTGGCTCTGACAAAGCCGCAGTGCCAGAATTCATCGAATTGGAGCCACTGCCGCCTCAGCATCCCGAACCGGGGCAGGCATTTGCAACTCCGTTCGCCATCGAAGTCAGCCAGGACGATTCTACACTGGTCGTTTCGGCCGCCGCTTCCGACAAACTGTTCACTGTGGATGCTAAGAGCGGTGATGTTCTGGGCCGAATTGACGTTGAAGCGATTCCTCGCGGCATTGCATTACAGCATCAGGCCGAAGGCAAGCTTGCCGCGGCATGGGTGCTGAACGCGGTCGCGAATACCGTCAGTCCCGTGGATCTCTCGAATCCCACAGCGCCGCGCGTCACGGCGACTGTCACACTGAACGACCCTACTCACCCTGCGGTGAAGCGAGGCCGGATAGCGTTCGAAACGGCAGCAGCTTCGTCTACGGGAACATTTTCCTGTGCGAGTTGTCATCCCGATGGTCACACCGATCAATTGCTGTGGGTTTTGAAAACTCCAATTGTAACTGGTGGAAATCAGATCATGCCGCGTTCGACAATGCCTGTTCGCGGACTGCGCGACACCGAGCCGTATCATTGGGACGGAGTTCCCGGCGACCCATACGGAGGAAATAACAGCGCCCACATCTATACCAGCGTCGAAGCAAATTCCGTGAAAGGTGATCCCGTCAGCAGCATCCGTCATCTGATCGATGGTGGGCTTGCATCGACGATGGCTCTTTCAGGCGAGTCTTTCATCAATGATGAAAAGAAAGTCGGGCGACTGTCTGCAGCGCAACGAGACGACATGGCAAAGTATCTGTTGACCGTTCCGTTCCCGCCAGCTCAACGTCGCCCATATACCAGCGAAGTGACTCAGCGAGCGCGCGACGGTTTCCAGTTATTTCATGTCGATGGCGATAATGATCCATCCAAGCCAAAACCGAATGTCTGTGGCGATTGTCATCGCATGCCGCATCTGGTCAGTACCAATACACCAGGCACGGGCATGGATGTGCCAACATGGCGAGGCGCTTACGATCGCTTCCTGATTCTGCCTCAGGGACGGCTCAACATCGTGGAGTTCCCGTTCTATCGCGAGGCTGCGGAGCGAGGTCAATCGGAAGAAGAGATCTGGAGGTTTTCATGGGCTGGACGCGAACGATTCAACCCGGTGTGGGACATGGTCCTCGAAATGAGCACCGGTTATTCCGGCGCGTTTGCTCGGCAAGTGACGCTGAGTAAGGAAACGATTGCTGACAAGTTGACGCTCGACCTGCTTCCGGCATTGGAAGCAGCAGCTCTGGAGGGAGCCGTCGTGCTGGAAGGCAACGGCGTCACTGCCTCATCCGCCCCGCTACACCTGCAGTTTGGGCCCGATGCTCGATACCACAACATGGCCGGAGATTTGTCGTTGTCCCATGAAGAGCTTCTGCAGGAAGTCGCGGCAGGCAGGCTGATCGTCACGTTGACGGGACAGCACGGCGTAAACTGTGACGTTGAACATCCCCAGCCGGTCATCTGGACTATCGGTCCGATCGAGGAGCAACGCGGCTCGCAGAAGTTCCCCGTGCTGTATCCCGAGCAAACCGAGATACTGGTCAGCGGTCGCCATGTGGACGAACAAGCACGCATCTTTGTTGACGGTCATCGAGTCGCCGGTCACCTTGAACTGCAAGGCAACGAAAACATCACGATCAAGCTCGAACAACGCCCCGACAACGGCATGCATTTGCTTCAGCTTCAAAATCCCAACGGCCAGTTCAGTAACGACTTTATTCTCACTGTCGCCCAAACCAGACCCGTGGACGAGGACAAAGAGAACAACGCAAAGCCGAAGACACTGAGCGAAGCTCTGGAACGTACCGACTGGAACCGACTGGTCGGAAAGTGGGTCGATGAAGGCAGCAAGGGAGAAGGGCTGAAGATGTCGGTCGCTTGGAAGATCAAAGACCGAGTACTTGAATCGGAATCGATCGATCCGGGACGAACATCGATCTCACTGATCAGCCTCAATGCCCAAAACAGAAATGTCGTCCAGGCCGGAGCAGACAGCACCGGCTCATCGCATCTGGGCGCGTGGAAGTTCCACAAAGACGGCAACGCCGTGCTGAATCTCGGCTACACCGATGGCAACGGAACTCAGGGGGAAATCACGATTCGCTACAAGCTGGTCGATGATAACACACTGGATATCAGCCTGGAGCTGCCGCAGCCGATTCGGGTTCGATTGGTGAGGGTTCGGCAATAGCCGCAACGCAAACAGATTGCCTGGTGATACGTGAGAGCAATGTCCATCGTCCGCCGGTAGCAGCCGAACTGTTTGACACTGCGGCCAGCGACGTAAAGTTCCGTAGAAAAGCTCAGATTGACCGCAGAACGGACACATTTTCTTTCAAGTGTCACGAGGATCGCAATCGAGTTGGGGGGGCCTGCTTCTTTAACGAGACCTCTCGTCGCTGTTACCGACCCACGACAGTTACCGACCCACGACAATCCGAACCGGGGCACCGACAGGCAAGTCGAAAACTCGCCTCAATCACTTCGCCCGGAACGGTCTGTTTGACCTTAAAGCCTGCTGCGACGATTGCGACGTAGTCAACATTGAAGCGTGCAAGCGCCCTGCTTGTTTGAAGTGAGCTCACGGCTCCGTTGTCCTGTTTCCAATAGCCTGATCAATCTGGCCCATGTTTCTGGCTCCGATCAGGACTGAGGTGATGCCGGGTTGATCAAGAACCCATGACAACGCCAACTGAACGTGCGACTTACCTGTTGCCTGAGATTCAGCATCCAGCTTCGACAGCACCTGATAACCGTGTTCTGTGAAATAGATATCCTGGTGCCCAGGAATCACGTCGAATCTGGTGCCGGATGGAATCGCCGCGCCATGGCGATATTTTCCCGTCAAAAATCCTGCGGCGAGAGGGCTGTAGCTGATCACCCCGATATTCTCCGCAGTACACAACGGCAATAACTCTGCTTCAATATCACGCTGGACCAGATTATAGGGTGGCTGCACGGAGACCAAACGGCTGAGCTCTGCGGTGTTGCTCAATGCAAGAGCAGTCTTCAGCTGCGAAGCAGAATAGTTGCTGCAGCCGATATGTCGCACTTTGCCCTGCTGGACCAGCGTTGTCAGGGCTCCGAGCGTTTCTTCCAGCGGAGTGGATTCATCCCAAACGTGAGTCTGCAACAAATCGATACGATCCGTTTGAAGGCGTTTCAAACTGGCCTCTGCGGACGCAACAATCCGATGTCGCGTCAGCAGACCGCTGATCTTTGTTGCGAGCACGACTTTGTTACGCGAGTGTCGACTCTTCATCCATTCTCCGACGACTCGTTCGGACGCCCCCTGAGCATAAGCTTCGGCCGTGTCGAACAGTGTGATCCCCTGTTCGAACGCATGATCCATGATCAGCAGCGATGACTGCGGATCCACTTCACGTCCGAAAGTAACGCACCCCATCCCAATGGAGCTGACAGAAAGATCAGATTGGCCCAGCCTTCGATACTCCATTGGTGTTATTCTCTGCACGGTGTGAATTGAGACCGGGTGTTTGCGGGAGACATTTAGAGGATCACCTCAATCGTCGCCGCGCACAGAATAATCTTAAACAGCGACAGGTACGGCACCCGTTTCCACGAGCTTACCGGTCTCTGCAGCTTCATAGATCCCAAACACCGTTCGTAACGCGTTCAAGGATTCCTGCGTCGTGATGGGCGGCGCGGAGTTGTGGGCGATAGCGGTGACGACCTGAGCGACGAATGGAGAGTAACCGCGTGGTTCGATTGGATCTTCAAACGTCTGCAGCTGCTTCGCCATTGGTCCAGTGTTCTCATACCACGTCATCTTCTCTGTCCCGGTTGAGTCGAGATTCAACCAACCCATTGAGCCCCAGATCCGAATTTGAGTGTGGTAGCCGGCATCCAGATAATATCCGGAGTTCAAAGTGCCCAGCATTCCGTTGCTGAAGTGCAATGTCGCAACTGCAGAATCCTCTGCTGAGATCGGTTGCCCACCAACGTTGGCAATTGCCCCTGAGGCCCGGATAATTGCCGTGTCGGTGAGAAACATCCCAAGATCGAGCCAATGAATGCCAAGCCAGATCAGGTGCCCGCCGCCGGCTCGTGTTTTGTCGGCGTACCAGGTGCCGTGATAACTGGGATTTGTAAGACGCTTCTGATCGGCGACGATGTGCATGTCGATACTATAGACTTTGCCGATGCGTCCCTGCTGAATCATTTTTCGCGCAACAAGAGACTCAGGATTCGCGCGATTCGCAAATGCCAGCATCAGATGGAGATGTTTTGATTCTGCGAGTGTGGCAAGTTTTTCAAACTGCTGCAGAGTGACAGAGCCTGGCTTCTCCGCGAACACATGGGAGCCGGATTCCAATGCGGCTTCAATCACCTGCGATGCAAGCCTTGCTTCCATCGTGACCATGCACAACTTCGGCGATTCCTTTTCCAGCAGCTCTGAGTATGTGGTATAGCTGCGAGTCAGCTTGTCGCCGAGCAACTTCCCGGCTTCCTCGGTCGCGTGATTATCCGGATCTGCGATGACAACTTCGTCGCAGTCTTTCGACTCCGCCAACGCCGAGAAATACGCACTCAAATGAGCGCCACCGGCGTGTGTGAGAACGGCAACTTTCATTCTTTGGTACTTCCGGGCAATTTTGGAATCCACGTCAAGAAACGCAACGACAGAGGATTCATACTCGGTGTCGGGAGATCTGATCGAAGCCGTTTGCGTTGAGGTATTACGTCACTCCGCTTCATCTATTGTTGTCTGCTCGAAGAGAACCTCAGGGACGTCGAGATACGACGGAAGCCTCGTTCTCGTTAAAGTATGAAGCCCAGGTAATCGTCGGGGCTGGGATAGCCATAGTCTATCCTGATCTCCTCGTTCATTTTGATGTCTTTGATGGCCCGAAAAACAATTTCGCCCGTCGAGAGTCGTTTTTTGAACGCAGCGTTAGGGCAGGTCGCGTGGTTGAAGAGTCCGCCAAAGCCAAGGGCGAGAGCCGCCAATGAATCGTCCTTTCCCCAACAGAAGACGTAACCGGCCACTACAGTCTTCGCAATCTCTTTCCAATCTTTCTTGCTGATGACGAGGACGGGGCTTTCTTCAATCACGGCCCCTTTCTTGATGGACGTCCGAGCAAAAACGCCTCGTCCGCATTTACCGACTTTTTTGCAGTAAATGAGGGGTGAAGGGTGGGATTTCATAATTCGTTGCGCCGGGGTTAAAGGACGGAGAGTTATCGCATGCCGCCAGAATTCGCCTCGCCGTGTTTCTGAATTCTCGACGTTCGAGCCAGAGGCAAAGCTGCGTGTAGGGGAGTGCGATTCTAGCTATCTCACAGGCTCTTTGCTCATGAAATGAGGCTGGGTCTCGTTGAATCGTTCTGTTCAAGTGGAGCCGAACGGGTTCTCGTACCATTACGTACCAGCTCGATTATCTACTCAAATCCCATCGCAAGGTATTTCCTGGTTTCGCGCCCGAATGCTACGTTCGTGATGCCGTGACGGCTCGCCGTGGTCATGCGAAACAGACCATCAAGACAGACTATCAGTTCCCTTGGCACCTGCAAGGATCACCGCAAGACGTGTGTGACCTGCTATGACAAGCCTATTCGTGAGTCTTGCACTGAAATCCTCGGCCACGCCGAAGGTGGAATTACGCACCATCACGATGCTCATCGCGATCCGCTCGCGTTTCGAGCGATCCTGACTATCCCGCAATCCCTGGCTTTGCTTGCTCTTGTCAAGGTTCACGACTGTCAAGGTTCACGACTGTCAAGGTTCACGACTGTCAAGGTTCACGACGGGGAATGTGCGAGCTGCAGACGACCGTTGGTGACCGCCGAGTAATCTCTTGGTCTCATTTGACGACACTCGGGCTTACCACCCAGCGACATGCCGACCCTGATGGCATCGGCGAGGCCGTTAAAAGCCAGATCCGCATTGGCTCCCGCCTGACATCAATGGGGCTTGTT
>CAIXQV010000497.1 GCA_903921605.1 uncultured Planctomycetaceae bacterium | reverse complement strand
TTCTGGCAGACCCACAACTGCGGCAGCACCAGCAGTTGCGGAATACGAACTCATTACCGCCGACACACGTGGAGATCTGCTTGTTCTTAGCGGCACTTCCGTCTGCTTCTACGTGACCAACAACTCCGCTCAGCCGTTGTATTGTCAGATCCTGAGTTTTGGACACGACGGATCGATCAGTCGTATTTGGCCGAAGCTCACCGGCGAACAAGTAGCAGTGGAGCCTGGGAGAACCTTGCAGACTTCTCGATTCAAGTTGATGTTCGCGCCGACGGACAAGACGACCGTCGCCGCCAAGGAATTCATCAAAGTCTTCGCCGCCACTGTCCAGTTTGACGTCGACATGCTCTGCACCGGCCATCGCTCCGGCAACGAAGCACTGAACATCACCGATGACTGGACCACCGTAGAACTGGGCTACGATCTGGTAAGGCCGCTCCCATAGAGGGAGAGTTCGTCGTTTTGGACTGCGGCAGCCTGCTGCCGCTTTGGTGCATGCAGCCTGCTGCAAAACCACGAGCTGGAGAGAGCTGTTTGAAATCGCGGTCCACAGCAGGCTGTGGACGGGAAAGCGGCAGCAGGCTGCCGCAGTCCAAAGGGCACAAATGCAAACGCCTCCGAGGTTAACTCGGGGGCGTTCGCGATCATCGTTGAACACTGTTGACGCGATGCGTCACAGAGATCGATCTGATTCCTTTAGGATCGCATCCCTCGACCGCCTGGCTTGCGAGCCGGACGGTTCGGGCGGAATGGGCGATCAGGGCGTCGGCCAGAAGATGGTCCGCCTGAAGACGATCCACCGGAGGACGATCCACCAGAGCGAGCTCCTTCGGCTTTAGCAATTTTCAACTGGCGACCGGAGACCCAGACCTTCTGCAGAGCAAAGAAGACTTCCTGCGGCATGGCCTGAGGCAAATCCACGGTGCTGAAGTCTTCAAAGATCTCAATGCGTCCAATCTGAGCACTGTCGATCCCGGCTTCATTCGCAATGGCACCGACAATATTGCCAGGCTTCACCTGATGCATATGGCCGACTTCGATGCGGTAGGTTTCCATATTCTCGTCGCCCTGGCGAGGAGCCCGAGGCCCACGATCTTCACGCGGTCCTCGGTCAACCTGGGGACCACGGTCATCGCGAGGTCCTCGTTCGTCACGGAAATTGCGTTCCGGGCGAGAGAAGTTATCGCCAGGTCCCTGATCGTTTCGGAATCCGCGATCACCGGGAGCACGTTCATAACGTGGACCGTTGCTCGAGAAAGTATCTCTCCGTTGACCACGGAACCCATCATCTCGCGGTCCGCGAGAATCACGTGATCCGCGTTCGTCACGTCGACGAGGTTCAAAGAAAGTTTCCTGCTTCAGTTCTTCCTTCAGCAACAGCGGGTTACCACTGTTGGCCATGATGGCCAACGCGCCGATGATCTTCTCGGCCGTCATCTCGGGATTCTCACGGCGAAACTGATCGACGATAGAACCCATCGCATCCGCGAGTGGATGAGACATGTTTTCGATGATCTGGCCATGGAACCGAGAAACGCGGTTCTTGTTGATCTGACGGTTTGTCGGCAGATCCATCGGCTCGATCTTCTGTCGAGTTGCATACTCCAGGCTCTTCAGCATGCGCTGAGCCTTCGGGTGAATAAACAGAATCGCTTCACCACTGCGCCCAGCTCGGCCAGTTCGACCAATCCGATGCACATAAGCTTCGCTGTCACCCGGCAGATCGTAGTTGATCACGTGGCTGATACGTTGCACGTCCAGACCTCGAGCAGCAACGTCCGTCGCCACCACGATATCCAGCTTGCCAGCTTTGAAGTGCTCAATAATTCGTTCGCGCTGGGCCTGAGCGATGTCGCCATTGAGAGCGGCTGCTCGGTAACCGCGAGAGCTGAGGTACTCACACAGTGGTTCTGTAGTCGACTTCAGTTTGACGAAAATGATTACGCCATCGATCGGTTCTGCTTCGAGAACTCGGCCGAGAGCGGCTTCCTTCTGATACTGTCCGACGACAACAAAACGC
>CAIXQV010000496.1 GCA_903921605.1 uncultured Planctomycetaceae bacterium | reverse complement strand
GTCAAAGACAGCATCGACGGCGACTCCCGCCAGAGCTTTTTGCTCTTCCAGCGGGATCCCCAGCTTCTCGTAAGTCTCCAGCAGGCGCGGGTCGACTTCATCAAGGCTGTTGAGTTTGATCTGCTGCTTCGGCGCAGAATAGTAAATGGAATCCTGATAGCGAATCGGGGGATACTTGACGTTGTGCCATGTGGGCTCCTTCAGGGTCAGCCAGTGCCGGTAAGCTTTCAACCTCCATTCCAGAAGCCAGTCGGGCTCGTTCTTCTTCGACGAAATCAGCCGCACAACGTCTTCGTTCAGGCCAGGGGCAATTGCATCCGCTTCGATGTCCGTCACGAATCCGTGCTTATACTCACGCTGCGAGTATTCTTCGAGCAATGCGTTATCCGTTGACATGTCCGTATCCCCTCATGTCGATCATTAAACTCAGCCGCCACTGGCAGCGATGAGATGCTGCCGTCAAATGCACAGCCGAATGTTCAAGTGACGCTTAGGCCGAGAAAGAACTGCCGCAACCACAGGACTTTGTAGCGTTGGGGTTGTTGAAGACAAACCCACGTTTGTCGAGACCCTCGTGGAAATCAATCTCGGTGCCGTCCAGAAACAAGGCACTCTTCTTATCAACCGCCACGCGAACACCATGCATTTCGACAAGCAGGTCAGCGTCTTCGTTGACCGTGTTGTCGAACTCCAGCTGATATTCGAAACCGCTGCAGCCACCGCCCTTCACGCCGACGCGGAGCGCGATCGTGTCGGGCATCTGCTGCTCGACGATGACCTTCTTGAATTCGCGTGCGGCACTTGCCGTGATTTTGACTGACATCTTGAGATCTCCTGTATAATTAAACTGGCTTCATGACGTTTCGGGGTTCAAGGATCGAAGGACTCTGCCGCGCCATCGTGGCATTCAGATCACGAAATGGTGCCCATTCCAGCGGCAGACGATCCTCATGAAAGATCGCTTTCGCCGGACAGGCTGGCGCACACGATTCACAGTCGATGCAGTCCTGCGGATCGATATACAGCATCCGTCTACCTTCGTGAAAACAATCGGCCGGACAAACGACAACGCAGTCGGTGTATCTGCAGTCGCAGCATGGTTGAGCAACAACGTGAGTCATGGGATAGTCGCCCTTGGAGTGTTTGCGGCTGTCTCTGAGCGAAGCAACCACTGTGCCATGAGTTCAATAAGGCAAGGCGGTGCGCATAAGTCTCTTTCCAGAAGGCATTTAAGACGGATTCTGTAGCAAGCCCCATTTGCTCCGGAATCACCATATTTGGTCGTTCCGAATGCCCATGCCGTCCCCCTTTGGGTAGAATCAAGCGGAAATTGCTGGCCTAAAGCCCACAAAATGCGAGTTCTTTCAGGCAATTGGGCACAAATGGCTTCAATGTGACCATATTTCGTTAGACAGCTGTATTTCGATGACTTTACCCACCGCCGTTGTGCCGCCTAAGCACGAGGATTATGAGCGACTGGTCGAGCAGATGCTCGAACAGCTCAACATGGGGCACAGCTTCAACGATCTGTTCGACTCGGTCTATCGCCAGCTGCATGGCATCGTGCCGTACAACCGGATCGCGGTCGCTCTGCTGGAGGAACCGGGCGACGTACTGCGGCTTGCGTCCTGTCGCTCGGATGGGGAAGTGAGGCTGAAAGTTGGCTACGCCGCGCGACTAGCTGGTTCAACGCTGGCTCCGCTCGTGGCCACAGGTCAGTCGCGCATCATCAATGATCTGGACGACTACCTTTCCCGGAAACCTCAATCTGTATCGACAGAGCTGATTTGTCGGGAAGGAATGAAATCGAGTCTGACCTTGCCGCTGCTCGCGAATGGCAAACCGATTGGTGTGATCTTCTTTTCCAGTCGCGAAGCTGGCATCTACACGGATCAACACGTAGTCCTGCTTCGTCGCCTGGCGGGTCACATTGCCATCAGTCTGGAGAAAACTCAACTGATCAGTGAGCTTCAGCGGAAGAACGAGGAGCTGGCGGCGGCGAACAGATCCAAGGACGGATTTCTGGAGACTCTGCAGCAGGAGGTTGATAAACAGACGCAGCAACTGCGACATTCCGAATCCCGCTATCGACTGCTGGTGGAGTTTGGCGATGTTGTCAATTCCAGTCTCAACATTCGCACGATCTTTGAGCATGCGGCCGATCAGATCTACCGACTTCTCAAGTGTGACCGCGTGAGCCTGTTGCTGGCCGGACACGAGACCGCTCGCAGCGAACTGGCAGTGGAGATCATTTCCGAACGCCGGAGACTGACGGAAACCGCCGTGCAGCCGCACTCGGGTTCGGCCTTTCACTGGGTTATGCAGCATCGAGTGCCGCACGTGGTTCGTTCATTGGAAAGTTCCCATTCGTTTCCGGACGATCAGAAACTCTGGGAGTCAGGTTATGCGTCGAAAGTTTTCCTTCCGTTGACTGCTCGCAATCAATGCCTCGGAGTGCTGGGAATCGCGTCGCGGCAGTCGGAGGCACCCGATCACTGGGATCTGGAGCTGCTGAATGAAGCCTGCGGGCAACTGGCGATCTCAATCGACAATGCCGCCGCCTATGGCGAAATTGATAGGCTAAAAGGAGAACTTCAGCAGCAGAATATTTATCTGCGCGATGAGATTCGGACGGACAAGGACTTTGGAAACATCATTGGCGACAGTCGAGCCATGCAGCAGGTGCGCGTGGCGATTGAGCAAGTTGCGAACACGGATTCTACAGTACTGATCCTTGGGGAAACCGGTACGGGAAAAGAACTGATCGCCAGAGCAATCCATGATCTCAGTTCCCGGCGTGATGAACTTTTGGTGAAAGTGAACTGTGCTTCGCTGGCTCCGAATCTGATTCCAAGCGAGCTGTTTGGTCATGAAGCCGGCGCCTTTACGGGTGCGACCGAACGTCGTCGAGGTCGCTTCGAGCTGGCTCACCGTGGCAGCATTTTTCTGGATGAGATTTCGGAAGTTCCGATCGAGACACAGGTGCTGCTGCTGCGAGTTCTTCAGGAACGCACGATCGAACGCGTCGGTGGTAATGAGCCGATTCAGATCGATACGCGTGTGATCGCGGCGACGAATCGGGACCTGAAGCTGCACTCCGAATCGGGCCGATTTCGAGAAGATCTGTATTACCGGCTGCACGTCTTTCCGATCCGTGTTCCGCCTCTGCGTGAGCGGCGGGAGGACATTCCTTCGCTGCTGAATCATTTCATCGGACGCTTCTCGGTGCACATGAACAAGTCGATTACGCGAGTGGATCGTCGCACAATGGAACTGATGATGAACTACAACTGGCCGGGCAACGTGCGTGAGCTGGAGAACATTATTGAACGGGCCATGATCATCAGTCAGGGGGACACTCTGGTGGTTGACGAATCCTGGCTGTTCGGACGCCCGTCACTCAGCGCGGAACCGCCCACCATGATTGCGGGAAGATCACTGGCGGAGATCGAGCGTCAGATTATTCTGGACACCCTGAGCCGCTGTCATGGAAAAATCTATGGCCCCGACGGCGCCGCGGCCGAGTTGAAACTCAAGCCCACCACGCTTTACGGAAAAATGCGAAAGCACAAAATCAAAAGCACTCGTCAGCACGCTTCTGAGAAATGAACAGATGCTGCGACGTCTGCCAACCGGGTCAGATCAGAAACGGCTTTTGGGTCTGTCTTTCCCGGGCGAGACTTCGTCACAACGTCTTTGTTTACCCTTCTCGAATCTAAAATCCGACATTTCAGAAACGCACGGCGCGTTCCTGTCATTTACTTAACTTCGCATTCCATTTTCAGATTCCGCGAGTACGTTCAACCCAATTCAACCCCGCCGGATGGTGAATGATGCCAAATCGCCGTTTTCTGATTACGTCCGGGCTGTAGTTCTCCGGGTCTCACGTCTCGTTCACGCCCCATGTCGTGGTGACTCCTCAACAGCGAAGTCGTTGTCACTACAGGGAACGGGGCCGTGACATCATCCGCGTCTACGAACGGATCTTCCTCATCGCGTCGCTGGTATTGACTGACGCGTTGAAACAACGTTGGCTCAGGTGCCCGGTGACGCTGCGCTGCGAGTCGCTGCAGTCGAGACAGCGTCCTATGCGCTGTGACGGCACACCAGGGATTATTGCATTCCCAGCGTGGCTCGGCTCCGATGCAAACTCAAACAGCAAAAGGTTGTGTCAGTGACAAAGCGTGCGGATGAATCAGCATCTTGCCGACAAAAACCCATCGGCGACATTTTCAATGTCTGAGCCGTTTCCGTGGTGCAGCCGAAACCGTTGCAACTCAATGCATGAGGCCGAATCCGATACCGACTTGGTTGTACTGCGTTACTGATCCTCCCCAATTGAAGAACATGCATTTGCTGGTAAGTCTGCCAGATTCGACGTACTTCATATCTCCCTGAACCGTTGCACCGTTTTTTCACTTCATTCGTTGTTTGCGATCAGGTAAAATCAGTCATCCACTGTGCGTCGCCTTACTTCGCCCGGACCATTCGAATTGACTGATCCAACGATGGGTTCTGTAGTTCTCGTCTCTCCGCACAGACGTCATCAAAGGTCTTTGAAACATGAACCTGAACTCCCTGGATCGTCGTCGATTTCTTCGCGGAACGGGTGTGGCTTTGGCCTTGCCGTTGTTCGAGTGTGTTGCGTCGGCGAAGCTGCGAGCGAATGACGAGCCCAGTTCCATCAAGCGATTGGCGTGCATCTACTTTCCCGATGGCGTGGGGATGCCGCTGCCGGAAGATCCGTCGTATAAAGACTGGTCATGGTTTCCCCATGGAAACGGCAATGACTTCACGTTTTCAAAATGCGGTGAACCGTTCGAGCCGCTGCGGAAGGACCTGACCATCCTTTCGGGGTTTTCGCATCCAGCCGTTCGTAAAGTTCACGGACACTGCAATGCCGATCAATTCCTGACGGCCGCGTCAACAGGAACCGGTGGGCCGTATCAGAATTCGATTTCTCTTGATCAGGTCTATGCCTCACATGTCGGCAACCAAACACGATTCTCATCGATCGTGATGTCGACCGACGGCGGCACTGGGACTCCTCGTGGAGCACAAACGCTTTCCTTCGATCACAACGGCCGCGCGATCCCAGCGGAGAATCGTCCAAAGCGAGTTTTCGATATGCTGTTCGTCAGCAGCGACGAAGATGCCGCACGCCGACTGGCACTCAATAAGAGCGCGCTGGATGATTTGATGGAGGATGCCGCTTCGTTACGCCGGAAACTGAACGTATCTGATCAGCGCAGCCTGGACGAGTATCTGGAATCGGTGCGTGAAGCGGAACGACGAGTTGAAAAGGCAAGGCACTGGATTAACACGCCACTGCCGGTTGTTAAAGAGGATCACTTGAAGCTGGACATCACTCCGGATGAACCTCGAGCCTATGTGCAGACGATGTTTGAGCTGATCTATCTGGCGTTCAAAACTGATTCGACGCGTGTTGCGACGTACCAGATTGGCCGAGAAAACGGATTTGGAATCAGCGATCATCTGGCCCGAGCTGTCGGGTATACATTGGCCCATTCGCTGACTCATGAGACAAAGAATCCCGACGGATGGAAACGCCTGGGAATTTACTGCCAGTTCCTGAACGAAGAGTTTGCTCGATTCGTCACACGTCTACAGCAGACGCCGGAACCCGCCGGCAAGGGGAACATGTTGGAGAATACGCTCGTGTTCTTCGGATCTGCCTCCAGTGCCTTTCATCTGTCTCGCAACTATCCACTGGTTCTTGTTGGCGGGCAGAACATGGGGTTCCGTCATGGCCAGTACATCAACAACGCAGGGGCCGATCCTCAGGCCGGCGCCTGGGATGGTGGCACTGAACCGTGGCAGTTGGAAGTTAAGAAAGAAGACAAACCTCTCTCGAACGTCTTTGCCACCATGCTGCGGCAACTGGATGTACCGACTGAGACGTTTGCGGACAGTGACGGTCTGGTCAAAGAGTTACTGAGTGATCCGGCGTGATTAAATATTGCCTTTAAAAAATAGATCCGGAGTTGCTCCGTGTCAGCCGACTCATCAACCTGTGGAGGACGAGCGAGAACTGGCCGCTCTTTGGCACAAACTGTGCAGCAGTGCAGCGGTAGCAACTTTAAGCGTTTAAGAAAAAGGCAATTGCACATTTTATGGTCGACAATGATCAACTTCACCGCGACATGTGTCTTCTGGAGGAATTGCTGGAACATGTTGTTGCGAAGGATGAGGGAATTGAAGCCGTTCAATTGGTTTCCGAGATTCGCCAGTTAGCTCGCGACCGTCGAGCCAATGTGCCAGGCGCGGAAACAGTTCTGGCCAAAAAAATTCAGGGCCTGAGTGAAGATCAAGTTCGCCTGGTAGCGCGTTCCCTGAGCATCTTCTTTGATCTGGCCAACCTTGCTGAAGATCGCCAACGAGTTCGTGTGCTGCGTCATCGAGAGCAGGCCCGTCATCCGGATCCGATCAGTGAATCAATTGGCACGTCAATTCAACAGTTGAAAGCGGCGGGCTTCGACGCAGAAGGAGTTCAGCAGGCGTTGAATCTCCTTGATGTCGAATTGGTCTTCACGGCTCATCCCAGCGAAGCAAAGCGGCGCTCGATTCGCTCCAAGCTGCGCCGCATGCGCCATTGTCTGGTGGAGATGGATCGACAGGATCTTCTGCCGCGCGAGCGGGACGGTGTGCGATCTCGACTGGCGGCCGAATTGACAGTTTTGTGGCAGACTGAGTTCCTGCGTCCGATGAGACCGTCGGTGCTGGAAGAAGTTGAGCGCGGTCTTTCGATCATGCCACGTTTGTGGGAAGTTGTTCCCGAGATCTACCAATCTCTCCGCATGGCGCTGGCCAGAGAGTTTCCTCAGTTCGAATTCACGATTCCCCGCTTCCTGCGCTTTGGTTCGTGGATCGGTGGTGACCGCGATGGGCATCCGGGAGTCACCTGGGATATTACCGAACGTACTTTAATCTGGCTCCGTGATACGGCCATTGATCGACATCTTGACTGGTGCCACAGGTTGTACGATTTTCTGTCTGTGTCACGCAATGAAGTGACTCTGAAGAACGATCTCCCCAATGCATTGTCGATCGCTGAAACTCGGTGGCCGGAGTTTGCAGAAACACTCGCCCGAGTCGCACCGCATGAGATCTATCGACGATGGATCCGACTGATTGAATGGCGACTGAAACAATCCCGCTGCATCAGCATGTCGCAGCCTGCTCTGGACGGGGCGTACTGCGACGGTCATGAACTGGAACACGATGTCGACGCGTTGATTGTCAGTCTGCGACAATGTCATGGTCAGCAGGCGCTGGCTGCAGAAGTTCAGCGTTGGTTTGATCTGACGCGAGTCTTCGGGCTGAATCTGACTCGACTGGATGTTCGCCAGGATGCCGGGCGTTATCGAGAAGTCATGACAGAATTGCTGAGGGTGACTGGCGACTGTGCCGACTTTGCGACACTCAGTGAACCGGAGCGTCAGGCGGTGCTGATCCGGAGCATGGGAACAGCGAAGCCTCTTGACGAATCGACGTTGGCGCCGCTGACACTCGAAACACTCTCCTTGTTTCGGATGCTGCTGCAGGCCATTATGCGATTTGGACCAAACTGTGTGGGCGGTCATATCATCAGCATGACTCGCTGGCCATCTGACATGTTGACGGTGCTCTGGCTGTGGCGCCGCGCTTGTTCGGAGTTACAGGTATCCGGGGCGGCGACAACGACAGTGCCAACGCACGCGTTGCGAATCATCCCATTGTTCGAAAAAATTGGCGATCTGAAGGCTGCTCCGGCAGTCATGTCAGACATTCTGGATCAGCCTGTTTTTGCGGAACATCTGAAGGCTCAGAACAACCGACAGATCGTGATGGTCGGTTATTCCGACAGCACGAAAGACGGCGGCTATCTGGCAGCCTGTTGTGGGCTTGACCGAGCACAGGACCTGTTGCATCAGGTCGCAGCGGCACGCGGAATTCGCATGACATTTTTCCACGGTCGAGGTGGCTCCCTGGGACGTGGTGGCGGTCCGGCTGCACGCGGGATACTTTCATTGCCGCCGGATGCGTTGGGTGGTTCTTTGCGACTCACGGAGCAAGGGGAAGTTCTCGCCGAGCGATACGATGATACTCAGGTGGCCTATCGTCATCTGGAACAGGTTACTTTTGCCACGCTCGTCGCCAGCAATGTTCCTCGCCCGGTTGTCCATGCCGAATGGCGCGAGTTGATGGAATCACTGGCTGAGCAGTCCCTGAAGGCGTATCGACAGTTGGTCGATACGCCGGGCTTTATTGAATTCTTCGGCGAGGCGACACCGATCGAAGAAATCGAAAACCTGCCGATCGCGTCACGGCCTTCTCGTCGAACAGGCCAGCGAACTCTGAATGACCTGCGAGCCATTCCGTGGGTCTTCGCATGGACTCAGAATCGATGCCTGATTCCCGCATGGTATGGACTGGGGACAGCCTTATCGGAAGTGAAGTACAGTAATCGTTCGGGCTGGCAACGCATTCTGGAAATGTATCGTCAATGGCCATTCTTTCAGGCCACGATCGATAACGCAGCGACCGCATTGGCAAAGACCGACATGTACGTTGGCCAGTGCTATTCAGAATTGTGCAGCGATGAAGAGCAGCGCGGACAGATCTGGAAGCTGATCGCCAGCGAACGAGATCGGTCCCGTCAGACGATTTTGGATCTTGTGGGCGGTTCAGAATTGCTTGCGACAACGCCTTGGTTTCAGGGATCGATCGAAGTGCGAAACCCGGATATCGACCCGCTGAATCTGATCCAGATTGAGCTGCTGCGAAGGCGCCGAAAGCTGGACAGCGCAGTCGATGAAAGCGATCTTCAACGATTACGAGATCTCTTAAGGCTGTCGGTTCAGGGAATCGCCGCCGGTATGCGCACCACTGGATGATTGCGGCTGGATGATCCCGGCAATGAGGGCATTGCCGGGATTGGGCATCGGAACGGAGCACCAGTTGTCAGGAACTGACTAACTCGGCAGAATGCGGCTTGTAGAGCCGTGCAGGGCCAAGGACTGTCGCGAATTCCGAGCTGACCTATCCTTCATAAGCGTTTGTCTCCCTGTTTGTAAACAGGTTGAGGCGACAGGACCTTTCGGCCGAATTGATCATCCGGAGATTTCTCCAACCGTATATTTTTGGCAAAGAAATTCGTTATGCAGGATCCCAGAATTGACCGCCTTGCTCAGGTCTTGATTCATCATAGCTGTCGGCTGCAGCCGGGGCAGAAAGTTCTAATCGAGGCGTTTGATCTGCCCGAGCCCAATCTGATCTGCCGCCTGATTGAAGAAGCCTATCGTGTCGGCGCGACGCCGATCGTGTCGATAAAGAACAACGCCGTGCTGCGCAGTCTATATCGAGGAGCAACGGCCGAAAGCATGTCGCTGGCGGGAAAGTTCGAAGCGGCCGTAATGACCGAGATGAGTGCGTACATTGGCATTCGCGGATCAGCGAATTCCAATGAATTCTCCGATGTCGCCGGGACCAGTATGGATCTCTATCAGCAGCATTGGTGGCAGCCGGTTCATGTGCAGATCCGCGTCCCGAAAACTCGCTGGGTCGTCCTGCGGTATCCGACTCCATCGATGGCTCAGGCGGCCAGCAAAAGCTGCGAACAATTCGAAGATTTTTACTTTGACGTCTGCACCGCTGACTATGCAAAAATGGCGAAGGATCTGTTGCCGTTGAAAGCTCGCATGGAAGCTGCCGACCAGGTCCACATCACGGCTCCGGGTACTGATCTTCGTTTCTCCATCAAAGACATTCCGGTTATTCCGTGTGCTGGCGAATCGAATATTCCTGACGGCGAATGCTTTACGGCTCCCGTCCGAAACAGCGTCAATGGAACGATCCTGTTTAACACGTCATCGCGCTACCAGGGAACCGTGTTTGATGGAATTCGCTTCGAACTAAAGGATGGCAAGATCATCAACGCCACGTGTCGAAATGCTCCGGAACGGCTGAACCAGGTGCTCGATTCCGATGAGGGCGCTCGTTACATCGGCGAATGGTCTTTCGGGACGAATAATCGAATTCTGCATCCAATGCTGGACACGTTGTTTGATGAAAAGATTGGCGGATCATTCCACTTCACGCCGGGCAATGCTTACGAAGAAGCCGACAACGGCAATCGCAGTCGAGTTCACTGGGACCTTGTTCTGATTCAGCGGGCCGACTACGGCGGCGGTGAAATCTGGTTCGACGGAGAGCTGATTCGCAAAGACGGTTTCTTCATCCCGAAGGATCTGCAGCCGCTCAATGAAGGCCTGCCTGAATAGCGGGGACCTTCACGCCACCGTCAGATACACACCTATCAATGCGACCAGAGTGCCGATGATCGCTCGGACTGTAATCTGATAGCCGTAGGCGATTCGTAGCATCGGCATCACGAACAGCGGCGTCGTGCACGTCAGTGTCAGAACGATTGCCAGATAGGAGTTCTTGTAGGCAATCTGACTCATCCAGATCCCCAGCCAGGGGCCGCAGATCACCGCTGGCAAATAAGATTTCAAGGCCGTCGGATCAAATGATTTGCGAGCCGTACTAACCAGTTGCCTCGTGATAATCGCAATGGCAATGCAACTGGCCGAAGCCACACAAACCCGAATCACAGTCGCTTCGAGCGGATCGCATCCGCCCGCGGAAAGTTTTTCGCTGCCGAATGTTCCGAGACGGCTGAAGGTTCCGCCGCATGCGTTGCACAAAGACGCCAGCAGTCCCATCGCGACGCCACGAGACATCGAAGCCGGAAAATGTCCGGGCGTCTCAGCCGCTGCTCCTCGTTCAGTGACAACAATCGCAATGCCGAACAACGTCAGCAGGATCCCGGAAATGCTGAGAAGCGACAGCGATTCCTGCAACACACTCCAGCCGATGATGGCTCCGAACAGAGGTGATGTCATCGACACGATCAGTGCGCGGCGAGGCCCCAGGATTTGCAGGCTGCGGAAATAGAACGTATCGCCAATCAGTATCCCAATGACGCTGCTGACGATGAGCAGCAGCCATGTGTTGCGATCTGCCGCAAACATGGATCGCCCGGCCAGGCTTGTGACGACGAACAGATGCACGCAAAGAATGATTGATGCCAGAAAGTTCTTGCCGAAGTTGATCTGCCACGCAGACAGTTTCGTTCGGCCATAAAACAAACTGGAGCACGCCCATAATGCGGCGGCTGTTAGTCCGGCGAGTTCTCCGATTCCGATGAGTCCGTTCACTGAACAAGAATCCCTTCAAACGGCGCTCAGAGCAAATTCGCTCTGAGCGTCGATCCGCAGCATTTATCGCGGCAGTTTCTGACTCTGACCGGTTTGCGACGCTTCATAGATCGCCAGGATGATCTCAACGCTTTTGCGTCCCTCCGCGCCGTCAACTCGAGGTTGTCGTCCGGTTTTGATCGCGTCCACAAAATCTTCAAGCTGCATTTGATGACCGACGAAAGAAATCGCCTTCGGATCCGAAGCACCACCGGAGGTTGCACTGCCCGCACCGAGCTTCGTTCGAAGCTCCGCGTCCTCAGGTTTTTCGTCGGCGAACTCCCAGCGCAGAATGGAATCCTGCTCCACAATCACTGTGCCGCGGCTGCCGTGAATCTCGGTCTTTTTCAACAAGCCTGGCCAGGCGGCTGTGGTGGCTTCCATCACGCCGATCGCTCCATTCGCAAACTTCAGGCAGGCAACACCCACGTCTTCCACTTCGATGCGTTCGTGAGCCAGTGTTCCCGTAAAGCCGGCGATCTCGGCCACGTCGCCCATCAGCCAGGACAACAGATCAACATTGTGAATCGCCTGATTCATGTAAGCTCCGCCGCCATCCAAAGCCCAGGTGCCTCTCCAGCCGCCGCCGTCATAATACTCCTGAGTTCTCCACCACTTTACATAAGTATCAGCCAGCGTGATTCGGCCGAAACGTCCGCCATCAATCGCAGCTTTCAACGCGACATTCGCGGCACTGAACCGTGATGGAAAAATCGTGCAGAGCTTTACGCCGTACTTAGTACACGCGTTGATGATGTCATCGCAGCGTTCCAGAGTAATCTCCAGAGGCTTCTCCACGACCACATGTTTTCCGGCCTTCGCTGCAGCAATCGCAGGATCTCGGTGAGCACCGCTGGGAGTGCAAATTGTGACAATCCCCACGTTGGGATCAGCCAGCAGCTCGTCCAGCGTCGAGTAGGCTTTGCATCCGTATTCAGCCGCGAAAGCGTTGGCCTTATCGACATTCTGATTGAAGCACGCGACGACCTGCCCGCCTGGCATGGCCTGAATTGCCTTCGCATGGAAGTGCGCGATCATGCCCGTGCCAACAATTCCAAACCTTGTGCTCATAGAGAATTCCTGTCGTAAAACGGAGTTGCTTTGAGGGTGTTTTTTATCGCAATGCGATCCCGATGCCAGCGAGCTGCGGAAAGAGATCTGAATTGGGCGCAGTCGAGCATTCCGGGAGGTCCTTCTTGCCATGCCGGCCGACGAGGACGTGACCGCTGGCTGCTACCCGTTGGCGCGTCAACCATTGATTGGGGCCAGGATTCTACAGCGACTTAAACTCGGGCTTCGCCTTGCGGCAATACGAGAATCCTTTCTCGCCCCCCAGGTGCGCTGAACCGGCGAGCGGTTGGGCGTCAGCCCTCCGTGTCAGTCCCAGCTTCTGTTCGATTGCTTGACCATCGCAAAGAATCGCAGACACAGAGCCATAAAGGACGAGGTTTTCATCACGGAATGAAAACACCGATTTCGTGATCGGTCCAGAATTCGGCACAGAAATCATCTCCGAAAAGTGTTGGATACCTTGAGGTGAGGAAAGTCTTGCGATTGTGAAAATGGTCACAGGACTGCATCATACCCTGGGTTCGCTGCGTGTTGGTTGGGGCTCAGAGGATCACAGAATGTTCCATGTCAGGAGCCGGTTTGCCGTCGCTGGCTGCGAATCATGGAGGAAATAGCATTATGAAAAAACCGATCTCATGTGGATTTCTCATCGTACGCGGCAAGCCAATCGAATCCTTTCTGCTGATGAAACATCCGCATCGATGGGACTTGCCAAAGGGACACGTCGATGAAGGAGAAACGGAACTGCAGTGCGCTTTGCGGGAACTGGCTGAGGAAACCGGAATAACGGAACAGGACATCGACGTCGATCCGGACTTCCGTTTCGAGAATCGCTACTTTGTGAACGAGAAGCGATACGGTGGAGAAGGCTCGATTGAGAAAGTGCTGTATGTGTTTCTGGCCTGGCTAAAACACCCGGTCAAAATCAGGCTGACAGAGCATCATGGGTTTCGTTGGTTCCCGTGGAATCCCCCACACGAGATTCAGGAGCTGACGATCGATGGACTGCTGCAATCGCTGGAAGGGCACCTCGCAAAGATGCACGCCAGTGCAACTCCGACCGATGAAGTAAGTACCAAGCTCGACTGAAATTGCAAAACGTGCGGAAGGCATCTGGATGCTTTGCGGAGATCGGTAGACACCGATCGGCCAATCGCATTACGCCAGCCTCAAGATTCTACACAACGGCGAAACCTGCCCTACAATCAACAGGAGTTCAGCAGGCAGAAAGAGGGGCCAGAGAAATCTGCCGCTGTGAATTGTTGCCAGGGTACCACGTTTGGATAGCCCCGGCTGTTCCATACGAGCCATACATTGTGCCGAGGACTTCTCGAGTTGCTCGCATTGATCGGAGGATGACTATCGCGTTTCAATCACAAGGCTCTTCTTGATGATCGGGCTGACTCGCTGAGTGTCGAGTTCATGAACGTAGCGATCAGCGATGTTCTTACCCCGATACAACGTTCCTGCAGAAAATTCAGCTTCACTGGCAAAGACGGTGATCAACTCATGACCAAGGCTGGGCTTAACCGTGATGGTGCCTTCGCTGGGAAATCGCGTGGATGCTCCGGGGCTCAGTCGCAAGCCTGTGGGAATCAGAACGACTTTTTCACCTTTGGTTCCAGAGCCAATCAATTCGACAAATACTTCTGTCTTTCCCTGGTTCGTAATGATGACTGCGATTTGATCTCCGGCCGAGAATGTTCGACTGTTCTTTGTCGTCGTTATCTTGATGTCGGGGCCGTGCCCAAGTGGTGCGTAGTCATTGCGAGTATTGGCATCAAGCGAAACGATCGCGTCTCCTAACCCCAGTTCGCGAACAATCTGATCGAAATAATCTTCCCAGGTATCACGGCGAACTGCACCTTGACTTGCGAGCGGAATCAATCCTAACGTCGCAAATTGTCGGCTGCGAAAGACGGCTCCAAGGTCCCCGGACTTTATCAATCCCAGCTCACCTGCGGCGGCCGTCAACGTGATCGGGTCTTCTAGAAAACGACGAGTGACTGGCGTTAACGGTTCAGTCTTTTGGGGATGTCCGAGGACCTTCTCCAGGGCAGACATAAACCGTCCGCCATCGGACTTGAAAAGGGCTGATAGCTCTTCTTGTTTGGGATAGAGCTTCAGGACCTCGCTACGGCTGAATCCAAGGTTGCCTGGCATCGACTCAAACGCGGGCCGCACAGAATCTTTGAACGTCTTGATCCCCTGATCGTGACAACGGATGCACGAAAGAGCATTTCGAACCAACTTGTCTTCAGCGAATTTATCAGTCACGATTTCCGTGGGTCCCGAATCCAGTCGATCCCCCGCGGCAGTTGAGAGATAGTACCCCTGCAACCCATTTGGCAGGTTGAATATCATCTCGCCGCCAACACCATGAAGGTTGACCGGATCACGAAAGATATTTTCCTCCCCTTTATTTGTCGCGTAATCAATCGATTTCCAGTAGGCACCGTGCGGGGAAACGTATCGTTCAGCAGCCCGATTATTGCGAGAGACTCCGGATAAAATCACGGCTCCTCGAACAACATTCTTATGAAGGAGTTCCTCATCTGCTTTGACCCCGACGATTTCTCGCTCGAGGTCCTGCACATGAGACGGCATGTGCATCAGATCGTGATAGAGCGGCGGCTGAAGCGCAACGCTGCAGAACCAATCGACGCGCATATAGGCGATCGGACGCACCATGCCGGAGGGCACAATGAACTCGTTCTTCAGCTTTTCATAGGTATCCGAGTCGTGATAGGCGATCGCATAGGGATACTCAAGCAACACCATGTCGTAGTTGTTGAGTGAAGGGCCGAGCTTGCCCTGGGTACCGACCACTTTGAGCGACTCGTGATGCCAACCGAGCTTGCGAATATCGACTGCAAAGATCGTCGCGGTATCGCCATCGATCGCCTCGATCATCACAGGATCGCGAGAATACGTCAGATGATTAACAGTCTTTGCCAAGGCATCGCGTTGCAAGTTCAGCTCGTCACGCGTTGCTCCGCGTGTCAGCAGATGATTGCAACTGAAGTATCGCATCGACTTCGCCTGATCGGACGACAGTGAGCGTTGATGAGCAAGAATCTGTTTGAGAACGTAATCCACTCCAGCGACCGCGCTGAATGAGTCTTCACGCTGGTCTTCCCGTGGAATCGCGACATCCTCCGGAAAAGCGGTCGCGCCATTGGCGATCCAGGTCCGGATTTTGTCGATCTCGCTGGATGACAGCGCAGGAAGATCCTTCGGCATGCGAATCTGCTCGTCGTCAGTCACGAGGAACTTCATCAGGCGGGATTCTTCCGGGTTTCCCGCCTTAACGATATCCGTTTCGATGAGGGATTTCGCGTCAAGGACGTCAAACTCTGTTGAGGAAGCGGCAGCGCCGTGGCAATCGGCACAACGGCTTCGCAGAATCTCCTTCACCTCCGCGTTGAGTCGGCTTTGAACTTCGTCGCCAGCGGAGAAAGAAGCAAAGACGAGGTTGATCAGACCCAAGGCGAAAAGTCTGCACGAGATCTGGTAGGCTATTGAATTCATGATGTGTATTTTTGCGTGTAGTGGTCACCGACGAAGCTTGTAGACCTTGAGGGTTGTTTAAATGGTTACTCGCCGGTGATGGTGAATGCAGCCCAGTAGAATGGATGAGCGGCCCCTTTACGATCACGTCGTGCTGCGATAAGTTTGAGTTGGGATTGACGAAGCGAACTGGCTTTATCGTGAGTCTCTGCCAAACCGTCAAAAAAGCTCGCCATCAATCTGGCGGTTTCTCGGTCGGGAATCTGCCACAAGGTAGAAACGACCGATCGTGCACCGGCCAATTGGAATGCCTGACGCAGGCCGGAAACACCTTCTCCGTTTCGAACTTCGCCAAGTCCTGTCTCACAAGCGCTCAAGACGACCAGATCCGTGCCTCGCAAGTCGACACTGACAATTTCCAGTCCTGTCAAAATCCCATCCTCGCCATCATTCACCGACGCATCGATGGGCTTGTTGCAGCCTGCGAGAAGCAAACCACAACGCAGTAACGGATTTGATGAAGTCTGCGACGACTCACCCGCCGGCTTTTCCTCTTCGAAAAATCCGTGAGTACTTAAGACCAGCACGCGGGGTTGGCGGACAGTTTTGAAGACAGCTTCCAGAGCCGATTGGCCAGAATAAACGGAGGCCTTTCTGGCAGTAAACAGTTCCAGATTTGGCAAGACCGCTTCCGCTTCCGACTTTGTACCTGGTAAGCGTGACACGGTTCCGAGTTTAAACTTTCCCGATGGAGCGATCGCTCGCAATGTGTTTCTTTGACCCGAAGGTTTCTTAAGTAACTGCTGCGTTGCTGCTTCGACCGCTGCAGGATCAAGGTTGAAATCCGGGTCGGCGAAAATGACGGGATTGGAGGCATTGAATGTGTTTTCGTTACGAACCAAATCACGCCCGGTGACAAGGAATCGAATATCGAACTTCTCAATAGCATACTGGCCATCCTGAAGAGGTAACGCACTCCAGGGCACAAGCCACATCAACGAGTCCGGACTGAGGTAAACCGTTTTGGCTGGCTCCAGAGCGTCAAGCAACGGATACAGAATTGAGCCTGCCAGAGACCGAAGCGAAGGTTCTAACATTTTTTCGGCGTCCTGCTCGCCGTTCTCGCGAATCAACTGCGGTGCTTCCTTCAAAGCAATTCGAGCAGCGCGAACACGTTCGTCAATCGCTGTCGCATCACCCAGATCGACCACACGAATTTCCCCTGCTTCATTCTTTGGAATGATCCACGCAACATAGTGCTCAGGACAATCTTCTTCTTTGGCCGCAGGATTGGCGAAGTCGTACTTTCGGAATCTCACAATCTCCACCAGCACTGAATCATCCTTCAACGCCTTACGAACGTCATCGGTCTCAATCCAGGCCGCTGAGCCCGGCGAACGGCCGCCCTGCTCGGATAACGTTCGCGACTGTGCCTGCTCCTGCCGCACCAATTCATCAATGCGAGCTTGCTTTGCAGGATCGCCTTCCTCTGAATCGCTTAACATCATCAGTGACGCAAGTTGTTTACGAATCACAAGCAGCGCCTTAACCGCAGCCGCGAGCTTTGAATCTTTGGTGTCGCGATCAATCAACGCCCGCTGGGCCATCGCCTGCTGCGAGACTGCTTTTCCGTTAAGCACCCAGCCAGCCGTGGAATTGATCACCTTCTGGTTTTGCGGTTGCGCCAACACAAGCGAAAGTGAAGAATGAAGATATGGCTCGTCAACGTACTTAAGAAATGAAATCTGATCGGCCTCGGGAAGCGACGGCAGCGACTGATCAATATGTCGACGGAACCCGCGTCTGGCTGAATCGAAATGATCGACGCTTGAATCCCAGTTTGCAGTGGATGCATTCACCTCGCCCAATGTCGTGTGGCTGTAGGCCAGGTCGTGATGAGTCTCGGGGAGTTGCTTCTGGCGAATGCGCAGGGACTCCTCATAATTCGCTTTGGCTTCTTCAAACTGCCCTTGTGCATAGTGCACATCGCCAATCGCCATACTTGTCACGCCCACTGTGATGTGGTCAGGGCCAAACGTCTTTGTGCGGCTGGCGAGGGCTTCTTGCAAAGTCGTCAGTGCTCGAGGATAGTCTGCTCGTTTAGTATAGAATTGTCCAAAGTTATGCAGCGTTAACGAGATCGACGCGTGGTCTGCGGCGAAGCTTTTGCGGCGAATCGAAAGAGCACGCTCGTACATGGCCACCGCTTCGTCGTATCGCTTCTGCATCTGATACGTCAAGGCAAGGTTCAGGACAATGCTGGCAACATGAGGATGGTTTGGCCCCAGAGTGGCCTCGAACACTTTCAGATTCTGCTTGTGCATGGATTCCGCTTTTTCGAACTGCCCCATCCCGAAGTACAATGCCGCCAGATTATTTCGCGGACGACAGACCTCGAAATGGTTGACACCGAAGGCCTTTTCTTTGATCTGCATCGATTCCAGCAGCAGCAGTTCCGCACGAACATAGATTCCCTGGCGCGCGTAGAAATCCGCATGGTTCATCAAGCTGGCGGCCAGCTCCGAAGCATACGTGGGCTGATGATTGCGAAGCACCTTGATGGATTGCAACACCATTGGTTCGCCGCTGGAGTAGTCGCCTAGCTCTTTGAGGGCCTCCGCCAGATTGCTTCGACTGACAGCCGCCTCTGGCGAGTTCTCGCCGTACGCTTTGCTGAGCAGCGCCAGACCGTTTTCGTGAAGTTTCTGTGACTCCACATAGTCTGCCAGCTCCCATTTTACGGTAGCAAGATTGTTCGTGGCTTCAGCGGCAAGTTCGGTGTCACCAACTGCGGTCGAAATCTCGAGCGCTTTCCGGATCAACGTCTCTGCTTTTGCATATTCGCCCAGATCCTTCCAAAGCATCCCCTGCGCCTGAGTGAGAGCGGCAACGTTGGCATGGTTGTCGCCCCACACTTCGACCGCGAGTTTTCGAGCCTTCTCGTATTCGTTTGCAGCGTCCTCAAGTTTCCCCTGCTTTTGGAACTGTTCGGCTTTCGTGATCGCGCTGCTGAGCCGTGCATCCTGCCCGGATGCGACGGAAGGTAAGAGCAACACGAGGAATAAAGAGACACTTACAAATGCAGGGTGAATCATCATGAGATCAAGATCTTCTGAAAGCTGTAAAGACGCTACTTCTCCGGAATATCGCCAGGCTCGTCTGACTCCGGAAGCTTTTCGGGATCGACTGGCAACATCTCTTCGCCATCCGTCGACTCTGGAATCGGCGGCATCATGCCGGGCTTC
>CAIXQV010000495.1 GCA_903921605.1 uncultured Planctomycetaceae bacterium | reverse complement strand
TCCATTCTCTACCAGAGCATCACCAGCTCCGTTGAGTGCCGAGAAATCACTGCTCTTTGTGAGTTTCAAAGAGAGTGAGTTTCCTGGGATCAAAAGGTAGCCCGAGAGATCGGGCATGTAGACGGACACGATCGTCATTCGCTCGCCTTCGCGTCATTGAGGATCTCAAGACATTGCGCCTTTAGTAGCAACGGCAGTCTCGGAAGCAATTCCACAAACGCTTTCAGCGACGACATGTCCTCGCTATCCAATTCGATCGATTCCCCGGCCGCCATTCGGCACGCCCATCCATAGAGCTTAATGACATTTCTTTCCGCAGCGGCACC
Organism: uncultured Planctomycetaceae bacterium; assembly: GCA_903921605.1. The sequence goes on along the minus strand of CAIXQV010000495.1, from coordinate 1,537 downwards.
CGCGATATGGTCGGCCAGAAACTTGCCGAGTTTCAACTCCTGTTCATTCTCATCAAGCATGGCTTTACCGCTGATGAGCTTTGCTGGAGCCTCAAAACTAACCTGAAATTTCTTCGCCACGTCTGCTCTCCTCCAAGGCCAGTTTTTCAGCGTCGCGGAGTGCCTTAATCTCCGTCGCTGCTGTAATCATTCCAACCATCACCTGATCGATAGCGGCTGCAAGAACCGGTGACTTCGCCGCATCCGCCATGAGATCCTGTGATTCCAACCGCAGAGTCGTGTCGTTCCCTGTGACTGGATTCACAAAGTAGACCGTTCCGGAATCATCAATAGGATGTCCCTCAGTGACTGCGGACCACTTACCGTTTTTCGGGACATTTAATACGACAGTTCCGATCCATAATTTTTCGGCTCTGGCCTGCGGAATTACTCTCTCTGGAACAACCAGCGTTTGTTCTTCTGTGAGTTGCAACGGCATCAGTCGATTCTCCCGAAACGTTTCAGTTATTTATACGCTGTTTTCCGTGACTACCACGTTGCAATCGCAGCCCGCTTCCACGTGTTGGTGGCTGTGCAGACATAAACAAACCCTGAGTCCCAACAAATTTCTCCAGCGTTCCCTGATGCCGTCGCGCTGGCTGGCGTTCGGGCCGTGCGTATTCGCATTCCGTTGCCGTTGATGTCGAAGATAACTGTCGGTGTGAGTACACCGATCCCGACAAACCCCGCGTCGGAAATGAAAAACCGCGTGGTGTTGGTGGTTGTTCCGGCCGCACACAATCCGATTCGAAACGATGTGCCCTGAGCGGTTGACGTGTAATTTTCTGTTGCGGTGAACTGCATCGTTCCGCCGCTGATGGTGTGGAACGCTCCGCCATCGTGATACCCCAATGCGTTCCAGAATCCAATCAGGTCGCCTGACAACACTTGCGTCGGCGATGCCAAGGTTCCGTTGGCTCGACGGTTTCGAATGCCGCTGTGCGTGCCGTATGAATCGAAGTACAGGCTTCCGGTTCGGATATACACCTGATCGTCGACAACTAACGCGCCGGTCAGCGTTGATGCGCCAGTAACGGCCAAATTCGTCGCGATAACCACGTTTGCATTGCAGTTGACTGTCGTACCGAACGTCGCAACACCAGTGACGGCAAGCGTCGAACTGAGAGAAGCTGCGCCTGTATTTGTGAACGTCATCCATGGACTGATCGATGCAGATTCTGTGGCGTATCCTCCGATCGTCAGGCCGCGAAGAACACCGCCGACCGAGCCCTTCATCGGTCCGATTTCGAAGTTTGCCAAGGACTGGCCTTCAAGGTTCAGAGCCTCGAACGTTGTTCCACTTGTCCATGTGCCATACATCCGAAACGTTTGTGCGTTTGCCCCGTTTCGCAGCGCCAATAAATTCGACGCATCCCTGAGCAAAAACTGATCGGATGAGGCCGATGTCAGACGCCCCTTTGCATCGACCGTGATAGTCGCCAGATTGTACGTTCCTGCTGTAACACCACTGGCAGCAAGAGTTGTTGCAAACGATCCT
>CAIXQV010000494.1 GCA_903921605.1 uncultured Planctomycetaceae bacterium | reverse complement strand
GGCGTTTCTTGGCGAGCACCTTAAGCTTGTCGTCAAAAACGACTGCCATCATTTTGGTGCCACCCAGATCAAATCCGATCCAAATGCGGCGTTTTGGGGTCTCGTCTGTCATTTTGCTCTCAAATTAGTACTGATGCGGGACAACAGGATATCCCGGCAATCTTCGTAGGATAACAATTCAGGCAGTGGATGCTCCAGTAACCACGAAATCAGATTTCTCAGACCACAGCTATTTGCAAACCGCCACAGAACATCGCCAGAACACGCGACATCCAGGCGAACGAGCAGGCTGGACCGAGGAGCTGACAGACGTTGACAATGCCCGCAGCATGTTTTCCAACTCCGCCTATGGTTAGGATACAGCCAATCCTTGAATTGTCGTTCGACCAAATTTCCTATTGAGACAAATTGAAATGTCTGCCAGCGTTCACTCGCCCCTATTTCTCTGCTTCATGCTTCTGGTTGCAGCGAGCAGATTTTTGCCAGCCGCAGAAGATGCTTCTCGACCCACACTCCGATCGGAGTTTGTGTTCCCCTTGCACCCTCAACACAATCACGCACCGGGCATCGCGGAACTTGCAGATGGCGAACTGATTGTCTCCTGGTATCGTGGCAGTGGCGAAAGGACTGCCGATGACGTGGCCATTTATGGATCTCGGTTGAAAGCGGGCCGGAAAGAGTGGGGACCGGAATTTCTGATGACCGACACCCCGGGATTCCCCGATTGCAATACGGCCATGATGACCGATGCAAATGGACGCCTGATGCTTTTCTGGCCCGTCATTATCGCCAATAGTTGGGAATCATGCCTGACTCATCTCAAGGTGAGCGACGATCCCGCTGGCGAAGGGAGCCCAGAATGGAATCGCAGTGAAACGATTCTGCTCAAGCCCGATGACTTTTCTCAGGAGGCCATTAAGGTTCTCGATCAACTGGTGGCAGCCTTGCCTGTGCCGCTTCCAGAAAAGCAAATGCAGGAGATCGAAGAGGCGAAGATGAAGCTGAGCCAGAAACTCTATCAGCGCATGGGCTGGCAGCCTCGTTGCAAGCCGACCGTGCTACCATCGGGGCGAATCCTGTTGCCGCTGTACACCGACACGTTCTCGATTTCAATCATGGCGATCAGCGATGATGGAGGTTCAAACTGGTATGCCAGTAAGCCACTGCTGGGCTTCGGGGCGATACAGCCTGCGGTTCTGCGTCGCGACAACGGAACGTTGGTCGCATACATGAGAGAGAATGGCTATACGGGACACGTGCGTGTTTGCGAATCGACGGACGATGGTGTTACCTGGGGACCCGTCGGTGTCTCTGAACTTGTAAATCCGGGTTCCGGGCTCGACGGAGTTCGACTGAAGAATGGACATTGGGTACTGGTCCACAATGACACCTCCTCCGGCAGAAATCAACTCGCCGTCAGTCTCTCTACTGACGAAGGCCTCACCTGGAAAGTATCCCGGCATCTGGAGCAACAGCCGACAGGGTCCTATCACTACCCGTGTGTTATCCAGACGAAAGACGGCATGATCCATACGGTCTACAGCTACTTCTGCGATGAAGGCAAAACGATGAAGCATGCGGCATTCAATGAAGCCTGGATTCTGACAGGAGACTCTGTCCCGAAGTAGCCGGCGCTGAGCCGCCAGCACCTTTTGTCGACGGCCAGGATTCATCTCTCGAACGATGAACGAAAGCCTCTCAGCCCGCGCCGCGTTGGATTCGCCGTGATTCCAGAAAGTTCTGAAGCAATATTTGAGCGGCAATCTTGTCGATGCGATCCTTTCGCTGTTTCTTTGTCAGGGCCGCATCCGTCATCAGACACTCGGCCTGGAACGACGAGAATCGCTCATCCTGAAAACAGTATGGAAGACTGGTTACTGAAGACAACCAGTC
>CAIXQV010000493.1 GCA_903921605.1 uncultured Planctomycetaceae bacterium | reverse complement strand
GGTACGCTCCGGAACGTCCCTCAGGAAGCGAGATTTCCGATATGCCGGACGTATTCCTGACAAAGCCTTTCACAAAGAATTCTCTGGCGGCAGTACTGAATCAGGTACTGGAACCGCAGGCAGCCGAATGCAATGCCGGTTAAGTGTTTGATTGAGTCTAGCCAGGCCAGCTCGCTGCGAGTTCGCCAGCGGAGCATGTCCACTGCCCAGTTCACTATGAAGGTTTGATTGCCATTCCTGAGCACGCATCGGGCATTGCTGTTGTCCGCATGAGAGCCACGAGCCTGATCGGTTGGCTGCAGTTCGTTTCTGAAACTCACGAATCCATTCGCGAGCTCGCGTGGGTTTCGTGCATCATAAAGCTGCGGATTGCGGAAGACGTCATCGTTGGCTTGTTCGGCGATAATTAGACAGTTGGCTGCTTCTCAAAACGAAACGAACCTTGAGTTCAAAGATCAACGGCCGCTCATTGCCAAAATCGCCGGTTTCGTTTTGCGATAAACGCTGGTTCGACGTAAGGCACTGGCGGAACCAGAATCCCTGCCCTGCGTCAAAGTTGTCTCATGCACAATTTTCTTCATCGCTTCAACGTCAAGCTGCGAGAGCCCACAGTTCGCGGGGATCTCGTGGGCCTGCGGCGATTTCTGATCGAGTTCTGGTATTTTGGATTGAAAGAAGCGCGAGCATGCTTGTTTGTGGTTCTGTTCTTCGCGGCGGTGTTTACCGTTCCCTCCGATGGCGTGTTGGGAATAGCCCGATATGACGCATTGCTGTTGATTGCCCTGATGATTCAGGCGTGGATGCTGTGGGCTCGACTGGAAACAGTGGATGAACTTAAGGCAATCTGTCTATTCCATCTGGTCGGACTGTGTCTGGAAATCTTCAAGACATCGGAACACATTCAATCCTGGAGCTATCCGGATGAGGGCTGGTTCAAGATCTGTGGAGTGCCCCTGTTTTCTGGTTTCATGTACGCAGGAGTTGGGAGTTATCTCATTCAGGCATGGCGGTTGCTGGATATCAGAATTCGGCACCATCCTCCTTACTGGATGGCGACGCTGCTGGCGATTCTGATCTACGCCAACTTTTTCACGCACCATTTTATTCCTGATTATCGTTGGCATCTGGCTGCCGGCACTGCAGGTCTTTATGCACGATCCACGGTGGTGTTTCGCCCATTGGATCGTGATCGCCGAATGCCTCTCCTGTGCTCATTTGTGCTGATTGGGTTCTTCGTCTGGCTGGCTGAAAACATCAGTACATTCTTTCGTGTCTGGCAGTACCCTCACCAAATGGGAGCCTGGGCTCTTGTTCATGTCAGTAAATGGACATCGTGGTCATTGCTGGTCATCATGACATTCACGATCGTTGCCCACCTGAAACACCTGAAGGAGTCCGTCAATGTTCCTGACTGAGCTATTGAATACGCGGAAAAATCTGCTGGCTGCCTGGATTCTGTCTCTGCTGATTTCTCTCGTCTGCGATTCGATTGCGTTCGCTCAGAATACGACCAACTTTCCAACCATCGGCCGAGTGGAACAGTTTGATCCGCAGTTAGAAGAACTGATCGCCAAAGAGGCCGTGATTCAGGTGCTGTGTGGTGGCTTTGAGTGGGCGGAAGGTCCTGTCTGGGTGCCAGAAGAAGGTAACAATTTCGGCGGTTACGTTTTGTTTTCGGACATCCCTCATAACGCCGTCATGAAATGGCAGGAGAGCATTGGAGCATCAGTCTTCCTGAAGCCCGCCGGATACACTGGAGCTGCCGATTACGGCAAAGAACCAGGCAGCAACGGT
>CAIXQV010000492.1 GCA_903921605.1 uncultured Planctomycetaceae bacterium | reverse complement strand
TTCAACAAACGGTCGAAGGCGATCGCATGGCTGCCTTCAAAGTTCGCGTTTCTGGCTTGAAGCAGGACACGTTGCTCGACAATAACGCGGATGCGGGTTTGGTTTACATGGCGGGTAAGCCGCGAGTGCTCATCATTGAAAGCGATCCGAATCTGATTCGTGATCTGGCTTACGCTTTGGAAGATGAAGGCATTCAGGCCGATGTTCGCCCACCGCAGGGTATGCCGGATTCTCTTGAGGGCCTGCAAAACTATGAGCTTGTGATGCTGTCCAATGTGCCAGCCACCGCATTGACTCAACAGCAGATGGAGATTGCTCGCACCTGGGTTCAGGACCTTGGCGGTGGCTTCATCATGTTAGGCGGGGAACAATCGTTTGGGCTGGGCGGTTACTACAAAACAACGCTGGAAGAAATTTTGCCGGTTCGTAGCGACTTCGAAAAGGAGAAGGAAAAACCGTCACTCGCGATTGTCATGGTGATCGACCGGTCCGGCTCTATGGACGGCGATAAACTTGAAATGGCCAAGACGGCTGCTCGGTCGGCCGTTGAACTGCTGGGGAATCGCGATCAAATTGCGGTCCTGGCTTTTGATGACCAAACGCAGATCCTGAGCGAAATGCAGTCGGCCAGCAACAAGGGGAAAATCAGCGATGAGATTTCTCAACTGACTTCCGGAGGCGGTACCAGCATGTATCCCGCGATGGAGATGTCGTTTGAAATGCTCAACTCAACATCAGCCAAGCTGAAGCACGTCATTATGCTGACAGACGGGATCTCCAATACCGGCGATTTCGAAGGGCTCGCCCAACAAATGGCGGCCGCAAAAATCACCGTGTCGACTGTGGCCATCGGCGGAGAAGGCGCGACAGATCCGGTGATCCTGGAATCGATTGCCCGCATCGGCAAAGGGAGATATTACCTTGCTGAAGATCCATCACAGGTGCCGCAGATCTTCGCCAAAGAAACCATGACAGCCAGCAAGTCGGCGATCGACGAACAGCCGTTTGTTCCGCAGGTCATCCGTGCGACTCGCGCTTTGGCGGAATTGGATATGGAGTCCGCTCCGTTTCTGTTGGGCTATGTGACGACTCGCCCGAAGCCGACCTGCGAAGTGATTCTGGCGACCGAAAAAGGCGACCCTTTGCTGGCGTGGTGGCGTTACGGTTTGGGAATGACGGCCGCATTCACATCGGATGCCAAAAGTCGCTGGGCCGCGGAATGGCTGACATGGCCCGGCTACGGAAAGTTCTGGACTCAGGTTGTGCGCCAAACCATGCGAAAAAGTGAAACGAAGGGAATCCAGATCGAATCCGTCAGAGACGGACTCACAACGCATTTGAATATTGATGCGGTGAACGAAGCAGGAGCATTCCTGAATCAGTCAGAAGTCGAAGTGACGATTATCGACCCGCAACTCAAACGCACGCCCTTAAATCTGCCGCAGATGGCTCCGGGGCGATACAGCGGAGAATTCGATTCGTCGATTTCCGGCGCTTACAATCTTGAGATCGCAGTGAAGAAAGACGGTCAGGTGATTTCTCGTCAAAGCCGAGGACTCATGGTGGGGTATAACGATGAGCTGAGAATTCAGGCGACGAATGACGCCTTGCTCCGCGAAATCTCCACGATCTCGGGCGGCCGCTTTAACCCGTCTGCGAAAGACATTTTTGATCGCCCCGGAATCCGGACGACTCGCCCGACGGAACTTTGGCCATGGCTGATGACATTTTCTGCACTGCTGCTTGTTCTGGACGTTGCCCTGCGGCGAATCGACTTCACTCTGACACTGCCTTGGCGATTTTCGCGTTCAGTAAGCCGGAAAGTCACCTGAGCCAAAGACTTCGCCAATGATGGGCAATCGAAGTTGGCTTGCTATGGAGAACCTTTGCCACTGGACGTACGTCGAAGAAAACGTTAAACGATCAGATCGACGACTGTGTGTACATTGTTTCCAGACGCAGAATTATCCGGAAGGACTCGCCGATCTTTTCTTCACTGATTATTGAACTGGCTGACTTTCCTGAGCTGCGTGAGCGAGTTCTCTCGGTACTCCATGCGATTCCGGCACACGTGCAGCAGGATTTCGTGGAGGATCCTCGGTTCCGAGTCACGATCGATAATTTCGTGCCCGGTCAGGGGTGGACTCTGTGGATGCCAACCCCGGGACCGATTGGAAGCGGAACGCGTTGCGTGGTTTTGCGAACAAAATTGTCGCACTGTTCCGAAGCCTTTGCGCATTATGTGATCGCTCATGAGTTGGCTCATGCATTCCTTCGCAACGGCCCGTGGGGAGAGATCCTTGACGTTGAAGAAGCGGCAGACGCACTTGCCGCGACCTGGGGATTTCTTCGCCCCCCGGCTTCAGGCTGACTCTGAAGTTCCGCGTCAACATTCGTTACTAAAGATTTTGAGGCGAGAGACGGTATTCTGAAACCGGCGGATTCCTGTACACTTTGCGAGGTCGCAATTGACTTTGTAAGGGGCCGGAATGGAAGAGCAGAAGAACTTAGACGACACAGTCGTTCGGCCGGGGCTGACTTCTCGATCCGGAATACTGGATGGAGAGTTACCAAATCCGGTTCCGGCGGATTTGAGTGGCTTTTTGCTGAATGATAAGTCTAACCAAAGCGTGGAGTCGCAAGTCGGCGCTTTTATCGGCCGTTATCAGATCATTCGCCGCCTTGGGCGAGGTGGATTCGGGATCGTCTTCCTGGCAAACGACGCGGATCTGGATCGACTGGTCGCGGTCAAGCTGCCTCATTTGCATCGTGCTCAGCACCAGGATTATTTGCAGACGTTTTTGCGGGAAGCGCGGACGCTGGCACGTCTGGATCATTCGGCAGTGGTTCCGATTTACGACTGCGGATTGATCGATGATGGTCGCTGTTTTGTCGTCTCGAAATACATTGAGGGACGGGATCTTTCGCATGTCATGTTGCAGGGGCCTCTGCCAACTGTTGAAGTCGCTCGGTTGTTGATTGATGTGGCCCAGGCACTGGATCATGTTCATCGAGCCCGAATTGTTCATCGTGACATCAAGCCGGCTAATATTCTGGTGGGGGATAATGGCCGAGTTTATGTGGCCGACTTCGGACTGGCCCTGCGTGATGAAGCAGTCTCCGGTGGCCAGGAAGGTCTGGCCGGCACTCCAAGCTACATGAGTCCCGAACAGGTGCGAGGCGAAGGTCATCGAATTGATGGCCGCAGCGACCAGTTCAGCCTTGGTGTTGTGATGTATGAAATGCTGACTGGCGAAAGGCCGTTTTCCGGCGGAGCGTCTCACGATGTTCTGTATCGCATTCTGACACAAGATTCGATACCGCCTCGCGAGTTAAAGCGAAGCGTTCCATCCGAGTTGAACCGTATCTGTCTCAAGCTGTTGTCGAAGCTGGCCAGTCAGCGATATGCTGAAACAATTGAGTTGGCGGAAGATCTACGAGAATGGCTTAGTAAGGCGGAGGTTCGAGAGAGCGACGCTGGCGGTGTCGCTCAAAGTGCCGCAAAAGTTTCCGTGCCTGAGGCAAGTGCTCGCGACGGATCCGCCTTCGTCGTGACGATTGTTCCTCGCGGCCTGCGTGCATTTAGTCGTGCGGATGCGTACTTCTTTCTGGGTCTTCTGCCGGGCGCACGAGATCGAGATGGTTTGCCGGAATGCCTGAGCCATTGGAAACGGTGGGTCACCGTTCGTGACGATGTGCCGGACCTGCAGCGCGTGGGAGTGATTTCGGGACCGACAGGGTGCGGCAAGTCTTCGTTAGTTCGAGCAGGGTTGGTGCCTTTGCTGGGCCCCGAGATTGTCGCGATCGTTCTGGAAGCAACCGCAGACCTCACGGAGAAACAACTGTTCGTTGCGATTGAGCGACATTGCAGCAACTTGACCAGCAGTACTTTGCCAGAAGCGCTCGCTGAGATTCGTCGCGGCGGTGGTATCGGAAAAAACCGCAGCCTGCTGATTGTTTTGGATCAGTTTGAACAATGGCTTCACGCGCATCCGGATCCGGCGGATACCGAATTGGTTCGCTCGATTCGCCAGTGTGATGGGGCAAGGGTGCAGTGCGTTGTGCTCATTCGAGACGACTTCTGGCTGGCGTTGAATCGCTTTATGGAGGCCGTGGAATCGCCATTGCAGCTTGGTCGAAACGCGATGATGATCGACCTGTTCGATCGTCGCCACGCACGAAAAGTACTGATCGAGTTTGGTCGCGGTTACGGTCAGCTGCCTCCAGCACCCGAGCCTCCGGATCGTGATCAGGATCGATTTATCGACGGTGCCATCGATAACCTGGCCCATGATGACAAAGTCATTCCGGTTCACCTGGCTTTGTTCGCGGAGATGGTGAAGTCGAAGGACTGGATTCCTTCGACTCTGCGAATTCTTGGTGGTACGGTCGGCATCGGGGCTCAGTTTCTGAACGACTCTTTCTCCGCCACATATGCGCCAGCCAATCAGAAAGCTCACGATGAAGCTGCGCGGAGAATTCTAAAGACGCTGGTCCCCGGGCTGGGGGTTGAGATCAAAGCCAGCCGCAGAACTCGAGCAGAGCTATTAGCGTTATCAGGCTACGAGGAGGACCGCGCTCGATTTGACATGCTGATGATGATCATGGAGTCGGATCTCAAGTTAATCAGCGCGACAGAATCATTGGACCGAACGCGATCCGAATCCAGTCCGTCCATGACAGAGCAGACAGCGTATCAACTGTCGCATGACTTCCTCGTCCCTTCGATTCGAGAATGGTTGACAGCCAAACAGCGTGAGTCATTTCGTGGACGTCTGCATCAGCGACTGACCGAACAGGCCGGACTTTGGAGCCAGCAAAAGGAGAATCGCTTCCTGCCTGGATTTTGGGAATGGGTGCAGGTGCGAACGGTGCTGTCCGCCAGTCAATTGTCGGCGGAAGAGAAGGAGATGATGTCTGTCCGCGACCGGAAATCGCTGACGTTAATTGTGGTGACCGTGACAACTCTGGTTCTGTTGGGGATCGTTCTGTTTCGTTACGATCGGCAGATTGGTGTCAACTCCCTGCGAGATCAGTTAATGATCGCGGATCCTGAACGACTCCCGGTTCTGATCAATGAGCTTTCTCGGCATGGAGCGTTGGCCGAAACGGCTGTGGCGACGTCACTGAGTGCCGCAGAGAAGGATTCATCGCAGGCGTTCGCTCTGCAACTGGCGCATCTACGCTGGAATGACTCGACGCTTGAGGATGTGTTTGTCTCCGCATTGACGTCGTCAATTCCGGAGAATGCTGTCCTTGCCGGCGATGCAATGCAGCGATGGAGCGATGAAATCGTTCCGCGATGCTGGAAAATTGTTGATCAGATTCACAATTCGGACGACGGCGTCGTGCCGGTGAACGATGACACCAGGTTTCATGCTTTGGTGATTCTCGCGAAAATGGATCCACCTGCGGATGAGCAATCTTTGGCGCGGTGGAACGTAGCCGCAGAAAGAATCTCGGAGATTCTGATTCACGCGTGTACGAAGCATCCCGATGAATACAGTCAGATCTCGACTTCGTTGCAGCCGGCAGCAAAGCCGCTGATTCCCCACCTCTCGAAAGTGCTGGGAGTTACCAGCGAGGAAATTCGGAACAGTTTCGCGCTGTCACTGCTGATTGATTATCTTGGGGCCGATCACGCGACACGAACGCGACTTTCCCTGGACGCGTCAGACTGGCAGATCGAACGCATGGTGCCCGCGGTCAAAACTTTGGACATGAGCGTACTTTGGCAAGTTCTGAATACCGAAGAGGACTACAACGATTCCCCTCAGGAGCAGAACAGAGTGGCTCATCGGCGAGCGATGGCCTTCGCGTTGCTGCTGAAACACGCCGGATCGGCTCAAACAGAAGGACTCTGGAAGCACTTCCAACGCACACCAGTCAGTCTTGTGAACACGACGCGATCCCAGGCGATCCGGCTTCTGGCGTTACTCAATGTCGCTCCCGAACGACTCTTATCAAGACTGCGTTCTGAGACAGACCCTGGTATTCAGTATGCACTTTTGATCTCTTTGGGAGACTACAAGGAACAGCAAGTACTTCGGCTTGATGAAGCTCGTGGGTTTGTGGCATCAATGCATCGTGATACACCCGACGGCGGTGTGCATTCAGCCGCGGAATGGTTGCTGCGTCGGTGGGGCATCCAGCAGCCAGCCGCCAATCTCCTCGCAGAAAATGCAGAGACCGCGCTGCACGGACCTAAGCCGCCTCGCCAGTGGATGAAGTCGCCTCGATTGGATTCCTGCGACGGCCATACACTGATTCGAGTTGCGGGAAAGACTGACTCCAATGTGGGGCATGACTACTTCATCGGCGCGCACGAGGTAACTGTCTCGCAGGTGCATGAATTCGATCCTGCGATGTACAACGCGCCCGAGTATTCGCGGACGGCTGATTCACCGATGTCAGTTGTTCAATGGCCAGATGCAGCCAGATACTGCAATTGGTTGTCTCGACGCGAAGGGCTTCCCGAGTTCTATCCTGCGGATGCCGCGAACTGGGAAGCTGAAGCCGATGATTTCAGAAAGCCGGGCTATCGACTTCCGACAGTGGCCGAATGGAGGCTGGCGGCTCTGGCCGGTGTTGGTGGAGAGCGATTCTACGGCACGGATTTGTCCGTTCACGCAAGGTACAGCTGGTGTGATCGGAACAATTCTGAGTATCTGCGTTCGATCGGAGCTCCAGTCCTGCGTCCCGACGGGACGGAGATTGTCGTCTCGAAACCGATTGGACTACTCCGCCCGAATGATTTCGGTCTGTTTGACGTTCAGGGAAACGTTGCTGAATGGTGCAATGACAGCAACCCCGGCAATCGTGGTGAAAGTGGCCAACCCCTTGAACGAGCGATGATGGGCGGTGCGGCAGGTGGGAGCAGCTATTACGAGAACGCGGTTGATGTGTCCTACATGCTGATGATCATTCAGTACAACTCACACGGTTTCCGAGTGGCTCGAACAATCCCTGAGCCATAGGAGATGGCTCGAAGTCTTGTCCGTGAACGGTGCGCCTTCGTTCGCTCGGGCGAACTTGTCACACCCTACAAATTGCAAGGTTTTCTGTAGGGTGTGACAAGTGAGCCTTCGCGAACACAGGCTCACCGTTTGAGCCTCCAATTGAATCACACCGGATACTATTTCAAGGCTGTTTCCTGGCAAGAACGATCAGCGCTGAAACTCGATCCACACTGTCGCAAAGTGCCGGCTATCCTCGCAGGATATCCCGCACGACAGTTCCATGAACGTCCGTCAGCCGGAAGTCGCGGCCCTGGAAGCGATACGTGAGTTGCTCATGGTTCACACCAAGCAGATGCAGGATCGTGGCGTTGAGATCATGAATGTGAACCGGCTTATCGACAACGTTGTAGCTGAAATCGTCGGTCTCGCCGTAAACCTGTCCGCCTTTGATGCCACCACCCGCCATCCACATCGTGAAGTTGCGAGGATGATGGTCACGACCGTAGTTCTCCTTCGTCAACGTTCCCTGGCTATAAACTGTGCGGCCAAATTCTCCGCCCCAGATCACCAGAGTATCGTCCAGCATTCCTCGCTGTTTCAAATCCTTCACCAGCGCCGCGCTCGGGCGGTCGCAGGCGGGAGCCATTCCGCGGATCGCGTTTGGCAGTCCGCCGTGATGATCCCAGCCACGCAGGAAGACCTGAGTAAACGGGACGCCTCGTTCCGCCATTCTTCGTGCCAGCAGGCAGTTGTAGGCGAATGTTCCAGGCTCTTTTACTTCAGGCCCGTACATATCCAGAACGCTTTGAGGCTCATCGGAAATATCGGTCAGATCCGGGACCGATGTCTGCATGCGGAACGCCATCTCGTACTGAGAAATACGTGACGCAATTTCCGGGTCGCCAACGGTATTCAGTCGATCGGTGTTCAGCTCGGCCAGCCCATCCAGCATTCGACGGCGAGTCGCCGGGTCGACACCGCTTGGGTTCGACAAATACAACACGGGATCGCCCGATGATCTCAGAGCGACACCGGCATGACGAGTCGACATAAAGCCGCTGCCCCAGAGTCGTGAGAACAACGCCTGCGTCTGAGCACCGCCGGGAATTCGCGAGTGCAGTACAACGAACGCCGGCAGATCTTTATTGGGACTGCCCAGTCCGTAAGAAACCCACGACCCCATGCTCGGTCGACCAGGCAACTGACTGCCGGTCTGAATATAGGTGATCGCCGGGTCATGATTGATCGCTTCGGTATTCATCGTTTTCACGATACAGATATCGTCTACGATCGATGCGATATTGGGCAGCAGTTCGCTTACCCAGGCCCGATGCTCACCATGCTGCGCGAATTTGAAAATCGACGGAGCACACGGGAGGCGAGTCTGTCCCGACGTCATTGTTGTGATTCGCTGACCATTGCGAACGCTCTCCGGCAGATCCTTGTCAAAGAAGTCCGCCAGTTTTGGCTTGTAATCGTACAAGTCCAACTGCGACGGTGCGTCGGCCATGAAGAGCCAGATCACTCGCTTAGCTGCCGGTGAATGATGCAGACTGGGCAACTCACCGAATGATGTCTTGACCGGCGTGTTGGCCGAAAGCAGATTGGGATTCAGGACCGACGCAAGTGCAGCAGTCCCGATACCAGCCGCTGACTGGCCAAAAAAGTACCGGCGAGTCTGCTGTAATGCGTGTTGTGCAAACGGATGCATGTAAAAATCCTCTCAGTCGTCTGACGACGTTATTCCTTGGTTATTGCTTCGTCCAGATTCAGCAGCAGATTCGCCATCATTGTCATCGCGGCGTGAGTGGCGGGATCGATTCCCTCCGGACGCAGTGATGCCCCGATGACCAGCAATTTTTCCGCCTCCGCTGGATTCGCCTGATAGTGAGCCAATTGCTCCGCATGGACTTTGCCCAGGATGCTCAGTTCATGTTCGGATGGCACGCGAGCCGTGCAGACGCGGAAGCCGAGTGTCAGTTGAGACGCCGGATTGTCGCCGCCCTCTTTGATCATGCGAGCTGCCAGATTCCGAGACGCCTCGACGTACTGCTCGTCATTCATCAGCACCAGAGCCTGGAGCGGTGTGTTCGTCCTTGCCCGACGAGCCACACAGGTTTCACGCGACGGAGCATCGAAGGCCATTAATGACGGCGGCGGTGCAGTTCGCTTCCAGAACGTGTACAGACTTCGTCGATAGAGAGCTTCGCCGGCATCACGCTTGTAGTACTGAGTCGTACTGCCCACGAACGCCACGGCCTCCCAGATTCCATCGGGCTGATAAGGCTTGACGCTCTTTCCGCCAAACTGTTCCGACAGCAGACCGCTCATCGACAACGCACTGTCACGAACCACCTCCGCATCCAGACGGAAACGAGGCCCTCGTGCCAGCAGTTCATTGTTCGGGTCGATCTGAAGCAGATCCGGGGACACTCGCGAAGACTGGCGATAAGTTGCCGACATCACAATCAGTTTCTGCAACGCCTTGATGTTCCAGCCGCTTTCGACAAACTCGACAGCCAGCCAATCCAGCAGTTCCGGATTCGTCGGCCACTGTCCCTGCAGGCCAAAGTCTTCTGCTGTCTTCACAAGTCCCACGCCAAAATATTGTTGCCAGTAACGATTCACTGTCACGCGTGCGGTCAGCGGATGGGACGGATCTGTCAGCCATTTCGCAAGCCCCAGACGATTTCGAGGAGCATCGGCGGGCAGCGGTGGGAAGACAGCCGGTACGTTCGCTTCGACCTTCTCTCCGGGCATGTTGTATTCGCCGCGTTTCAGTATGAACGTCTCACGCGGTGTCGGCAGGTCCGCCATGATCATTGTGATCGCAATCGCCGCGTCGGTCTCATTCCTCTGCTGCGTCATTTCATCGATCTGCTTCTGCAGCGGCTCGAACGTCAGGCGAGTTTTGGGATGAATGAACTGCACAAAGTGATCGCGAATCAGCTTAGATTGCTCTGGAGTTCGTTTGTCGGTTTCGACCTTGATCGCATCACGAACCGGCTGAGGCACTGCGGACTTTTCGACAGACTTATCTGCCGCTTCCCAGGCCAGTTGAGATTCAAACGACTGATTGCCCTGAAGAGTTTTGGTCACGCTGCCGGCATGATCCCAGTAAACAGTGCCGCCGAACTGAGTAAACGCCCAGCCATTCAGCTCTGTGCCAGCCGGAAGCCCAACATGAGCCGCGTTGACTTCCAGACGAACCCATTCGCCCGCTTTAGGCAGTGGACCCATTGAGCGATGTTCAGGAGTATCTCCCGCACCAAACGCGATTGTGTCTTCACCCCAGAACGCACGATGGTTCCAGTTGCCGTCATTGAACTGCAGCATCACCGTCTTCGGTGGGTTTGCTGGATCAATCCAGCAGTAGGCGAACAATTTATCACCTTCGCCAATCTTCAACGTCGGCGCGGCACCCGTGAAGAAATGTTGACTCATGGCATCAGCCTGACGCCGAGTTGACCTGGTGCCGGCATGCACAGGATGATCAGGAGCCGTTACAAATTCCCAGGGGCTATCGCCTTCCAGCTTAGCTCCGGCCGGAGCATCGTCTTCGACCCAGATGTAATCGGCAGGCTCGGGCGCGGCGACGACTGTACCGGCTCCGGGGTCCACGTATTCAACGCTCGCGAGAGCCTTGTTGACTTCTTCCCGAGTCACGGTCAGCTTCTGATCAAGTTCACTGAGCTTTGCCGTTTGTTCAGCCGTTGGCACCTTAATTGTCGGCGGAGGTGCCAACGCATTTCCATCCATCGCCGCGTCGGCTGACGCATTGTAGAAGGCAAAGAGCTGGTAAAACTCCTTCTGCGAAACGGGGTCAAACTTGTGGTCATGGCACACCGCACAACCAAGCGTCATCCCCATGAAAATTGTCGACATGGTTTCGGTTCGGTCGACCGCATAACGGACGAGAACTTCCTCGTTAATCGATCCACCTTCACTCGTCGAGACATTACAGCGATTGAAACCGGTGGCAATTTGCTGATCAATCGTCGGATTCGGAAGCAGGTCGCCAGCGAGTTGTTCGATCGTAAACTGATCGAACGGTTTATTGGCATTGAAGGCACCGATCACCCATTCGCGATACTTCCACAAGGCACGTTCGTTGTCGAGATGCAGTCCGTGCGAATCTCCGTAGCGGACAAGGTCCAGCCAATAGCGAGTCATCTGTTCGCCGTAACGACCAGAGGCCAACAGTCGATCAACAAGCTTCTCGTAAGCATTTGGATCGGAGTCGCTGACGAATGCATCAACCTCCTGAGGTGTCGGCGGCAATCCTGTCAGATCAAGAGTGACTCGTCGAATCAAATTGTAGCGATCCGCTTCCGGCGATGGCTTCAGACCGGCTTTATCGAGCGTCGCCATGACAAAGCGGTCGATTGGATTTGCAGCCCAGTTCTCCTGACTAATTGCTGGCAGAGCATGGTGTTCCGGACGAATAAACGACCAGTGGCCTTTGTATTCGCCACCCTGCTGAATCCAGCGAGTCAATAGTTCAACCTGAGTTGCCGTCAACTTTCGTTCTGTCTCCGGAGGAGGCATCATCAGGTCCGGGTCGGATGTCGTGATGCGAGCAATCAGGTGACTGTCTTCAGGCTTTCCTGCCACGATCGCCGTTAAGCCGGATTCCAGCTTGGCTGTGGCTCCGGCATGACCGTCTAATCGTAAGCCGGCTTTGCGTTCGGCAGCATCCGGGCCATGGCATTTGTAGCACATGTCCGAAAGAATTGGCCGAATCTCCCGATTGAAGTCGATTCGATCATCGGCTGAAACATAATCATTCAAGCCGACAGTCAAGCAGCTTGTCAGCAGCAGCACTGACCGACAAATTTGGAGAGAACCAGGAGACATAGCAGTCCTCAGCGACTTTTCGTGAGTCTTTAGGTGGGAGGAACGTGAGGGGAGGCGATTACCGCACAATTCTCCATGTTTGTCAATGAATCAGAACATTTCCAAACTAAACAAACGCTCTCCGTGGTCCGGTTCGAGCGATCGCAGCGGCTCCGCTATCGCCTGTTTTGCGATCAGCCGCCGAGAATCCCTTGCCATGCTGAATCATAGACAGCGGAGAGCCATTGTCTCGCAATTCGGTCGCCGTAAGGGCGTCGCTGCCCAATGGCAGACTCTTCATTTCGGGATGTCTACGCGCATGTGGCAAAGACGTGATCGGTCCCCGGTTGCGTAGAGTTCCTCAAGCAAATGAGTCACCTCGGGGTCGTAATCAACGGACGTCATCTTGCGTCCATTATGAATGCGAATCGGTTTTTCCAGATTCAGATTCCTCAGATCCGGCGACAGAAAGATGGACACATCTGAGGGAGCTGACCTGATCCGAATCAGATTCGAATCATCGCTTAGCAGATTCAACTCCGCCGGGCGGTACGTCCCGTTCGGGGCGGGGGTTTCATTATCGAGCTGTGCGAATTGCGGCGGCAGGCCCTTGAGTTTGACCCATGACCAGTGCAGGTCAGTGCTTCTTAGCACGTTCGCATAAATCTTCTCCGGCGAACGATTGCGACGATAGCGAGACATCCAGTCGAAGATGCTGATGAACTCTTCGTGATAAATCTCCAGCCCGCGCGAAGGATACTTGACGAAGGTTGTGTCAAACACGACCTTCATTTCGGTGTCGCGGCGAAACAGCTTGGCGGTCAGCGGCCCCATACGGTCGAACCATCCGGCCTGAGCATCTCCGATCACAACATACCACGGCATTTGTATCGCATTGACGGCGGTCCATTGCAGATGTCGAGAACCCGTTCCGCAGATCGAGATCAGGCCGGCGAAAAGGTCTGGGTGCGAGGCCGCGAGATCCATCGCGACGTCGCCGCCGAAACTGTGCCCGGCGATGAAGACCCGATCGTCATCGATACGCAGATGTTGCTTGAGTCGCGATATCAGCCCCAGAAACTGACGATGAAATTCGGCTGAAGTCGCATAGGCGGTCGGCGGAGCATTGGAATCATCGCCCGTCGTCTTTGACCAATCCGGTGCGACGAGGATATAGCCATTATTGTCTGCCAATCCCTGCCAATAGCTCAGATTGCGTGCAGCATCGTCGAAGGGGCCGTGCAACGCAATCAGCAGAGGGTACTGTCGGCTTTCGTGATACTCAGGTGGTACGCGCCCGACGGCTCCAAGAGAAGACTCTGTGGTCTCAAGGGCAAAACTTCCACCTGCGGCGGGATCAGAGAACTCAATCGGTAGTTCTGCAAAGGCTGGCAGGAGTTTCACCATTGCAGCGACGCGTTCAACGCCCAATCCTTCGAGCCCCGAGATTCTTTCGGCCAATGCCTGACGAACGGTCACTTCATCCGGCGATGTGTTCATGTAATCAAGGATCAGTTCGCGGGCGTCGAACAGTGACACCACGTCGTTCAGGTTACGAACGGTGTTCTCTGCCCCAAGCAGCCAGCCGGATAATGCCATGCCAAGAATTTCATCCGGTGGGATATCTCCGGGAGTGCTTGCCACAATTTCGTACGCAGCGAAGCGGTCGATGGTGTCAGGATTGATTTCTCCCAGCACGGTGCGGCTGATCAGGGTCACGGATTCACGGAGCTGATCATCTGCAATTCCTGCCACGAGTTCTGGTATCGCGGCGCGAATAGCTTCGATCCGCTGATCGATCGCCTCATAATCCTTCTCAAGTCTTTCAACGCGAACGACGGTCTCGGGAGTCAAATTGTTCCGAGTCAAAACTCGAGCCCCATTTGCGGCGAGCTTGTGTTGGCCTAAGTCACGTCGTTGTTCCAGTTCCTTGGTAATCTGGCGAGCGATCTCCTCGCGGATCTGCTTCTGCTCTTCAGAATTTTTCAGTTCGGGGAAGTTGATCAGGAGCGATGAGAAGACCGCCCCGGCTTCCGGCAATCGATCTGACTTGATCAGCATTTTGACGAGATCCAGGCGCACATTGCGATCTCGATAGTTATCGACAAGGCTCAAAATCGCAGGCAGGTGCTGTCGCGGAATTGAGTCAAATGTGATGCTGTAGCTCCAGTCGTGCGTCAGGCAGGAGACTTCCGCGTACAATTCATTGACCGCGACGATGCCGACAACGATCTCATCCTTTCGGCCGTTGGGGCGGTGCAATGTTCCTCGGGAAACTCCGTCGGTGTCGAATGGCCCGAGCGTCGGAATTCCTTCCGGCATGACCTTGCGTGAGATTCGCTTTTGAGGAATCACGAAGACCGAGTTTGGCCAGACAAGGTTATTAGCCACGGGGGGTTCCGCGCGACGACCGGAAACATAGATCTCGCGAGCCTTCTGGTCGATCAGTCGCATTTCCAATTGTTGATCGGGGCGATCCAGGGGTCCTCCACCGCGGCGAATTGGCGCCAGCGTCGTTGCCTTGGAATACATCCCGCTGAAGATCATGCCATTCTCAACTCGAATCGAACCCGGTGCAGGGCGATCGGGCGGCGGCAAAGGGAT
>CAIXQV010000491.1 GCA_903921605.1 uncultured Planctomycetaceae bacterium | reverse complement strand
GCTGGTGGTCATTGCGATCATCGCGATTCTGATCGCTCTGTTGTTGCCAGCCGTACAGCAAGCTCGAGAAGCTGCCAGAAGAACACAGTGCAAAAACAACCTGAAGCAGCTCGGGATTGCTTTGCACAACTATCATGACACGTTCACAACACTGCCACCAAGTGCGATTGCGATGGGTGTGGGCGCGGTCGACTATTTCAACGGTGGTGCGGCGACGGCATCAATACCTCGTTATCAGAACCTCAGCGGGTTTGTATTGCTGCTGCCGTACATTGAACAATCAACAATGTACGCGGCATGGAACTTCAACAACGCCGCAAGCGCATCTTACGTTTATGGGCTTTATTCTCCCGCAACAATGCAGGGGAGTGCAGATGTGAATGCTGCGATCTCAAAGACGCCACTTGCCGCGTTGACTTGTCCTTCCGATAACGGAAAGCCCTTCTACACCGGAAAAGATCAGTACTATTCGATAAGTACCGTGAACGAAGGTGGCTATCGTCCAAGCTATCAGTTCAGCAGCCACTATGCAGCCTATTACTACAACCACTACTGGAACGCAATTTCGATTCAGGAACAACGGGCTTTCGGCGAGGACCGAAAGACCAACTTCAAGGACTTCACCGATGGTCTATCGAATTCCGTGTTGATGGTGGAGCAGACTCGCGAAAAGTACAACGGTCAGATCGGTGGCTGGTCATACACCTGCCATGTGAATGGTGGAATCGACTTTACTCGTGACTGGTACCGAATTAACCAATGGGACTACTATGGCAATGCTGCCACATTCCTGCCGGGGCGACTTGGGCAATGGATGACCGCAGGTAGTTTGCACACTGGCGGCGTGCAGGCTGTACTTGGCGATGGTGCAGTCCGATTTATCAGTGAGAACATCGACGGCACAACGCAGAATAACCTGGCAAAAATTTCCGATGGAAAGACGCTTGGAGAATTCTAGATTTGCCACGGATCATGGTGCAGAGCTCGCGAGAGCTCTGCCTCATTTTCCGTCAGTTGGTTGAAGTGGACTCGTTTACGTAAAGCAGCCCACGACGCCCCAAAATATAAGTTTGAGTCGTTGGGCCATTATTCTTGATAAATCACTATTCGAGGCGGGAAAGAAAACAATGTTGAGCGGATCGGTTCGCACGGTGCTTCTAGGGTGCCTTTTCTGCTACGCCATGACCGGCTGTGGTGAGTCCGTTGTGGTACCCAATTGGCCCGATGTCGTACCATGCACAGGTTCTGTGACAATGGGTGGAAAACCCCTCACGCAGACAATGGTTATGTTCATTCCCGACGTAAGCACTCAAGGGCAAGGCGGCAGTGCTCAAACCGACGATTCAGGAAAGTACACTGTCTCAAGTCGCAATTCGAAGGGCGAGACTGTCCCGGGGATCATTCCGGGAAAATACAAGGTTTCATTTAGTCGTATGGTGAAGCCGGATGGCAGTGTGTGGGTGCCAGATGCCACTAATTCTGCTGGTCCTGCAACATTTGGTGCTCGTGAAGAATTGCCGCTGAAGTATTCCGACCCCGCCAATTCGATCCAGATTGCTGAAGTCAAGGCTGGAGGTGCACCGACTGATTTTGACTTGAAGAAATAGCACTCGCGGTTGCTGCCGGGCATAGTGAGAAGTTTTTGCCAGTGTTATAAAAGGACAACGTCACCTGAGTCCGCAGCTCACCGCGTATGTCATTAAATTGAAAACAGCACGGTGCGATGCTTCCGGTTGGACACTGTTTTATTGATGAACTAGTGCTCTGTCGGACCTGAAAGCGTTCGGCATTCTTTTCCGTCAAATCTGCTGCGGTCATTCCTGACTCGACTGACGTTGTGCCAGGTGGGTTTTGGATTTTTTGTTTTGTCTTTTTGCTGCCTAGAAAATTATCCGGGATCGTATGACTCTCTGCCTCAGGGCGATTTGAGCAGGGTTTCCGGTCTGTTCGGGCTTCAGCAAGATTAGTCTGGAGCGTTTTGCCCCCGGTTGCCCATGTGCCGCGTAGTCAAGACTGCTCAGGGGCGATCGTTCGCGATCGGTGAGCAGTGCACTCTGGGCAACACTTTGCTGCATGCTGATTTCCCATTGAGAGAAGCTTTGTTCAATTGTCTGCATCTGCGCCGACTCTTCATGCGCAAGATCATGCACTTCTCCAAGGTCCTGCGACAGGTAGTAGAACTCCGCCTGAGTGCTACCTACACAGCTGAGCTCCGACGTGCCAAAGCCGGCAAATGGGGACCGACGTGCGGCCTGATAGGTTCATCGGTTTCCGCATAGCAGTCCTCTGGCGGCAGGTCTCCTCGCAACGCGAGCCGCAGCGACCGCCCTCTGATGTCGGGTAATGACTTCTCCACCCGGCAGTCCCGTCGTGTTGGGCAAAGATCAACCAAAGAGACGGGATCCCTAATACGAAGCCCGCGATTGGCTTGACCGGGGCTGACAACAATCAACGGCACAAAACACGGACTCATAAAGAGTCATCCCGTGAGCTCGCTCCCCGTGATTGCCGAGACATTCCCCGTGGGCGCCCACAATCACGATGTTGGTGGCTTCCAACTCACCGGCGTCCTTCACCCGCCAATAGCCGATCCCGTTGCTGGTCGACATCAGCCAACTCCGCATCGTATGGCCGATCCGCGAACGGATCGCCCAACAGGTCATCATGCAGCGGACAGGGATTGTCCTCAATCGCAAGAATGATTGAAGATCTGCTGGGACGAGTTGCGAATAATCGCTTCGCTCCGACACTGTTGATAGCTGCGAGTAAAAAAACGAGTGCGATAGTCGACGGGAATCCGTCGGTGCGAGTTTTGATCCGCGATCATTGGTGAATGATTTGAGGTTTGCGATGAAGTCTAAATGGCGACTGCCGTTGATCGTTGTTCTGGTCGCAGTTGGGCTCGTGGGCACTCTGGTCTATTTTCGTTCACCGCCCCCGGTCAATTTGTTGTTGATCACCCTCGATACAACTCGAGCTGACAGGCTGGGATGTTATGGCTACACGCAGGCGCTAACACCAGAGCTTGATGCACTGGCGAAAAACGGAGTGCTCTTTGAGCGTGCGTATGCACCCGCCCCAATGACGTCTCCCTCTCATACGTCGATTATGACTGGACTCTGGCCCCCGGAACATGGCGTCAACACAAACGCGCTGACGGTTTTGGACCCGAAGATTCCGACGATAGCCGAACTGCTTCAGGCGCGAGGATATGCCACGGCGGCATTCCCGGCGGCGTCGATGCTGGCCGCCAGGTACGGCCTGAATCGAGGTTTCCAGAGCTATTTTGATGACCTGTCAGATCCCAAAACCGGGGCTGACAGAATGCAGCGTTCTCGGGACGGACGATACATCGCCGATTTGTCCATTCAGTGGCTGAAGGAACAGCAGCAGGCCGACGATGCGCCGTTCTTTTGCTGGCTGCATTTTTACGATCCACATGATCCTTATAACTTTCATCCAGAGGAATTCGACGCGAAGTTCCGTGAACGCCCCTACGACGCCGAACTTGCCTATGTAGACCGGCAAATTGGCCGCATCATTGATGAACTCGAGCGGCTTGGCGAACTGGAGAATACCGTCATTGTGATCGCTGGAGATCATGGCGAGAGTCTCGGTGAGCATGGAGAAGACATGCATGGCTACCTACTGCATGAATCCACACTGCGCGTGCCATTGATCATTGCAAATCACGCTCAGGCAAAGGCGGGCCACCGTGTCGCGACTGCGGTTTCGTTGATCGATTTGTTTCCGACACTGCTGGAAATTGGCGGCGCTGAAGTGCTCGGCGACCTGAAGCTCCGCAGCCTGCAACCAGCCTTGCAGGGCAATCCACTCGCACCGCGATTCTGCTATTCGCAAACAGTAGAGCCTTACCTGCAGGCATTCTGGTCGCCATTGCAAAGCTTGACGAATGAACGTTGGCGATATGTGAGGACCACTCAGCCGGAATTATATGACCTCACAGCCGATCCACAGGAGTTGGTCAATCTCGCGTCCACGGAACCGGATCTGGTCAGTGAACTCGACGGGGAACTGACGGCGTACGAAGAGAAATTTCAGATCCGCACTGGCACGCAGGTTAAGTTATCCACGCAGGAGCAACGCGTCCTGGAAAGCCTGGGATACGCTGGCGGCTCGTCAGCGAAAGAGGATCCTCGCGACGCATCGGACCGGCCGGATGTGAAAGACATGATCGGTTACCTCAATCAATTCAATCGGGCTGTGCATTTGATTGACGACAGGAACTTTGATGAGGCTGCGATTCTGCTGGAACCTCTGGCACGTGATGTCCCGAACTTTCATCGTGCACGTCTCAATCTAGCTCAATGCAGGGTTTATCAGGAGAAATATGCCGATGCGATTCTTTGGTGCCAGGCCGCATTGGAAATCGACCCCGACTCCGCGCGCGGCTATGAAATGATGGGATACTCCCAACTTAAACTGCGCGAACTTGAACCCGCCGAAAAAAACTTTCTGCGACTCATTGAACTGCAACCCGACTCCGAAAACGGTCATCTGTATCTGGCGGAAGTGTATCAGCGTCAGGAAAAATTCCCGCTCGCGATGCGACATTACGAAAACGTACTCCGCATTAATCCGCGTAATGCGGCTGCCTCCCGTGTCCTTGATGCATTGCGGGCGGCATTGGGTTCTCCGCCAAACTGAGGTACGAAAGGAACAGTTTCAAATCAACTTCCCGACGTTTCCGTGACTTCAAATCCTAACCCAAAACGTAAGTGAGGGATTGTGTTTCACTGTTTGCCAGCGTTTCCAGAAATCCATCGCTGATTCTTCGGGTTGTGGGAGAGGCAACTTGTTTCGGGATTGTTCCTCAGGTTAAACGAACAAAATGAGTATCGACTTTCGCTTTGCAAAAGCACCTGCTGCCGCCGATTGCATCGGGATTACCTTGTCAGCAAATTAACGGGCGATGACGTCAGATAGGCACTGTCTCAGTCCTTGAATACGTAGATTTCTGCTGACGTCAGCCAAAAACAATTCCAGCAAAAACAAATTTCTCCCCGGCCTTGAAACAGGTTTCCCGAAATCTGGAAGAATCGTCCATCCCCGAGATGGACGAATTGCCGTGAACATGCGAACAT
>CAIXQV010000490.1 GCA_903921605.1 uncultured Planctomycetaceae bacterium | reverse complement strand
GGGACATCGCGCCAGAGGTTGCGGCCGACGGACTGGAAGATCTCTTCGAGCACTCGTGGATATAGAAAAAAGGTCGGACCGGTATCAAAGCGAAATCCGTCCGCTTCAATCGCCGCGCAGCGACCGCCAACGCGTTCGGCGCGTTCGAATAATGTCACGTCTGCACCAGCCTGAGCCATGAGCATGGCATTCGCCAAACCGCCCGGCCCAGCGCCGACAATACAGACTTTCTTCCTGTTCGCTGGCGTCCTTGCCATTGCGCGTCCTGTCACATCAAGGAAACAATTGACTTCGGCAAATTATGCCGAAGTTCTGGGTGTGGTACAATATGAGTCGGGAACCTCGGGAATTGTGGATCACCAACTTTCAAACAGGCAGGGCAGCAGATTCAGATGTGAGCTCGGTAAGAATTCGCATTACCTCATCACGACTGAGTTTGCTGCCCGATCCGCCTTCGCGCAATTCTCTGAGCGAACCGTCCGCAAGAAGGAAGAGGAATCTACAGTAGAGAATAATGTCGGAGGGGAAAACGTTCTTTTCGAGTAATTGGATGTAAGTCATTGCATCTTTGCGACTTGCGATCGCTAGTTCATGGATGCTTTCGCGCGAGGCTTCAACTGGAATGAACACGCGGCCACTTGTAGTGTCGCGACCAGAATCTTTCAGGATATTGATGAGCTGCAGGAACTCACCAAAACCAACGGAAAGGCGTCGCAGTTCTTGGTGATCTTTCAGGCTTGCGGGGTGATGCAGAACGAAGAGATCTGTGAGTAGTTCACCGACAACGCCAGCAACCGCGTAGCAATAAAGACGAAGATCACTGACTGTTTGGATCTCAATCTGATTCGGTGAGTTACGGGAGGCGTCGAGAAAACCAATCATTCCGCTGATTGTTGATGTCAGCGATGTTCTGATGGTCTGCGATACGGGCGATGGTAACTCAGTGAAAATAGACAACAACCCGGGGAAATCACGGAGCAGCTTTTCCGTGGGGCTTTGAGGGGGCCACAGACCTTCAAGCCTGGGCACGCTCAGCCGGGTAAGTTTGGAATGTCCTGAATTACTGATATTGGACGTGCAGAAGCAGTACTTCAGAGCAGTGAGCAAGTCCTTTTTGACAGCGACATCACCACTTGGAGCGTCCTCAATGCTGTCAGCAACGCGAAACAGTAGATAGCTGAGACCGATCTGTCGACGTCTCTCGCAAGCCAGCAAGGGGATCGCCAATGCGAAAGTTCGACTGGTACCCTGCAGGTGCTGGTCTATGAATTGATCGTCGCTGATTGATTGATGGACAGCCGTCATTGTGTGAACCACGGAATCCTTTCCTGCATCAATCGCCGCGTACTCATGTCAATCGTTGAACAATGGACAGGATCCTTTGCCTTCGCTGATCTTAAGCGACTCGCCGCAGTTTACAAGTTCAGGTTTCAGAACGGCATCGCTCGGTTGATTCTGGAAACCTCATGAACGTTTTGCTCGCCAGCCAGCTTGGCTTCAGTGCTGGCGTTGAGATGGCCGTTGAGATCCTTCATGAGAGTTTCGCTTTTTTTGTCCCTTCAAAACAGCAGAGCCATCCGGACTTATGCCTTGCTTCGTCGGTTCATAACTCGAGAAAGAACAAGGCCCAGCCCAATTCCAATCAATCCCGCGGCTGCTGAGACTGTGTACTTTTGGCTTGTGAGATACAACGAAACGACCTCGTTGTCGAACGCATTTGTTGATGCGCTGAAACTGGCAAGCAGCCAACGGTCGTTATCTTTGATCAGCGTTGCAGACCAGCGGCTGTTGAGGTTAACGCTGGGGCCGCGGCCCAGCACGTAATGGTCCTTCATTTCTCCGGAAGAGATGACCAGATTGCCGTCGTTCAGGATTAGTCGTTTGTCGGTTGTGGCGTCGACGGTCATCTTGTCGATGAATTGTTTCAGCTTTTCAAACTCCGCGATCACTCCTGCGTGGCCTTCGGATGTCGTTCCGTCCTGCCAGGTCGCAATGATGTCCTTGTGGCAATATTTCTCCAGCATCGCCGGATAGTCACCCGTATTAAATGCGTGGAACAGGTCGTCGCGGAACTTGTCGAGTTCGGCGTCGATGGCTTTCGTGTTGACGGCTTCCTGGAGTGCCGCATCCTGCGTTGCCGCTTCTTGTGCTCGAACAGCCGCCGCGTTTAACGCGAGAAGAAATCCCAGTCCCAGAAGAAAACATATCCGCATTATTCATTCTCCCTTTTTAGCGGCTTCATCCCCGAGATGCCGTAACGACTATAAGTACACGCGATCAGAATCGCTACCGGAAACGTCAGGACGAAGAGGTTACAGCCGATGAGTAACCACCAGTAGCGATGCCAATGGCCCAGTTCCAGAAGTTGCCATTCGATCAGTCGCAACGCAAGACCGTAGCAAAGTCCAAAAGCTCCGAAAAGAACAGGAGCGTAATCCATGGCGATGGCTTCCGGCCCGAGTCCGTCGGCATAAGGACGGTTATAGACAAGAATGAATCCTGCCTTGATCGCGCGGACATCGTAGTACCAGTTCCAGAATCCGAGGACCGATCCGAGCACAATCCCGGCTCGCACCATCTCCCATAAATCGATCGGAACGGTTGCTCGATTCAGGCTGACGAGTGTCAGCATACTGGTCGCGCTACCGAAGACAAACCCGTGGTGCGGACGAAACTTGCCAAGGCGAAAGCGAGTATTGAACTCCCACAGGCCTAGAACGTTTGTACCGATGCCCGGAATGATATACGCAAACAAAACGGGAATCGACAAAACCACCAGGACAAAGTCATGGCGATGGTCATACCGTGTCCACCACAGCCAATAACTGAGCGGGACCAGGATTGCTGGTGCGAGGAATTGGTAGATGTTGAAAAATCGCATGAAGTACCGGATCTTGACTCTTACATTGGCAGGAGTCTGTTGTCGGAGCGGCTTGGGTTTGATTAATGATCGATAATGCGAATGACACGGAGGGCTGACGCCCTGCCGCTCGCCAGAGGATTGTTTTTCAATGCTCGATGGGACTCTACTGCGGCGCCGGGAGTTCAGCAATCTTCAGTGGGTCGGCAACGTTGTGAGTCGGATTCTCTGCGACTACACTTCAGGCTCGCCAAACGGTTTTGCATTCGCATGAACAGGTTGATTTCGTGCACGCCATAAAAAGCCTCGCCCAGTTGAAACCGACTGATCGGGAGTCGATCAAAATCGATCGACCCGAAGGGATGCCCGTTCCGAATCGGCTTAATGTCGCCCTTGTATTGCTCGACGTTGCGGCGGCCGTTGGATTGCTGTGGCTCGGTTCGCGGCTGGAGTCCACGCTGGGGATCATTTTTATCGCGATAGCCTACTCGTATCTCATGCTGACGAATTATGCTCTGTTGCATGAAGCGACGCATGACAACCTGCATGAGAATGCTCGCTGGAATTATTGGCTGGGCGTGATCACTGGCGTCTTTTTTCTCGCGCCGTTTTCAATGATTCGGGTAACACATCAGGGTCATCATCAGCGAAATCGAACCGACGCCGAGATCTTTGATCTGTACTATCCGCATGACAGCTTTTTCTGGAAGTGTTGTCAGTGGTATGCGACGTTAACGGGATTTTTCTGGCCCTGCATTCCTGTTTGTGCGGTGCTGTTTGCGATTGTGCCGAGGACAATTGGAATGCAATTGTTCAGCGGGCCGCCGCTGGGGAATGCGAATGTCAAAGATATCACTGGTCGCGATCTGAAGTGGATTCGCCTTGAGTTGCTGCTGACGCTGGTCGTTTTCGCTTTGCTGTTCTGGTTGCTGCAACTGCGATGGCAGGCTGTTCTGCTGATGTATGCGTGCTTCTCGTTCAACTGGTCAACACGACAGTATATTGGGCATGCATTTTCCAAACGAGAAATCATTGAGGGGGCCTGGAATCTTCGTCATAACAAACTCATGTCGCTGTTGTTGCTGCATGGAGAATGGGATTTGAATCATCACCGGCATCCGGAGCTTTCCTGGTATTATTTGCCGAGTGATGTTCGTAACGACGACGAGCGACCGGGATATATCCGACACTACCTGCGTCAATGGCTGGGGCCGCGGCCCGCTGGACCTCCACCTCATCAGTCACAGGACGCAACTGTATGAAGATCACATTTATACGGCCGAATTTGTATGACGGACGATCGTCGGATGCGATGCATCCCCTGTGCTTCGCGATCCTGAAACGACTGACTCCACCGGACGTTACGACGGTGTTTTACGACGAGCGTTTGGAAGATCTGCCGCTCGATGAACCGACGGATCTCGTGGCAATGACCGTCGAAACCTACACCGCGCGACGAGCTTATCAAATAGCCGCGTTGTATCGGAGTCGCGGAGTTCCCGTCGTAATGGGAGGGTATCATCCGACGTTTCTTCCGGACGAGTCTCTGCAGTTTGCTGACGCTGTGGTCGTGGGCGATGCCGAAGGAATCTGGCCTCAGGTGGTTGAGGATGCTCGCAGCGGAAAACTGAGACGACTTTATCAACAGAACGAGTTTCCTTCTCTGTCTGGTTCCGATCCTGATCGCAGCATCTTCAAGGGTAAACGTTACGCTCCGCTAACGCTGGTGCAGTATGGCCGAGGATGTAAATACAACTGCAACTTTTGTTCGATACGTGCCTTCTATGGGAACTCGCTTCGGCAAAGACCGGTGTCGGAAGTCGTGGCGGAGATTCGACGGCTCCGAAGTCGTATGGTTTTTCTGGTTGACGACAACCTGTTTGTGGATATCCCAAAGGCTGTTGAGTTATTCGAAGCGTTGATCCCGCTGAAGATCAATTGGTCATGTCAGATTTCCATCGACATCGCACAGGATCAATCTCTTGTGAAGTTGATGCAGAAGAGCGGTTGCATCAGCGCGTTGATCGGCTTCGAGTCGCTGAATCGCGACAACCTTGTGCAGATGCGAAAATCCTGGAACGTTAAGTACAACGACTATCAAACGTCTGTGCGAGTCTTCCAGGAAGCTGGCATCATGATCTACGGAACGTTTGTCTTTGGGTACGATCAGGATACCGCCGATTCTTTTGATGCGGCCGTTGATTTTGCGATTGAGAATAAGTTTTATCTGGCCAACTTCAATCCGCTGACACCGACGCCGGGGGCGGATCTCTATCGTGAGCTTGAAGAACAGAAGCGTCTGGTGTTTGATCGCTGGTGGCTGGATCCCGCTTTTCGATATGGCACGGCAACGTTTCATCCGAAGGGCATGACGGCTGATGAATTGACGGCCGGATGTCTGAGGGCTCGATTGAAGTTCAATACCTTTCGTTCGTTGTGTCATCGAGCGTTTGCGCCGGCGACCAACATGCGGACACCGTATCGCCTGGGCATGTATTTGTTGTCGAACCTGATTTCGAAGCGTGAGATTCTGAGGAAACAGGGGCATCGGCTTGGATCGGCCGACCTGCCCGAACCAATGAGTACCTTTGCATGAAAATCACCTTCATCATGCCCAATATCGGGCGGCAGGATCACAGCCTCTACATCGACGAAGCTCGAATGGAGCCGCTGAGTCTGGGGGTTCTGGCAGGACTGACACCGCCGGACGTGGAGTGCGTTCTGTACGACGATCGCATGGAAGAGATTCCATTCGATGAACCGACGGATCTGGTCGCGATCAGTATTGAAATTTATGCGGCTCGTCGAGCATACGAAATTGCTGCCGAGTATCGCTCACGAGGTGTTCCGGTCATTTTGGGCGGCGCGCATCCTTCATTGTTTCCGGAGGAATGCCAGGCCTATGCAGATTCTATTTACATTGGTGATGCGGAATTTCGCTGGGCTGAGGCAGTTGAAGATGCAAGGCAAGGAAGCTTGAAGCCTCGTTACGATGCTGCTGTTGGGGTTGCTCAGGCTGGCGGTGCACTACCTCGCCGAGATTTATTTGTCGGTAAGGGTTACTTGCCACTGACATTGATGCAATTCAGCCGCGGTTGTCGCTTCGCCTGTGATTTCTGTGCTGTCAGTGCTTACTTCAAGAAGACGCAATACATCCGGCCGACGCAGGAAGTTCTGGAAGAGATTCGCCGCCAGAACCGCAAGTTCGTGTTCTTTGTGGATGACAATTTTTTGTCGAACCACGAGGCTGCCAAGTCGTTTCTGCGTGATCTGATTCCAATGAAGATCCGCTGGGTGTCTCAGGCGTCGATCGACATGACGAACGATCTGGAACTTATGGAGCTGATGGCAAAAAGTGGCTGCATGGGACATGTGGTCGGGTTTGAATCGATCAGTCCCGACAGCATCAAGCTCATGAAGAAAGCTCCCAATCTGATGCACAAGCAGGGCTGGGATCGCTACGAGGCTCAGGTGGAAATCCTTCGGCAGTTCCACATGCAGACCTGGGCCACGTTTACCCTGGGGCATGATTTCGACACGATCGAATCCATTAAGCAGACCCATGAATTCGCCATGCGAAACCGGTTCTGCTTTGCGGCGTACAATATTCTGATGCCCTACCCCGGCACTCCGCTTTACGATCGACTGAATAGCGAAGGGCGACTGCTGTTTGACGGCAAGTGGTGGTTGCATCCCGAGTATCGATTCAACCAGGCGACCTTTATTCCGAAGAACATGACGCCGGATGAGTTGACCGATGTGATCTGGAGTTGTCGAGATAAATGGAACAGTCCAAGATCAATCTTCTGGAGAATGTGGGATTTTAAGACTCACATGAGTTCATTCACTCGGCTGTTCATGTACCTCGCGTACAACCCGTTGTATGCGAAGGAATCGTATAAGAAGCAGGGGATGCTGTTTGGTCGACATCGAAAAGGGCCGATCGGTGTGCCTGTCGGGGAAACGTCGACTCGTCGGTCGATCGAATTACCCACAGAGACAACGGCTATGCGTTAATTGTTTGTTGATAAGTTTAGTCAGCTCCCTTTTTTCGTTTAACGGCAAGCCGCAGGCGTCGGCGCGAAAAAACACCTGTCGCCTGCGGCTTGCCGTTAAGCGAGTTGTTAACTCTTCGGCTCATTGAGATTTGATCGGCAGCACAATGCAGGAACCCTCACAACGCCAGGAACGACTGACACCCGCTGAAGTCACAGCGAGGATTGTGCAGATCGTATCTCAGCAGGAGACGACCAAGTATTGTTCGAAGTGTCAGAAGCATGTTCTGGCGTTACGTCCTGGCACCAGTCGATTTCGGCAAATGCTGTTGACCATTATTACGCTGGGGTTATGGTCCGTTTTCTGGATTACTGATGCGGTTCGTCGGCCGGGCTGGCGATGCTCGGAATGTGATCAGCGAGTTGGGTGAGATATGAGCGATGGATGGTGCCCTTCAGATCCAGCATCGGCAATGAATTCATTTTCAACTGTTCTTGTCTTCTCTCGAAGAGTTTCCGTTTGGAGTATCCATGCAGACAATTGGTGTTGGAATCATCGGTAGTGGTTTCATGGGGCTGACGTACAGCGAAGTTGCTGCAAGACATGTTCAGGGATGCAAACTGGTCGCGATTGCCGGCGGACGTCGAGCGGAGCAGTTGGCTGCAGACTACGATGTTCCGGCCGAGGCGACGGTTGAGTCGTTGCTGTCGCGTGACGATGTGCATGCTGTGGTTCTGGCGACGCCGGACATTGATCGGCTCAGGCTGACTCAAATGGCGGCTGCAGCGGGCAAGCATGTGCTGGCGGAAAAGCCGATGGCTCCGACTGTTGCCGAGTGTGATGCCATGATCGCGGCTTGTACGGCGGCGAATGTGAATCTCTCGGTAGTTAAGACTGAGCGGTTTCGAAAGATCACCCGAAAGGCCAAGGAATTGATTGACGATGGGACGGTCGGGCCGATTCAAATGCTGCGAACGGTTTCGGCTTTTCCGCTTCCTTTGTCACGCCAGCTTTTCGATGAACGAGCCTGGATGTCGGATCCCAATGGCGGTGGGCTCTTTATGGGAATGGCATCGCATAACACCGATTTTCTGCGATGGCTGACCGGCCGCAATGCCGTCAAAGTGTTTGCTCAGGCTACAACTTACAGTGACATCGCCGGTCCTCCGCTTTCGGTGATGGCGCAGATTGTGTTTGAAGACAATATCATGGCTCAGATGTGGATCACTGGTGAATTGCCGAATCCTAGTCTGCCCAGTAGTGAAGTTCGATTTCAGGTCTTTGGTCGAGATGCCATGCTGGATCTGGAGAACTTCGAGTTTCTGGATGTCGGCAAAGGCGACAAGTGGGAGCGTGTCTATACTCCGGAGAGATTTGATTATCTGAAAGAGCCGAAGTCGCCGATTCGCTTGTTCCCGCATATCGGCGTGATTCAGGAATTCATCGACAGTATCCGTGAACAGCGACCGCCCAAAGTTGGTGGTGCTGAAGGTCGAGCCGCGGTGGAACTGTGTGAAGCGTGTTTGATTTCTGCAAGAACCGGACAGGCCGTTACGTTGCCATTATGACGTGATTTTCATTCTGGACAGAAACGAGGATCACCATGAGCGAACAAGAGGCCGAGACTTCTTCCGCGGGCTGTGGACTTTCGTGGCCTGAACAGCGGCGAAATTTGATTCTGTTTGCTCTGTGTACTGGAACGCAATATCTGGCTGCTCCGGTTTTGTACGTGGGAATCACTCAAGCCTCATTGTGTGATCGCCTCGGAGCTGATGCCAGAACTTCAAATTTGCCTGGCACATTGTTCTTTGCGATGACCGCCATGCCGGCTCTGTACGCCTGGCTGTCGCCCGGAGTTTCGGCCCTACGCCGTAATCTGGGTTTGCTTTATGGGACCTCGGCAGTGATGCTGGCAACGTTGGCCATCACGTTGTCGTTGCCAGTTTCCGATTCGTTCAAGCTGAGCATGGTGATTTTGCAGGGAGGTGTTTCCGGAGCCGTAATGCCCGCCGCGATTGGGTTGCTTTGGGAAGTCATGGGCCGAGGCTCAGATGAGTCGCGGCGTGGCCTTGCTTTGGGGTTAGCTTTTGGTGCAGGGCCGCTGCTGGCTGTTCTTGGTTCTCTGGGGCAGACTGCTTTGCTGGGCGGAGATTTGTTTGGATGGCACTTTGATGGACTCGCGTATCCGCGCAACTTCATCATTCTGTTTGCTACAGGTGTTCCAGTAATGGGCATTGCTGCTGTTGTCTCGCAGTTGTTCGTGATTCAACCGGTTGCACAGGAGCAGCCCAGAGAACCGCTTTCGGCCGTGAGGGGATTACTTGTCGGCATTCTGCTGATGCTTATCTCGATCGCATCGATGCATGTTGCTGACAGCCCCGAGGATCCGGCGAATGGGGCAAACGCGGGATTGTTCAACTCCGGACCGTTTTTTCGTGTACTGGGAGTTTTCTCGGCGGTCGGAGCTGTCGTTGCTTTTGTGGCTCACTTTCGATCGGTCTTCCAGCATCGCATTCTGTTGCTGGCTACCGTGGTGACAATCCTTGTGTATGCCGGTAATGTGATTCCTTCGAATATGAACCTGTACTCCGGAGAAGCGTTGGGAGATCTGCCGGAAAAGTATGCCGGAGTTCAGAACATGCTGCGTTTTGGATTCAAAGTTGTCGCCGGAGCAATGCTGGGATGGCTGCTGACTCGCACCAATCCTCGCGTGGGAATTTTGGCGACCGCGTCGATTTTTCTGATGGCTCAGATCTGGGCGATGTGTGTGACTGGGCCGTGGTATCTGGTTGCCTTCGGAATCCATGGAGCTGGTGAATTGGTCGGGGTTTATGCGCCGAACTACATCGTGTCGGCCTCCCGTCGTGATCAACTCCGACGCAACATGGCCTTCGTCACGATGCTGATGGTTCCCGCCGCGCCGGCTGGATATTTGTTCGGGGCCATCGTCGATGTTGTGAAAAGTTCAGGCTGGACAGCGCTTGGGATGAACAGTACCGCACTGGGGTTTCGGCTGAGTTTTCTTGTCTGCGGGTTGTTCATTTTGACGGGCATCGTACTGGCAGTACTGTTGCTGCCAGCAAAGCCAAGACCAGAGGAGGCAACGTGAGTTGAGAGCAGTCAATGGCGTGGATGTTCCATTGCCGTCAAGTAGCACGCGACCGTCGAGCAAAAGTGGGCAACTGAACGGTAAATTATTGAAACCGCCGCTGGCGATCACACGTACTAATTCAGGACAGAAGACGTCGCCCCCGAGAATGATCCATCGGAAAACGCCGATTTTTTAAGGCTCGCCAGACTTGATCGCGACAGCGAAAAACTCCAGAACGGCTTACGATCTGCCCAGAAAAGCGAGACATAGCCAGCCTCTCTTTTTGCCTGATCAAAACCAGCTATCACCAAGCTCGTCGAGCCTGCATTTCAATGGCTGTGAGCATCCCCTTTCGGCGGGTTTGACAACTTCGCTGTTTTCTCTGCGTCCGTTAGTTCGTCCCATTCTTCGAGGCATGGTGGGCAGCAGAAGGCCACTTTCTTGCCGTTGAAATCCTTCACCAGTGAAGCATCAACCTCTTTCGGCTCAATTTCATTGCCCATGATTGGACAGACAGTGTTCACGAATTCCGAAGCACTGGCGGCTGATGTAGTCACTTCGACTCCGGTTTCGGAGCAGCCTGCGAGGCACAGGCAACCTGAAAACAGTGCGGCTTGAAGAATGCTTTTCATGTTGAGTCTCTTATCGAATCTGGCCTTGGAAATACATACTGTCGTATTGGGTTGTTGCAACAGAGTTTAGAACGCTGTTGCTGCCTGTCCATCCCTGTAATTCCGATGGACGACGTTTCCCAATCATGCTTTTTCTGGTTTTTTCGACGCTGGCTCGACAGCCACCGCTCCTGCGGCATTTAGCGGCAAAATGGCGGCTGTAGTTATGGCTTTAAAACACAGCGTTGCCAGCGGTGGGACTGTGATGGCAATGCTTTGAGCACGCCCGTGAGCAGCTTCCGCCCTGGAGTAAACTCCGCCCTGGTTGCCTATTCCCGCACCGCCGTACCACGCTGCGTCGCTGTTCAAGATTTCTTTGTAGAAGCCGGGACGAGGAACTCCCAGGCGGTACTGCTCGCGTGGGGCAGGCGTCAAATTGCTGACGACAACAATGATTTCCGATGCGTCCTGTGTCTGACGAAGGAAGGCAATCACAACGTTAGTCTGATCATCACCGACAATCCATTCAAACCCCTGAGGCACAACATCGCCATCGTGCAGAGCTGGTTCACTGGAATAGAGTCGATTGAGATCACACATCATCCGACGAATGCCCTCATGGGTCTCAAAAGTTCGGAGTGCCCAGTCGACTTCTGCGTCATGATTCCACTCCGTCCATTGAGCGACTTCAGTGCTCATGAACTGCAGTTTCTTGCCGGGAGCCATATACTGCCCTGCCAGCAGCAAACGCAGATTTGCAAACTTCTGCCACGTGTCGCCGGACATCTGAGACAACAGCGAATGTTTGCCGTGAACGACTTCATCATGCGAAAGCGGCAGCACAAAGTTCTCGGAGAACGCATAGATGCTGCGGAACGTCAGATCGTTCAAATGATAGCCGCGGAAGACGGGATCGCGTCGCATAAACCGCAACGTATCGTTCATCCAGCCCATATCCCATTTCATCGTGAAACCAAGTCCACCGGTGTAGCAGGGACGTGAAACGCCTGGCCACGCCGTCGATTCTTCTGCGATGGTCATGACTCCCGGGAACTCGGCATGCATCAGCGTATTAAAGCCTCGCAGGAAATCAATGGCTTCAAGGTTCTCGCGGCCTCCGTACTGATTGGGGATCCACTGGCCGGAGTCGCGCGAATAATCCAGATACAGCATCGAAGCGACTGCATCAACTCGAATACCATCGATATGGTAGACGTCGCACCAGAACCTCGCGCTGGAAATCAGGAACTCGGTGACCTCACGGCGACCGTAGTTGAAGATCAGCGTATTCCAGTCCGGATGGAATCCAAGTCGCGGATCGGCATGCTCATACAGGCATGTGCCATCGAACATTGCCAGGCCATGAACGTCGGTTGGAAAATGTCCCGGCACCCAGTCAATCAGGACACCAACGCCTCGCTGGTGCATGTGATCCACGAAGTACTGGAAGTCATGTGGTGAGCCAAAGCGCGACGTTGGAGCGAAGTAGCCTGTGGCCTGATAGCCCCATGATCCATCAAACGGGTGTTCGGTTACGGGCATCAACTGGATATGGGTATAACCCATTTCGACGATGTAATCTGCCAGAGCATGCGCAAGTTCACGATAATTGAAAAACGTGCGGCCATCGCGAGGACGTTTCCAGGAACCAAGGTGAACTTCGTAGATGGAAACCGGAGCTCTGAGCCAGTCCGTTTCCGCTCTGCGTTTCAACCATGCTGCGTCGTGCCACTGAAAGTCGCGGAGGCTCCAGACAATGGAAGCTGTGTTCGGGCGTTTTTCAGAATAGAAGGCAACCGGGTCTGCCTTTTCCAGCAGATGCCCGCTTTGCGTGCGAACCGCGTATTTGTAGCGAGTCCCGGGGATGACTCCACGTATTGTTCCGCTCCAGACTCCGGTATCGCTGGAGCTAAGCCAGTCACGCCCCGATGTCCATCCGTTGCCGTCGCTGATGACAGACACTTCGCGGGCGTTGGGAGCCCAGACGGCGAACCTGACACCCCCGGGCACTAAATGAGCGCCGCAGTAGCGATAAAGCGAGGATGCATCGGCAGGCTGATCAAACGAGTTGACACCCCGCGAAGTTCCGGTTGACTGCAACGAAGTCGTTTCCGTCTGCATGGCGTTTCACAACACTCCGAAATTCATCCGGTTGAGATTCCCTGCCGGATTCTTACCGATTTCCGGCAGCTCTGGAACGCACTTGGCGAAGCTTCGTGAACAACTGAGAATAACGAGGGCTGAAATCCCTCGGCTCTGCTGCCCCTGTGGGCGAACGATTGTCTGCCGGTGATGACGTCGCTTCCGGCAGGACTGCGGATTCTGAAGGCAATACGGTGCGTTCAACGCCTGATGTTTGTGATACAGGCTCAGTCAGGATTGCAGCATCAGTCGCCGAGCCGATCGCGGCTGACAAAGGAACATGCTCGCACGAATAAACATCAGCTTGCGAAAACGACTCAAGCCGATTTCTGGCATTGGTGACGAGATTTTCCAGCGATCCGTCAGACTTCCCGGAGTTGAACTCGTCGGGTGGCAGTGTCGACTGAGAATCATCAGGTGAAGTGATGCGACCTGTTTTCTGGAACTTCGTTACTTCATCTCTCAACGATGCCAGCGTATCAGCCAGCGGGCCGGCATCATCAGTGCTCAGCAAATCGCCGCGAAGATCCCATTCCAGCGTGCGAACTTCGCCGGGCAGTGAAAAAAATATTGGAGCAGAAGGTTCAGACTCGCGATGAGGTGCTCCGGCGAATTCCCGGGAGGGCTGCGACTGGCCGTCGCGAGCAAGTCTTGCGGCTTCGAAGTTCAGTGAAACGCGTTCCTGCTCCGGAGCTACTTCCTTAGCAGAAAGCGATGCCAACAACTCAGTCTGTTCTGCAGACGGGGGAGTGAAGATGAGCTGACCGTCATGCCAGCCGTTTACCTGAAACTGTTCGGTGATACCCGGATAGACAGGATTCAGCGGGCCATCCAGGGTTGCGAATGAGTCCGCAACTTCGAATGACTCCGTAACGTCGAACGCGTCCACGGCAGGCATTACTGAAGCAGATTCTGCGAGGCTTGCGAGCAGGCTTGATCGAATCGCATCCTGAATCACCTGACGATTGGCATCAGAGATGACGTCATCATCTGACACCATGGGCGTATTCTGCTGGCTACGCGGCTCGACGCTTGCATAAGGAGTCGAAGCAAAGCTTGTTGCGGCAATCTCTCTGTTCTGCAGCTCCGTTGTTTCCGTCGCTCCGTGTCCAAACAAAGGCGCGGGACGAAATGTTACAAACTCACCCTGATCTGGTTCCAATTGATGTGATTTCAGCATCATCATGATGTCTGCATCACTTGTCCGGCTGACAGGAATCCTGTCGAACGCCAGAGCATTCTGGAGCGAATCTTTTGTCAGCCATTCATCGTGTGCGCCAAATTCATTGTCCGTGACCCGCTGCATGTCTGATGCTGAAGAGACAGAATATGTTCCCGAGGGAACTTCACGTCCCAGTGCAATCCATGTGTAGCGATCGAAAACAGGGAGCCGACTTGAAAGATCAGCCCCGATCGCGCTGCGAATCATTTGTTCCTGCGCGTCGGCAGAAACCGGCGATGACTCTGCAGAGGGGATTGCATCCGCTGGGTTGTGCATGAAATGAACGTGCTGCGACGAGATCGTGCTCTGGAATTCGACACTTGTGGAGTCAATGTCAGCATTCTGACCGTCCACCCCTGGCTGTGTCTGGTCTTCGAATGAAGTCGTTTGCACACCGAGCAACATTGTGTCGGCATCGGCATCAAATTCTGCCATGTGTTCGTGAAACGAGTCTCGATAGTTCAGTTCCTGAGTATCTTGTGAAGACAACGCTTCGTCGCTTTCAACGGAGCTGGACGCAAATGCATCCATTTCGACTGCGTCAGAAGCCTCCAGGGCATCAGGCTGATAGCGATGGCCGACTTCAAAAGTTTGAGCCTGAGTGGATCCGATCTCAATGGCTCCGAGACTCAACTTTTGTGTCGTTGTCAGGGAAGGTGCTGCTGCCGGCTTACGATTTCCGGGCAGCTCGGAAACTGCGATCTCGGCAGGATTAACCGTCACCGATGCTGCACGAGACATCGAAGAATCGGTCGAGGATTTGGCACCGAACTCGATAACTCCGGGAGCACCGAACTCAAATATGCCGGCGGCCACATGAGTCACAGTCGTCGAAGTGTGTGACGTTTTCATGTTTGCCGAAGTTGTTGGCAACTCAGAATCTGGTTCCGCCGGACTGCTCTGATGATCAGAAACCAGCGGCGATGTGTTCCATGCATAAGCCAAATGTTGCAGACGTGTCAGTGCCGCGCGAACACAATCCTCATCGGCAACCTTCGTTGATCGCTCTGCGGCCACCACCAACGATTCATCTGCCAGCAAAGTCAGGCAGCGAGGCAATCCATCGCTCGCGACAGCAATCAGGTCGAGGGCCTGCGGAGTAAAGACATTTCTTAGTTTTCCGCCGACGACTGATAGGTGGCGATTCAGGCATTCGAGCGATTCTTTGGACGACAACGGTTCCAGAAAGGCATGGCAGCGAACGCGTCGGCTGAAATCCGCATGAGCGGGCCGAGCCAATTCTTCTTCCAGGTTCAGCGGTCCGGCGATCAGACAGCGAACCAGCGCGCGGCCGTTCCATTCCTCTTCGGTGAAGGCGCGGAGTTCGTTCAATACGGGCACGGAAAGAAGCTGAGCATCGTCGACCAGCAGCAGAATGGGACCCCAGAATTCCGTCGTCTTCCGCATCTGTTCAACGACCGTCCAGCGACTTCGCACTGCGACTGACGATGCGGATTCGGACGAACTTTCTCCGGCTTTCAAGAATGATGCGGCCTGCAGGGTTTGCAGAACTTCGGTCGGAGTTTCCAGTCCTGCGCCTGAACACAGGACGGCTCGTCCTTCATGAGCGAGCTGAATCTGCAGATGTTTCAGCAGCGAGGTTTTTCCAACACCAGCTGGTCCTGTCAGCACTGCGATCCCCAGATCGGAGCGCAGGGCGTGAAGCAACTGGGGAATAATGCTGCGGATGGACTCGGAGATAAAGAATGCCCGAGTCAGATCAGCACATTGAAAGGGCTGGCGATGGAATCCAAAATTTGTTTCGTACATAACCACCCCGTCCGTGGCCGACACATTGATCGGCAATAACTGCCGGTCTCGCATCATGCGAGATCCCTCGTCTTCATCGAACGAGCCCAGCCGCTTTCTTTAGCGTAACCGGACTTCTCGGAATATCTCCGCCAAAACCCCGAGCTAAGGCGGGCCGATATCTGTGGGCTGTCGTTATAACCTAAGATTCAGAGACTGATGTTCCGTCCTTTGAGATCTGGAGAGTCACTCCTGAACGATTTGCAGGAAATCAAGGAGTCCCCTGTACGAGCTGTTTTTGCCTGTCGAAGTGGTCGAAATTGGCTTTGCAGCTCTTGATAAGAACTGAGCAGCCTCAAGGAGTCTCTCCTTGAATTCGCAGTCCCGTCATGGCTGTATGGCTGAGTGAAGTAGGCTCTCAGTGAAGAGAGAACCGGGAAAGAAGTCACATGCAGACAGAATCTCAGTCAAAGCCAGCCCGAGTGCATATTGTGGGGCGAAAGAACTCAGGGAAGACGACTCTGGTTTGTGAGTTGGTCCGTGAATTCACATCGCGAGGGATTCGGGTCGCAACAGTTAAGCATACTCATCACCATCACGAGCTTGATACGCCGGGCAAGGATTCTCATTTGCATCGCGAAGCAGGCGCGGCGGCCGTGGGGATTCTGTCGCCGCAAATGACAGCTATGTTTATTCCGTCGGATCGTGAACTTCGCGGGGAGCGACGGTACGAACAGTTCGAGTCTTTGTTCGCAGACTGTTCTTTAATTCTTGTTGAGGGAGATCTGAGTTCCGCGGCACCACGCATCGAAGTCTGGCGGAGTGTTGTCAGTGAAGAACCGTATGCTGCTACAGACTCCGCGATTCGTGCTGTTGTCTCCGATGATGCTGTGGGCGGACTTTCGTGTCCGGTCTGGCCGAGAAACAGCGTCAGAAATATTGCTGATCAGATTTTGGATCTAATTCAGGCCGGGATTTCCTCACACTGATCGAAACACTGCTGGGATCGGAATTCTTCGCAGACGGTTGCGTTCCCGGGCGAGGCACGCCAACATGGCGGAGTGGATGTGCCGTAGCGGCGCTCCCTGAAACAATTTGTGACTTAATTCAGCGGCAGTGGAGAGATTCATGTCGAAATGGCCTATTGGTGTTTTTGCTTCGATTGATGCGGGTTTGGGCGTTCATTTGGAGGTTGCTCGTGAACTGGGAGTTCCAACGATTCAGGTTCATGCGCCACACGCGGGAACTCGAAATCCCGCTGCAGCCGCTGCGTTCCTGAAGAAGTGTTCGGACGCAGGCATCACCATCACGGCCGTGTTTGGTGGGTTTGAAGGCGAAAGTTACGCTGACATCGCGACGACCGCAAAGACAGTTGGACTCGTTCCAGAGGCCACTCGCGCGGCTCGCGTTCAGGAAATGAAAGAGATCAGTGACTTCACTAAGCTGCTGGGATGCAACACGGTTGCTCTGCACATTGGTTTCGTGCCGGAAGATTCCGCTTCAGCCAGCTACAAAGATCTGATCACTGTGACTCGAGATCTGCTCGACCACATCAAGGCCAACGGACAGAACCTGCATCTGGAGACTGGTCAGGAATCTGCCGATCATCTGCTGCACTTCATCAGTGATGTCCAGCGCGACAATCTGTTCATCAACTTTGATCCGGCCAATATGATTTTGTACGGGACTGGTGAGCCGATTGCTGCCTTGAAGCAGGTGGGTCATCTCGTTCGCAGTATTCACTGCAAGGATGCCAAGTGGGCTCCTGTTGAAGTTCGTGGTACAGGGTGGGGACAGGAAGTTCCTCTGGGCGACGGCGATGTTGGCATGGAGAATTATCTGCGGACATTGTTGACCATTGGTTACACGGGTCCGCTGACAATCGAACGCGAGATTCCTCAGGATCCGGTACGTCAGAAGGCTGACATCGGTCAGGCCGTTAAGATTCTGACAACACTGAGAGAGAAGATTCTGGGAACCTGAACTCAGTGAAATTCCGATCAACAGGACCGGGACCTTCTGAGGGCGAAGCAAAAGAGTTGTTTTCATGGCACGCTGTGATCAGGGATATCTCTGCGACGTCTGCGGGGATGAAGTAGAAAACATCCGCGAGAGTGATCTGTACCTGCGATTCGTGATCGGGGAAATCGCCGCAAAATCGTTGCTGGCTGCGCCGGAGAGACATCTTAGATGTAATCCGGTGACAGCCCAGTTTATTGACCATCCGGATTTCGAACCGGTTGTGGTTGAGGGTGATTTTGATCGGCGATTATTCGACGCGGATTACTCACGACAGAGAGCAGAATTGGTCACTCGTGGATGGTTGCGGCTTCAGGAGCTGTTTGAAATGGCTCAGACAGTTCCGCTGCCTGAATATCCTCTTCCCGAGTTTCGACAACGAGTTTGATTGTACCGCACTTCGGCGAATCCTATGGCTGACAGTCTTCAACGCATTCTGTTG
This sequence comes from uncultured Planctomycetaceae bacterium, assembly GCA_903921605.1. Next base: position 9,449 of record CAIXQV010000490.1, on the reverse strand, counting down.
CTCGACGCCGAAATGTCTTTTCGTGGTTCGTCCCTGCTGACGCTTCGTCTCGCACATGGGCTGGAGAAGCGGGAGTTTGACACAGCTCTGGTCTGTACAAGCTGCGAAGGGCTGAATGAATCGTTGCTGCAGGGCGTCAGACTTCACACGATTCAGGGCTATAATTTCCCTGTGTGGGGCCATCTTGTTCTGAGAACGCTGTATCGAGACTTGAAGGAACAGCGGCCGGATGTGATTCATCTGCAGGATTCCAGGTTGCTTCCTCAGGGGATTCGGCTGGCTCGCAAGCTGAATCGACCGCTGATTGTCAGTCTGGGTGATCAGACTGATGCTGCTTCGCTGACTCTAAAAGCCCCAACGCCGGAATTGAAAGCGATCATTTGCGTCAGCGAGAGCGTGCAGGCGCAGATTCCTGAATCTCCGTTCCTTGACGGCGTTGAGCGACGAGTGATTCTGCCGGGGGTTGCGGTGCCGGAGAATTCGACTGTGTGTCTTCCGCTTGACGATAATCGTCCTCCTGTTATTGGAATGGCAGGTCCATTGGAGATCGTGAAGGGAGCCGCCTTCTTTTTACGAGCTTGTCATCGTGTTATCGAAGCCGGGCATAACATTCGTATGGTGATTGCAGGGAGTGGACCGGAGGAGCGGAGTCTTCGGCAACTGGCTTCGTCTCTTGAGCTGTCGCGGCGTCTGACGTTTGTGGACGGCGGTGTTTCTATGGCCGGTTACATTTCCGCAATCGATATTTTCTGTCTTCCTTCGCTGCAGCAGGGATTGGGAGTCATGATGCTGGAAGCGATGGCTCTGGGGCGTCCTGTAATTGCCTCTGGTGTGGGCGGAGTTGTCAGCGTTATTCAGGATAATGTGACTGGCTTGATTGTGCCGCCTTCAGATAGTCGAAGTCTGGCCGATCGAATTATTGAACTACTTCAGGATCGCGAGCGTGCTCGCACCATTGCGGCTGCCGGGCAGCAGTTGATTCGTGATCGCTTTAATGAAACACGCATGTTGGATGAGGTTATTCAGGTCTATCGCGAAGTGCAGGCCGGTTCGCCTCATGTGCAGGAATCTCAGCCTGTTGTCGGCCGCATGACGGGAACGTGGCACTCATGATGAATGTCTATAAAGTTTCGCAGCAGTTGGTTTCAAGTCCTCTGAAGGACATCCCTGCCGCCGTTTTTCAACAGTTGGGACAACTCAAACTTCCCGTACCGCGCGGCGACATTGCGATCACCGTGGGTAGTCGCGGAATTTGCAATTTGCCGGTGATCGTGAAAGCTTGTGGTCAGTGGTTGAAGGATCATGGTGCCCTGCCCTTCATTGTTCCGGCGATGGGGTCGCATAATGGAGCAACAGCCGACGGTCAGCGAGCGATGGTTGAGTCGCTGGGGATCACCGAAGCCACGATAGGGATGCCGATCCGCAGCAGCATGGAAGTGGCTGAGATTGGCCAGGTCAGAACTGGTTCGGTGTTCATGGATCGGCATTGTCTGGAAGCCGACGGCGTGCTTGTGCTCAATCGAATCAAGCTGCACACCTGCTTTGCAGGGCCGATTCAGAGTGGACTGACCAAGATGATGGTGGTCGGTATGGGCAAGATTCGCTCGGCACGCACGTTTCACTCCGCGCGGGCTGGTGCGATGAAGGATATGCTGCTGGAGATGGGACAGTTCGTGCTGGACTCGGGAAAGATCTTTGCGGGCGTCGGCATCCTTGAAGATGGTTACGATGAAACCGCAGAGATTCATGCCATTGCACCGCAGGATATTCTGAGACGTGAGGCGGCATTACTGGAACATCATCGCAGTTACTTCCCGCGACTGCCGGTCGAAGACCTGAATGTGCTGGTTGTGGATTCGATTGGTAAGACTTATAGCGGGACGGGGATGGACACAAATGTCATTGGACGACGCGGACTGCCGGGGTTCGAAGACCTGACGACGCCACGCATTCGGACGATTGCAGCGTTATCGCTTTCTGCATCCAGTCAGGGAAATGCAATTGGAGTCGGGAATTCGGATTTCATTACGCAAAGGCTTCGCTCAGCAATCGATGAGCACAAAACGTTGATCAACACTTTGACGACGGGTGATATGGATCGAGCGAAGATTCCGGCAACTATCGCGGATGATGAAACTTTGATGCGGATGATTTCTGATCGATATGGCGCGCAGCGTTGGATGTTCATCCCCAATACGCTGCATCTCGAATCGTTGTATGTCAGTGAGGACCTGCGAGAAGAACTCTTGCAGCATCCGAAATGTCGAGTCGACGATCGTCCCGTTCCACTAACATTTCGCGATGGTCGGCATCAACTTTCATTTGCACGGGAGTGACCGATGAATTTGACGCTGGCCCGGATTCCGGAATGGATTGCTCTGCGCGATGCGGCACGCAAAGTGCGGGAAAAAGCGTGGGCTCCGTATTCGAAGTACCATGTGGGGGCCGCTGTTCTGGCGGGCTCCGGAGAGATTTTCACAGGATGCAATGTTGAGAATGCCTCGTACGGTTTGACGATTTGTGCGGAGCGAGTGGCAGTCTGCTCAGCGGTAGCTCATGGGCATCGGAACTTTCGAGCCATCTGCATTTCGTTGACCGGAGTGCCGGTCCCGTGTGGGGCATGTCGTCAGTTTCTGATGGAGTTCAGCCCTCAATTGCCCGTAATTCTTGATAATCTCGATTCCGCGGGCGACAATGACCCGGAAGTGGTACTCCTGAGCGAACTTCTACCTCGAGCCTTTCGTCTGGATCATGGGAGTCTGTAAGATCCGGTGATATTCATCGGACTCATGAGAGTCAACCTCTGATGAAGCCGCCAGTATTTGTCCGGCGGGCTTATAGGCCATTTCAGACCGTAGTTCGCATATGTCAAATCGAGAAGCCAAGTCACAGGGCAAGCAGTGGGTTGAGTCGCCAGAGATCCTTGCTGAAGATCTTCGCCGTCGCCTGGACTTTATCTACAAGAACGTCTTTGAAGCCCGTGATGCTGCGTCGGTCGGCATCGCTCGTGATTACACCGTTGCTCCCGGGAATGGTGCGGAAGTGCTGGAGATCCTGGTCGCAGATGACAGTGCACTGTGGGAATACCGCAGGCTAATTCCTGAGACTCGCATGAAATACAGAATGCTGCAACCGCTGATTGAAGCTGTGCGGCAGGCCGTAGAGACAAAGAGTCCTGTTCAGTTCTCAGGGATTATGGAGCTTGAAGAAGCCGTGGTGGCTGTGGAGCATTGGGCGAAAAAACAGGCTTACCGAGCGGCTGAAGTTCCGCTTCGAAGTGACCTGCTGCGAACGACAATTGAGCAATTAGGAGACGAGTTAATCGTCCGAACTGATCAGGATGGGAGCATTAAACTTCGGGGGACCGTGAACATCCCAATGTTTTTGGCGTTCTGGAGAGCCCATAAACACCGTCTAAGTACGGAGGCCTTTCTGGAGATTGATCCCGGCAGCAAGCATATTTATCTGGAACGCCATAGAACTCGACTTTGCTCCCAATTGCAGGATATTCTGCTGGAACTGGTTGTTGAGGGAAATGGGGTTCGGCTTCAGCGATGTCGAAAATAGGTTAGCTTTCCAAAGATTTGGCGTTTATGTTCGGCGCTTGTGCGAAGCCGCAGAGAAGTCCTGGGAAACTCGGAAAAACACCCGAATAGCACGAACAGTTCAGGTTGTGGCGTAGTGGGGCTTCGTCAGCAGCGGGATCACATTGTCGGCGATAGACGATGCACAGGGGGGCCGTTCAGCTCCGGAGGAACACGTTCTCTAAAGAGCCTGAGTTTGCTGTTTCGCGGCTGGAACACAGAAAACAGCCGGAGAGAATTCGGAGAAAATCGTCTACATCCTGAAATGTCCCTAAGATGGCAGTCAAGTTAGTAGCGAGCGACATGTCCGGCTGCATAGAGTTTTGTGACCTGCGGGTCAGCACAGGAAATGAATTGCAATTTGTTTCAGGCGAAACTGAACCATGAAGTACCTCATTAATGGCCTCTCAGGATGTTCCATGCGAACTTCGCTGATTGTTTTTGGTTCTCTGGTTTTTCTGTGCGTTACTCTGCCACCGGCTGCGGCGCAGGAGTCTTCCGCTCCTGTTGATCAATCTGGTCAAATCTCAGATGGACCGCAGGGCAATGTCGCACCCGAAGATTCATCTTCGGATGCGACGGCGGAAGCGAAATCTTTTACCCGAAACGTGTCTGATGAACTTGTGCGGCTGGGGATACCTCAGCCATTGCCGTTTTTATGGGATCTGGCCGTTCAGGGTGGCCTGTTTATGATCCCGATTGCGTTGTGCTCAATCGTTGTCATGGCGTATGCCATTGAGCGAAGAATTGGGCTACGAAGAAATCTGATTATCCCTCCCGGGCTCCTGGTCGGATTGCAGAAGTTAAATCAGCAGAGCAGCGGTATCGATCCTCGACTGGCTTACGATGTTTGCCTGACGTATCGCTCCCCGTTAGCGCGGGTTCTGCAGGCGGCGATCCTGAAGGTCGGGAGACCTCAGGCAGAGTTGGAGAAAGCCGTCGAAGATGCGGTCGGTCGGGAAGCTGACCAGATGGCTCAGAACATTCGCCCAATCAATGTGGCGGTCAGCATTTCGCCGATGCTGGGCCTTCTGGGAACCGTGCAGGGAATGATCATGGCCTTTATGGTCATCAGTGCTTCGACTTCCACAGGAACCGCCAAGGGGCAGGAACTTGCACAGGGGATCTACACGGCATTGATTACGACGTTTGCCGGACTCGTTGTCGCAATTCCGGCGATTGTGATTGCCAATATGCTTGAGGGGCGAATTGAACGCCTGTTGCGGGGCATGGAAGATGTTTTTAATGAGATCGTGCCGTTGTTTGAACGGTTTGAAGGCAAATGGCGAGTGACCCGGAAGAGTGATGCGTCGGGAGTTCTGTTGAAGGGGACCGGACCTCGTCCGGAATCGACATCATCCTCAAAAAGTGGCAGTGGGGAAATGAATGCTACGATTGATGATCGCAGTGCGCTTCGTACAGTGACGGCCTCTGCCTCGCCAGGTGTCAGGGAGAAGTCGTAGCAATGCGGTTTCGCTATAAGAATCGACAGGGAGCCAGCAAGCGTTTAATCGACATGACGCCCATGATCGACTGCGTCTTTCAGTTGCTGCTGTTTTTTATGGTGGCCAGTCGATTTGAAGAAGAGTCCAAGGCTTCCGGCGAAGGATCGCTTGACGCTACGTTGCCGGATGCCGTGGCCGCCATGCCGATGGTGATGCGACCGCGTGAGATGGTCGTCAACATAAACGTTGATGGTCAGTACTATGTGGCTGGTGAATTGCACAATGAGGCCCAATTGGCGGAACGACTGCAGCGGGCAGGAACGAATAATCCTGGAAACCAGCCGGTCGTGATTCGGGGGGACGAACGATCCGACTGGAAGTACATCGCACGGGTTATGAGTCTTTGTAACAAGGCTGGAATTCGCGACTATCGAGTGGCGGTGATTCCGCCGGAGGTCGCCAAGGAGGGGCCCGAGCAGTGAGAGATCTTGTTCAGCTTTCGAATGAAGAATTGAACGAGCTGACAACTGCTCAGCGACTGAGAATATTCGTCGCCATAGGTGTCTCTGTCGCCTGTGGAATTGTTTCTCTGCAGGGCATGGCGGCTGTTTTCACCGATGCCAGTGTTGTTCCGTTGCCCGTTATGCAGCACCTTTCAGGTCAGATCGCGTGGGCGTTCGCGCTGATCGCGATGTTGCTTCTGGTTACGTTTCTGGTTCGCGGAGTGATCAAACGCCGGTTGCAGTGGGCGATCGCTCTGAGCCTGCTGATTCATTTTCTCTTGTGTCTGTCGATGACAACCGTGGATTTTCGAGGGCCGTTGCCAACACCTGCACAGGCTGCTGATCTCTCACAGATCCCCCGTGAAGAGTTTACTCTGCCGGACCACGCCACCAGTGACGTACCGGATCCTGCCGCAGCGTGGCTCCAGCAGAATGAGACCGAGACACCTGATCGTGAGCTTGAGCCTGAGCGTTCAGAAATGACGATCGCTGAAGCTGAAAAGGCGGAGTCGGAGGCTGTTGAATTGCTTCAGGTTGCAGAAGAAGCAGAGACGCCGGAACGTCGCGAGAAAGTTGAGCTCGCTGCTGATGCTGCGGAGCAAATGCAACGTCAGGCGACAGCGGGTGAGATTGAAGAGCCGGAAGCCATCGCAGCTCCGGATGTCGCAGCAGCAGCTTCAGCTGAAGATGTGAAACTGGAGGATCAGGTCGAGCAGAATAAATCGGCGGCGGAAATTCCGGTTACTGAGCGTCAGTTGGACAATAGCGATTCGCCGGAAATGCAGATTGAGGCCGCCCAGATTCGCGCGAATCGCAGTGATGCCACGGTGACTCCTGAAACCGTCGACGCGGCTGCTGCAGAACGAGAGGTTGCAAAAGCCGATGCCGTTGAGTCAAAGCCTGAAGAGATTCAGATTGCATCAAAAGAAGCGGCTCAATCGAATCTGAAGGAGCGAAGCACAGACATCAGTCGCCAGGCTTCGGCCAATCCTGCGTCGGCCGCGGAATCGAACATGCAGGCCGATGTCGCATCTCCGTCTGTTGAGCCGACTGTCAGAGCGCAGGTTCCATCTCGGTCGTCGCTAGCGGACCAAGATGCTGGAGGTGCTCCGGCTGATGGCGGAGTTGCCGTGATGGCACGCTCGGAAGTGTCTGCCGCACAGGCAGCGTCAAGTAGTGCTGCTGCTGAAAACGTTGAAGTCTCGGCGACCGGTGAGGTCTCCGCACCAACGTTTGCGGAATCTGCAAACTCTCGCTCTGGACAGAGGACGACAGCGGCAAAAGTACCGGGCGGGGCCATGGCGGCGGGTGAGATTGAGGCAGCGAATGGATCGCTGGGCACAAGTGTCGCGGAGAATTCGCCATCGGGAGTGAAGGTTGCCAAATCGCAGTCTGTTGGTGCGGCCAAGCCTGGGTTGGGCACCGAAGCAGGCTTGTCGATTGCTCCGGGACGACGTTCAGGTTTCGGTGCTGAAGCTGTTGGAACGGCGGCGAGTGAAAGCGGCGTGAGTGGTGTCGGAGTTGGAACCAAACCATCGGCTGAAGGGATGATTGCCGGACCGGCGCGAACTGCAACCGGGCGCCAGAGCAGCGGATTACCGACCGGGAGAGCAACGGGTGAGCCGGGGGCATTGATCCAAAGTCGAACCGGATCAAATGGAGTGGTGCCCTCTTCGACTGCAGCATCCGGGCTGATGAAAGCCGCAACCGGAGGCATCGACGGGGCACGTGGGACAGAACCGAATGCTCGTCTTTCAGTCACGGACGGCTTTGCGGGCGGACGTGGTCCCGGCTTGGCACGATCGAAATCCATGGGGGCTTTGCCGGGTTTAACCGAAGAAGCTATTGCAGCGGAACAAGGTGGTGCTCTGGTGATTGCTGGCCCGCAGGCGGCTTCTGCGGGACTTGCTGCTGTCGCTGGTCCCAGAACCCGTGCGCTGCCTCGACGATCTGCAGGATTGCCGGGAGCGAGCGGACCTGCTCCGGCGTCTTCCGGAGTTGGTACCGCTGGAGATCCTTCATTGAGTTCACGAATGACGACTCCATCAGGACGTAAGGGTGTTGGGGCTGATCGGCCGTCGTTGGCATCGGCGGAAGCGATTGCCGGATTGGCAAAACGGTCGGTTCAGGGACGTGGCAGTTCACCGGAGGCCTCAATCCCTGAGAGTCTTTCGATGCGAACAACAGATGCACGTCGTGAAGCCGCGAAGACGCTTGGAGGTTCAGAGGATTCTGAAGAGGCTGTTGAACGAGGTCTGCAGTGGCTTACTCGCAATCAATATCCTGATGGACATTGGAGTATTGATGATTTCCCCGGGGAGACGTCTGAGTCGCTCGGTGAAGGCAGCTTTGTGTCCAATAGTGCGGCGACAGGGTTGAGTCTGCTGGCGTTTCTGGGAGCCGGATATACTCATCAGTCTGGAAAGCATCAGGAAGTCGTTGATCGTGGAATGAAGTGGCTGGTAGAACATCAGAAGCCGGATGGAGATCTGTTTGCTGATGAAACCAAATATGTCTGGTTTTATAGCCACGGAATAGCGTCGATCGCGCTTTGTGAAGCGTATGGACTGACGAAAGATCCTGCCCTGCGAGCCCCTGCCCAGAAGGCTTTGGACTTTATTGTCGAGTCGCAACATAAGGAGTTCGGAGGATGGAGATACCGTCCACAGTTTGAATCGGACACGTCGGTTTCCGGCTGGCAATTGATGGCTCTTAAGAGCGGTGAAATGGCGGGACTGAAAGTGCCCAAAGAGGCCTACACGGGAGTGAGTCGCTGGCTTGATTCTGTGGAGAGCAAGTCGGCTGCCGGGCAGTTTAGTTATCATCCCAGAGAAGAAGTCAGCCCTGCCATGACTGCGGAAGGACTGCTGATGCGGCAATATCTGGGAGCCAAACGCGAAGACGCTCAGTTGATTGCCGGTGCAAATTATCTGCGAACACGTTTGCCCGATTTTGGCCAGCGTGACGCCTACTATTGGTACTATGCCACGCAGGTGATGTTTCACATGCAGGGAGATCATTGGAACGAGTGGAACAATGGTTTACGAGATCTGCTCGTGACGACTCAGAGTAAAGAGGGATCGGTCAGCGGCAGTTGGGATCCTTCTCGACCTTCGCCTGACAAATGGGCTAATGGCGGTGGTCGTCATTATCTGACATGCTTGAATCTGTTGATGCTGGAAGTCTACTACCGGCATTTACCGCTCTATCTGGAACTCGAAAAGTAAACACGATGTCCGGTAAGGCCCCAGTTATTGATCAGCCTGCTTTGTTAGTTGATCGCCGTCGCCGAGTTGGAATCATCGCTTTGGCGTGTGGGCTTTTGTCCGTCTATGGTCTTTGGGGCGGCTATCAGGATTCTGCGTGGCCGGCCGCCTGTCTTCGAATCGGAATCGTGCTGGGAGCACTCTGGCTGTGCCTTCCGGTCAGTCGTCGACCAACGGTCTGGAACGGTCTTGGACGCGGACGACTAGCGGTGCTCGTGCTGCTGGCTGTATTCGTTAACAGGATCAAGGTTCTGTTCCCGATTCTTCTTGTGATCGGAATCGCGGTCTGGATTGTTCGCCCCAAGAAACGGCGATAGGACGAAGACGATCTTTTCCGTTGCCCCACAAAAGACAAACAGCCCGGCATTCGCGAGGAATGCGGGCTGTTTGTCCCGAAACAGGAGACACGGGTGTTCGGGAGGTTGTTTTCCGGGGGGAGGCGAAGAGGGCGTTTTCACCACAGAGGTCACGGAGAGCACAGAGGATTCACAGAAGCGGCAGGACAGCAGAACTTTTTGAACGCAGAGGTCGCAGAGGAACGCAGAGGAAAGTCAGGTCTTGCTTTGCTCTACGATTCCTCTCTGTGACCTCTGTGGTGAAACAAATCGTTCAACATGTCGTGATCACTCGGAGGGCTGACGCCCTGCCGTT
>CAIXQV010000489.1 GCA_903921605.1 uncultured Planctomycetaceae bacterium | reverse complement strand
GGCTTGCTGGTAATCTCGCAACGGGAACCCGTAGTTGAAGGGTTCCGACTTGAGCTGCTCATTTGCCGCCGTCTCATCGCGTTTCAGCAGGGCCGTCAAACCTTCGGGTGTGTACCAACCGTCGAGTGCATGGCCAAGATTTACTGGAAGTCGGATGTCGCAAAACCAAACACCGCTTTTTGTAGCGAGTTGTCGCAGGAATGGGCGACCGTTAGACGAAAACACAAAGGGCACTCGATACTCATTTTCCTCCCCCCAGTTGCTGGGGTGCAAGGAAACTTCTTCGCTTGGAAGAAAGCCGCGACTATACCGCTTTGCCTGCTGCAATGATCCGGAAACATCAGTGTTCTTGCGTTTTGCTTCGACGGTGGCCATCGGGACCAGTCCGACAAACAAGACATAGTCGGCAGGTCCGTTGGCTGTTGGCCATTCGGCGATGGCAAGGTTCTTGCCTTTTTCAGGTCGCGTACCGTTGCCGTAACGAAGTGTCCCAGAGTCTGCGATCCAGCCAGCCTGTGAAAGTTGCTGATCGATCAGCTTTCGTGTTTCAGCTTCATCCAGATGAACGGCGGCGGCGGCCGTCTTGGCTGCTGCAACAAACGCGACGACCTGCGACTTCGCCTTCTCCTTGGGCTGAGCTGCTGCCTCAGCTTGCACAGATTCCAGCCGCCTCTGAAGTTCCGCTTTTGACTGTTCAACCTCCTGAGCCATTTGCTCCCAGAAAGATTGTTCATCGCGTGCCGCACGCAGTTGTGCTTCCGTTGCGTCCAATTGTAGGACTGCTTCGTGATGGACAGATTGAAACTTTTTCAGCTCATCGTCGAGTCTGGCAAGTTCTTTACGTAGGTCGTCGGTTTCATTCTGAGGAGCCTTCGGCGGAATGAAAGCTTCGCACTTAAAGTTTGCGTCTTTGAAAGTGCGGTGGAACCATACGCCAAGTTGCCAAGTAATTTTCAAGGCCGCTAGAGCTGTTCGGTGGTCTCCGACCATTGCATGGCTGGCGGCATTTCCAGCTCGACGCACTTCGCCAAACAACTGAGCAATTTCGCGAGAAAAAATCCCCTGATCCTGAAGTCGACGAATCAATTCGAACTGCGGTTCCTCAGACGATACGTAAATGCCAAGGTAGGCTGCGACTTGTTGAGCGAGCAATTCTGCAAGCTGACGAAGTTTCAATAGGGACGTATTGGGATCGTCGGGGAAATACCGTTCTGCCAGCAGACCGAGGCGAAGTAACTGCTCGTCTTGCTCAGCGAACTGAGCAAAGTTACTTTGAATCGGTGATGACTTTGACATTGGGCGGCAGCATCTTTGAAATGCGAAAGGTCGTTTCTTGTTGTCCACGTGGCGTTTTGATCAAGTTAGCCTCATCAAGAATTTGGCCTAAAGGGACGCTCGACTTTGTTCAAAAACCTCTCCAGATCGGCCCTCTTGAAAAGTCGGTAGCCATTAGCCGGATTTCGACGCATCATGATCACTCCGGCAGAAGCCCATTTTCGGAGAGTATTCTGAGAAACACCAAGGATCTCAGCCGCCTCCGCTGTCTTCACGTAGTCAGTCAACTTCTTCATTGGATGCCACTTCCTTCGCGGGGTTCGATCATCGCTGTAGAAGTTTACAAAAGTCTGCAAGCGGGGTACAGTGAACAGCGATCACACTACAGGCAGTCACGGAACAATACCAGGAATTCGGATGCAGGTCAGCTGGAACAGGGGGCGACGTGGTGATGGCCTACCGTCCATCAATAAAAAGCCCTCGACTGCCCGACGACTCACTGAAGGACGCGGTGCAGCATTTCAGCCAGCAGTGCCTGTTGATACACTCGAAGCATCGTGTAATGAGAAAAGCGAAAATTCGCAGAGGCCGCCCGAAATGATTTATGCTCGCATTGACGCCCAAATTTCTGGCGGTGATCGTCAACTATTGCTGAATGCCATCGACCAAAACGATGCATCAGTGCTGGAGTCGTTCGCTGATCAGT
>CAIXQV010000488.1 GCA_903921605.1 uncultured Planctomycetaceae bacterium | reverse complement strand
TTCTTTCGACCACCGGTTGGGCCGAGATTCAGGTCGTTCATTGCGACCAGAATTCGACGCTGTGATGGCTTCAGACCATCTCGAACATCCGGCAAAGCGCGACTGATGATGACGCTCATCGCATAAGTCAGATAGCTGGTCTGCATCTCACTTTGAATGTCCGTCCGGAGCACTCGAGGATCAAAAGGCAGACTGCTGTCGCTTTGAGGATTGTCGGTGGACAAGCGGAAGATCTCCTAAAATGACTGAGCAATCGCAAGTTCTTTTGCGACAATGATTTATGTCGCACGTATGCCAAGCAAGAATTGTAGCAGAATCTGCCGGTTTCTCAATTCTGTTGGACGCACACTGTGCAGGGAAAAACCGAACTTGACCCGTTTTTCAAAATACCCGTATAACCCCGTCTAATCGGGCACTTTTCCATACGTAAAACGGTGGAAAATGCTGAACCAGAACATGCTGGCCTTTTGAGCCGTGCGAACGTTGCCTTCATCGGCAACACCCATCCCAAAATCCTCTCTCTCCTTCTCACCCTCTTCGTTCCGAGATGACTCACTTCTCAGGAGACTTCGTCATGCAGGATGCATCCGTATCTATCGTCAACAAACCCGTCATGCGAAATCGCACGGGACGCGGCAGTGTTCTGGTTGGCGGTACGCTCGTCATCGTGATTGCCGCCGGTATCGGCATGCAGGTCTGGCGTGCTCGCAGCAGCCAGGCGGCTGAGCAAAAAGCGGCAACAGCGGCCGTCCCTGCCGAGCCTGAAGCGACGAAGACAGCGTTTGCCCGAGTCAACGGTGAAGCGATCACGTACGAAGCCCTGGCCAAAGAGTGCGTGGCCAAGCATGGCAAAGAAGTTCTGGAGAACATGATCAGCCGGACCATCATTCGTCAGGCCTGTGCCGAGAATGGTGTGACAGTGTCAGAAGCCGAAGTTGATCAGGAGATTGTTGAAATCTCCAAGAAATTCGGTTTGGCTGTTGATCAGTGGTACAAGATGCTGGAAGCAGAACGAGGACTCAATGCTGAACAGTATCGTCGCGATATCATTTGGCCAATGCTGGCATTGAAGAAGCTGGCGGGCAAAGAAGTCACGATCACTCGTGAAATGCTGAAGATGGCTTACGAAGACAACTACGGTCCACGAGTGAAGGCTCGTATGATCGTGCTGGACAATCCTCGCCGCGCCACAGAAATGTGGGAGAAGATCAAATCAAATCCTGATGACTTCGAAAGCCTGACTCGCGACTATTCTGTTGAAACCAACAGCCGAGCACTCGGAGGTACGATTCCCCCGATTCGCAAGAATTCCGAGGGAACTCATGAAGCACTGCGGAAAGCCGCGTTCCAGTTCAAAGAAGTCGGCGAAGTATCCGGCATCATTCAGGTGGGACCAAGTCAGTACGTCATTCTGAAGTACGAAGGTCGAACAGAACCGATTGAGCATTCAACAGAAGACGTCGAAGCTCAGCTGCACGCAGAACTCGAAGAACGCGAAGTTCAGAAGCTTGTCGGCGAGACGTTCGAAAGCCTGCAGAAGTCAGCTCGAGTTGACAACTTCCTGACCGGTGAATCTCGTGGCCGAGTTGAAAAGGCGTCTCGAACTGCAACCGCGGCTGATGAGCCAGCAACTCGATAGCCAGGTGAGGATCAAAACGCCCCCGACCCTGCGTCGGGGGTTTATTGGCTTTTGCACCAGTATGATGACGAAGTGGTGCAGAAGCCGTTGAACCACCGGGGCGGGCCCGGTGGCGGGGTGGTTCGAAGAATAGTTACGGGAAGAGCCCGTTGATGGACTGATTGGTGTACCGTACACCCGTCGCTCCGTCGACGGGCTCTCTTCATTTCCCGGCGTTCAAGAGCCGGTTGTAAAGAGCTCTGTGGCGGTTCACCATTTGATCGACGGAATGCTGAGTCTCGATCAATTGCCTGCCCGCGTTGCCAAGCTTTGCGGCTAATTCCGGAGATTGCAGAACTCGCACAAGAGCCTTTGTCAGCTCGGGGCTTTTTCCAAGTGGAAAGATCAGTCCGGTCTCTTCGTGAGTAATCAGCTCAAGATTCGGCGCGATGTCGCTGGCGACGCAGGGAACTCCCAGGCTCATTGCTTCCATCAGGCTATTTGACATGCCTTCAAATTCACTGGGCAGGACAAAAGCATCAAGAGCTGCCAGCAGCGGCCACGAGTCAGCTCGATGTCCGGTAAAAACGATCTTTTCGCGACAGCCCAGTTGGCTGGCAAAACTTGCGAGCGAATCTCGTTCAGGGCCCCCACCAACGATTACCAGGCGAGCATTCTCGACGACCTGATGCAGCAGTTGAAATGCCCAGATCAGATCGGGCAATCGTTTCTGTGGAGCCAACCGACCAGAAAATCCAACGACGCGATCTTCGGGACGTAACCCCAGAATTTCTCGAGCCTGATCCCGAGTATATCTCGCGGGCACACTGGGGATAGCGTTCGGGATAACAGTGATCAAATTTTTGGGGACGCCCACTGCTTCGTAAAATGAAGCCACGCTGGCAGAGTTTGCTGTCATCGCGTTCGTGCGACCGATGAGTCGTCGATCCATCGCCAGTTGCCAACCACTCTTCCACGAATCAACACAGCGTTCGGACACAACGACCTGACAGTGCGCAGGTACGATTCCCGGGAGCCTGACGTAGGAGTTTGCAGCAAAGAGAAATGACTGCACAACATCTGGCTTGAAGGCTCGCAGTGCATTCCGCAGACGCAGATATGTCAACGGATCAAATCGGAATCGCTTCCCCAGAACTTCCACGGAGATCCCTGCGGCTCGCAATTCCTCCGCAAACGGGCCGCCTCGATTCAACGCGATCACATGAACCGAAAACTCATCCCGTGGCAGCCCCATCGCCAGCAAAGTGAGCTGTCGTTCAGCGCCGGACTGATCCAGCGTTGGGATGACAAAAGCAATTCGGATCAACACATTTCTTTCAAACGACGCCGGGAGCCTGATTCACCAGAGAACAATATTCCGGGGAAGTGTAGCAGGCGATCCCTGTCGCATCAGTCATCTGGCATCAGATTGTGTCCGCGGTATTAACCGTAAAGCATTTCTGCCTGAACATGATTAATCTTGCGGCAGCGGAGCTTGTCTCCGGCCAGCTTTTCTCCAGCCGGATCGATGTAAACTCGCCCGGTTCGTCCGGGCTTTACGCTCATCACGTGAATATTGAAGATGAACGCTCCGTCATCCATGGCGGTAAACCAGTGGACATTGTCCTTCAGGTCAGTCACGGTGGAATAAGATCCCGATGCGAATGAGCCATCGATTGTTGGCTTCACGATCATGTGGTCTTTTTCGTCTTCCAGTCGATCAAAATGACGACCGTGGAAGTTACCTTTCAAAATCAGAAATGCAGTGGCCATGTTGTCGTGGCCATGTGGAACCACCGAGCGACCTTTGTTCAGAGCAAACACCTGATGCCCGAAGACAAGTTTTGTCGGCAGGCCCTCAACTTCCGGCAAAGTGGCCTGAAGGCTCAATTCGCCTCGCTCTTTGAATTTCACTTTGGCTGTCAGCTTTTCGAAATCAATGAACTGCAGCAACTCCGGAAGATCGACTTGGCTGAAGAGTTCTTCTACTTGCTTCTGCCATTCCAATTGTTCAAGCTTTTTCCCCTTCAGATCAAGACTCATCGTGTTGAGTTTTGCCAGCCACTGAGATGCGACCGGACGAACATCGCTGGCAAACGCATCTCCGGCAAACAGCGTGTCGAGAAGAGACCACGTCAACAATGCTCCCAGAGTCTTCTGATGAAACTCACGCCGCGTTGGTGAAGTCATAGTGGTTGATGCCTTTGTATTACCCTGGATGCTGGAGTGTTTGCGAGACAGCGCCTTAGAATTTGCGTATGGCTCGGCTGGCTCACAGTGCGAGAGCAGGCCTGCACGTTGTCCTGAGGGAGCTGGTGCGTCAGCGTTGCACTGGTCTCACTCGACAAAATCAAACTCAAATCACCGACGCCTTCGGCTTGCCGTTAAACGAGGAGAGGCATCTCCTCGCCCCTCAAAGCAATTAAGTACTTGATCACACGCTACGAGTTTTTGCAGCGACTTGCAAGATGGAGGTGCAGTGATCACGATGCAATTCCGCCGCTTGTCCGATATCCCGCCTCTTGTTCTTAATGGCTGAAGGAGAATCCGTCATGGCCAAACTTCGTCGTCGTCGATTTCTGCAGACTTCCACGGCCAGTGCTGTTGCGCTGGGAATGGGAAGTCTGGCGTTGTCCGAAACATTGCCGGTTGCCTCGAATGCAAAAGGTTTGTCCCTGCGAATCGCTCCGTTTCGCTTTGATGTCACGCCGCCAATGGGACACTCTTGCTGTGGAGGCTGGATCAAACCGATCGAAGCGGTTGATGATCCGCTGGAAGCGATTGGGTACGTCTTGCTGGGAGCCGGTGATCCTGTTGTCGTCTGCGCGGTTGACTGGACCGGCATTCTGAATCAGGCTAATTTGGAGTGGCGAACAGCCATGGCGGAAGCGGCCGGGACGACTCCGGATCGCGTCGCCGTGCATTGTGTTCATCAGCACAACGCCCCAATGGCATGCCTCGACGCCGAAGCCCTGGTCGCTGCCGAAGGCGATCTGCCGCATATTGTGGACGTTGCCTTCTTCCGGGAATGTCTCGACAAGGCTCGGCAGGCCATTAAGGAGAGTCTCCCGAAGGCTGAGCCTGTGACTCATGTCGGACATGGCCAGGGCAAAGTCGTCGAAGTGGCCTCAAATCGACGAATCTACGTCGATGAAACCGGGAAAATTCTCGGCATGCGTGGCAGTGCCTGTACGGATCCCAAGCTGCGAGCAATGACGGAAGGGTTGATTGATCCTTATCTCAAAACAGTGGCCTATTATAACGGTGAGAAGAAGCTGGTTTCCTGTCACTACTATGCAACTCATCCGATGAGCTATTACGGTGACGGACGCGCGACCAGTGACTTCACCGGGTTGGCTCGCAAACAACGTCAGCAGGATGAGCCCGAGACGACTCATATTTACTTCACGGGTTGTGCCGGCAATATTTCAGCCGGTAAGTACAACGATGGCACCAAAGAGATGCGGCCTATTCTGACGAAGCGAATCTACGACGGAATTATCGCGTCAGAGCAGAGTATTCAGCGACAGCCGGTGGAGAACGCAGAGTGGCGAACGGCCGAAATCCTTCCGCCAGCTCGCGTGACCCTGAACGCAGAGCAACTTGCGGCGGCCATCAGCAACAAACAGAACACTGTTGTGGGACGCAATCGTCCGGCTTACGAACTGGCGTGGCTGAAGCGACACGAGAAGAAGATGCCGATCGTGCTCAGCTCACTGCGAATTAATGATATCACGTTGCTCCATCTACCGGCCGAGAGCTTTATCGAATACCAGTTGCGTGCGCAGGAACTTTTCAAAGATCGATTCGTGGCAACGGCTGCTTACGGCGACGGTGGCCCGTGGTACATTCCCACCAAAGAAGCCTATCCGAACGGTGGCTATGAAGTGAGCGTCGCGTTTTGCGAGCCAGCGATTGACGATGAACTGACGGCAGGGATTCGCAAGCTGTAGGCGTTTGCGTTGGATAAGAATCCCGTCGACGGAGCGACGGGGGTACGGTACACCCGGCGCTACGTCGACGGGGCTTCCCCTGCAAGCGGCCGAATGTGTATAAAAAGACGCCCTCCGAAAATCACTCGGAGGGCGTCTTTGTTTTCTGCTTTTGTGAGTGCCGCTGACAGTTGGAGGCTTCAGAGAACCTCGAACTCCAAGTGGTGCAGAGGCCGTTAAACCACCGGGGTAAACCCGGTGGCGTATGAGGCTGTCTTTTCAACAATTAGCTCAGCAGGTCCTTCACGCATTCACGCTCTTCACGCAGTTCGTTGATCGTGATGTCGATCTTGGACTGAGCAAACTCACTGTGAGTCTGGCCTTTCACGATGGAAACCTTCTTGCCATCACTCACCAGCGGGAAGCCGGTGATCAGACCTGGCTCAATGCCGTAGCTGCCATCACTGCAAACTGCAGCGCTGAAGCAACTGCCGGCTGCGGTTGGACGAATCACGCCCTTCACGGTATCCAAAACAGCATTCGCTGCTGACGCCGCGCTGGATGCGCCTCGAGCGGCGATGACCGCAGCACCACGCTTCTGAACGGTGGAGATGAAGTCGCCTTTCAACCATTCGTGATCGGTGATCACTTCGGTTGCTGGCTTGCCGTTGATCTTCGCATGAAAGAAGTCTGGGTACTGTGTTGCCGAGTGATTCCCCCAGATACCAACATTGCTGACAGCGGCGATAGGAACACCGGCCTTCTGAGCCAGCTGCGAGGTCGCTCGGTTCTGATCCAGCATGGTCATCGCGAACCAGCGATCAGAAGGAACACCTTTCGCGTTGTTCATCGCGATCAGACAGTTTGTATTGCATGGGTTGCCCACGACGAGCACTCGAACATCAGGAGCAGCCGCTGCAGCAATCGCGCGGCCAGTGCTGGTAAAGATTGGGCCGTTGATGCGGATCAGATCACCTCGTTCCATACCGGCCTTGCGAGGAACGCTGCCGACACACAGAACCCAGTTACAGTCACGGAAGCCATCTTCCAGATGATCACTGTCGGCCTTCACAACGCCAGCCAGCGTCGGAAACGCACAGTCATCCAGTTCCATGTGAACGCCGTCCAGAGCTTTCAGGATTGGAGGCACTTCCACCAGATGCAGGATCACAGGCTGATCGGGTCCGAAGACTTCTCCGGATGCAATGCGATAAATCAGAGAATAACCAATCTGGCCTGCCGCGCCTGTGACGGCAACACGAATCGGAGACACCATGAAACACACACCTTTTTCGGTAGACACAAAATACCAGCGACAAAAACGCTGGAGTGGATGGAAAGGGATGACGCAGTATAGTGTGAAACACCATCGGCGTTCAAAACACCGCTACCGCGATCATTCCTGCGGGTTTTTCAAACGTGGTACGACTGACAAGACAGATTCCTGGCCATATTCTCGTGCGGAGGCGAATCAGAACATGTCGTTGAAATGGCCTTTAAAGCCTCAAATTGGTGCGGTTTGCTGGCCAAAGCTTCTGCCGGAGAGAGGCTTTAAACAGGGCCAGGGAGAACTCAGTTTTCTTGTCACTACGGAGGAAACACGGGCGGAATGAGAAGAATATGGGCACTTCATGGAGACGAAGGGCTTCGCATTTGCCGGGGATTTATTGCTTCGGGGCATCGATTGCCACTCCCCAAAGGTGATCCCACAGGGATATACTTTGGCCACGCTGTGTGACAGAGTCTGGATTTTGGAAGACAAAACAGGCGTGTCGATGAGTCTGGCAACAGTCGTCGACGAGAGTTTGTTGTGTTGAAGCCGTTTAACCGCAAGCTGGAGGCGTCGGTGCGAACAAACGCAGTCGCCTGCGACTTGCCGTTAAACGAGTAGTGCTTGCGTCGTTCAAACCGTGTGTGTGAGATCTGGAGAATCGCATTATGAGTTCCCGAGGATTGAGCCTTCCGGATTCCACACGTGAGCGACTAGAACAGTTTCGGAAGCGTGTTCGAATCATCAAAATTGCCGAAGGAATTCTGGCGGGCCTGTTTGGACTCGTCCTGTCCTATCTGGCTGTGTTCATCATCGACCGCTTCATTGACACCTCGGCCTTGATTCGCACGAGCCTGTTGCTGTCAGGATCTGTAGGACTAGCAGTCCTGTTTCCTCTGAAGTGCCATCGCTGGGTCTGGGGGACTCGCAGCATGGAGCAGGTCGCACGACTGCTCAAACATAAATTCCCCGCGCTGGGTGATCAGCTGTTGGGCATTGTCGAGCTGGCTCACAGCGACAAAGATCTGGGCAGCAGTACTCGCCTTGCACAAGCCGCGATTGATCAGGTCGATTCCGTTGTACGTCAGCGAGATTTCTCCGACGCGGTTCCTCGACCCAAGCATCGATTCTGGGCGAAGACACTCGCTGTGCCCGCAGTGCTTGCAATTCTGGCGCTCGCGATTGTGCCAGCCGCTGGCTTCAACGCGATGTCTCGATGGTTGATGCCCTGGCGAAATGTAGATCGTTACACGTTTGCTCAGGTTGATGGGCTGCCGAATAAGATCTTTGTTCCGCACGGTGAAGATTTCTCACTGGATGCAAAACTGGCCGAATCAACTCGCTGGTCGCCAGCGTCAGCCTCTGCGAAGTTTGAAGGTCAGCCTGTGGTGAACGCAGGCAAACAGAATCAGAACTACGAATTCAAGTTGCCGCCGCAGACTGAGACAGGAACATTGAATGTTCGTGTTGGCGACCTGACCAAGGGCGTGAATGTTGAAGTGGCTAATCGGCCGGAACTGAGTTCACTTTCAGCGTCAATCACGTTGCCTGCGTATCTGCAATACAAAGAACCAATCAAGGCTGATGTACGTGGCGGCGCGATTTCGGTACTAAAGGGATCCGTGGCCGAGTTCGAAGCAGAGGTTAGTCGTAACCTTACCGAAGCCACAGTGAAAAATCAGCCGGCCGCCGTTGATAAGAATCGTGTGAAACCGTCACCACTGACGGTCGCCGAGTCTGACGTTCTGGATTTCCGTTGGCGTGATGAGCTGGGTCTGACTTCTCGCGATGCCTTCAGCCTGAAGATCAACGCGATCGAAGATGGCCAGCCAAGTGTCGCACTGCAACAGGACGAGCCGCAGCAGGTTGTGCTAACGACGGATGTGATCACCTTTGACCTGCAGTCGCGAGATGACTTCGGCGTTCGTCAGATCGGGTTGGAATGGAAGGGCGTTGAGCATCCGGTTCATAACCCGAATCCGGACGCCGGAGAGAAGCTGGTCGAAGGCGGCGCGCCGGAGAAGAAGATTCTCTCTGCAAAAGCAACATTCTGTGCCGACACCGATAAGGTGCCCGCGCAGACGATCGAAGTTCGAGCTTATGTGGAAGACTATCTGAAAGAACGCGGTCGAGTTTACTCGCCGGCTTATGTATTGCACGTGATGACTCCGGATCAGCATGCCGTGTGGATGATGGAGCAGTTGCGTCGCTGGTCGAGCATGGCGGACGACGTGTATGAAGAAGAGGTTCGTCTGCACGATAAGAATCGTGAGATTCGTCAGATGGATCCGGATCAACTGAATGCTCCGGAAACTCGCCGTGAGATTGAACAGCAGGCGGCAGCAGAACGAGCGAACGGCGATCGACTGACGTCCGTGACGGATCAGGGCGATCAATTGCTCAAGCAAGCGATGCGAAACAAGGAGATGATGGTTGGGCATCTGGAAACCTGGGCGGGTGCTCTGCAGAAGCTTCGCAACATCGGTGAGAACCGGATGCCATCGGTCGCTGATTTGCTGACTCAAAGCGCGAAGGCTCCGGGAAAGAAGCCTGCAAGTTCAACCGCCAATGCGAAGTCTTCGCCTCAGGCTGGAAACAACAAGGGCACTCAAACGGGTGAACCCGGCGAACCCAAGAAGCCCGGCCCCGAGCAGCCAGCCGTTCCAAAGTTGACGGATACTGAGTCAGGATTCAACAAGCAGAATCCTGCAGATGCTGACTCAGAAAAGAAGGAAGAGTCAAAAGCCGGCAAAGGTAAGTTTGGACTGCCTTCAACGGTTCTGCAGGGCGGGCCACCTCCGGAGAAAAAGAAACAGCCTGAGAATCCGGCCGAAGAAAAGGTCGACGAAGCGGTGCAGGAGCAGACCGATCTGCTGGCGGAATTCCAGAAGGTCCGCGAAGACCTGCAAAAAATCATGGACGACCTGGAAGACAGCACGTTCGTTAAGCGTTTCAAGTCAGCTTCTCGCGAGCAGCTTGAAGTGGCCACGGCCTTGAACCGCACATTGTTCGACAGTTTCGGTGTGAGCGAAAAGTTGCTCGACGAGAAACAGAAAGATCAGACCGAACGAATTGCCGCGACCGAACAGGGTCAAAGTCAGAAAGTTCGCACGATCCAGGATGATCTGGAAGCTTACTACGATCGACGCAAGGAAGAAAAATTCCAGCGCATTCTGAAGGAGATGGAAGAGTATGAGATCGTCAGCAAGCTGAACGACCTGGGAGATCGCGTTCGGGATAATCGCAGCGGTGAAGCCATCGCCAAGGCAGAATTCTGGGGCGACACTCTGGATCGCTGGGCTGAGGAACTCGTATCGGCCTCAAAATGTGGCCAATGCAAAGGCTGCAAAGGAGATAGCTTACCGCCTTCGATCGTGCTGGAAGTGATGCGAATCGTGGAAGGTGAAATGGATCTACGTGAGGAAACTCGATCACTGGAGCAGGTCCGCGAAGAAACAGAAGCCGTTGCTTATCAGGACAAGGCAGAAGCTCAATCCGAAACACAGCGAAAACTCTTCGACCGACTTGTTAACGTCGTGACCGACATTCGCTCGCTGCCACTGGGTGAAGAGAAATTTGCGAAGGAAATTCAGTTGCTGTCGGCTGCTGGAAATGCGATGACGGACGCGACTCAGATTCTGAGCCAGCCAAATACAGGTCCGCAGGCGATTGCTGCGGAAACCGAAGTGATTGAACTTCTGTTGCAGGCCAAACGAGCGAATCCAAAAGGCGGTGGCGGTGGAGGATCGAATCCTGGCGGCGGTGGCGAAGGCAATACCGATCAGGTGGCATTGGAGCTCTACGGTCCCGGCTCAGATCCGAATGCTCAAATCGAACGACGAGAAATTCGTCAGGCTACAGGAACGAACAACGACCAGACGCCTGCTGAGTTTCGCGACGGCATTGATGCGTTCTTTAATGCGTTGGAGAACAGGAAGTAAATAAGGAGTGTTGTAGGTTGGACATTCTTGTCCGACTGAGTTTCGACGGGCAAAAATGCCCATCCTACACAAGACACAAGTCTTGAAATGGCGATGGATCACGACACCGCGAAGACGTATCAGCTGAAGCGAACAACTAAGAACGAAAAACTCCGGAGACTCCGTGTGCTGAAAACCGTGGCCACTTGTTTATTCGCGATCCTGTCACTGAGCGCAGCCTGCTCTGCGCAGGAAACTCAGGTGCGATTCGGGACGGATGTGCCTCGAGACGTCGAGCAGATCTATGATCGTGGTCTCGAATGGCTCGCCACGAATCAGACGCCCGAGGGGATCTGGTCAGGTGGCGACAGCGGTCCCGGAATCACGGGCATGTGTATCATGGCGTTTCTGGCGAGCGGTGAAGATCCAAACTTCGGTCGCTACAGCGAAAACATCCGACGTGCCGTTCGCAGCATGATTAAAGGACAGACAGAAGCGACCGGTTTCTTCGGTGGCAACATGGGGCACAGCAGCATGTACCATCATGGGTTTGCCATGCTGGGGATGTCTGAAGTCTACGGCGTTCTTGATGAAGATACGTTGTGGGACGCGGAGACAAAGGCCGACGAACGACGCAGCATCGGGGAATCACTGGAGCTGGCTGTTCGCGGCGCTGTGACATCACAAAAGAACAATTCGTTTCACGCATGGCGTTATGGGCCGGAAGCGACAGATGCTGACACGTCCGTTTCGGGCGCTGTCCTGATGGGACTCCTGGCGGCTCGCAATGCTGGTGTCAAAGTGCCTGATGAAGCCATCGATCAGGCACTGGACTATTTTAAGACGATGACGACTAATCGCGGCGAGGTTGGCTATTCCGGAATCGGTGGCGGTGGCTCAGCCAATCTCAAAGCGATTGCAGCTCTTGTCTATTCCATCGGGAAGCGGAAAGACTGGAAAGAGTACAAAGGTGTGCTCGGAGCCATCACCGTCAATCTGGAGCACGAAGAGTACAGCTATCCGGAATACTTTCGCTACTACACGGCTCAGGCTTTGTTTCAGGGCGACTTCGAAGCGTGGAACAAGTGGAACCTGAAGACTGCTAAACAGCTAAAAGATCTGCAGAGCGATGATGGCAGTTTTCAAAGCCAGCATGGGCCAGCCTACGGAACGGGAATGTCATTGCTGGCGATGGCTCTGAACTATCGGTTTTTGCCGATTTATGAACGGTGACAATTTGCGGTTCGCGTAGGATGGGCATGCCTGTCCCTCGGGGCACAGTCGGACAAGAATGTCCAACATACGAATTAGAGACAGAATCAACCGGACGCTAACGCATGCCGGCTGATCGAGCAAAATCAAGAACCTGAAGCAGTGACTCTTCTCTTAAGTGAACTTCATGATCAAAGCCATTCTGCCAGTCACTGCCATTCTGATTCTCTGCAGCGTTTGTTGTTCCGCAGACGATTCCACTTTGGTCTGGAGTAACGGCGACAGCTTGAATGGAAAGCTCTTGCGAGCGGACGACAAAGTCCTTGTATGGGAATCGCCATTATTCAATGAACCACTGCAGATTGCCGTTGAACATTTGTCGCTACTGAAGTACCCGGCTGTTCCCGAACCCGTAACTCCGCCTGCAGGCTTTAGGATTCTCACGCGAAACGGTGATCTGCTGTTTGGTACACTGAAGTCGGCGAATGAAACGTCGCTGACTTTTGAGAGCTCACGATTTGGGACCTTCGAGATTCCTCGGAGCCAACTGGTCAGTCTGCAGGGTGCTGGCGGTTCAGGCGGCGTGATCTATTCTGGTCCTCGCGGACTTGATGGATGGCAGCCTGCGTTCCGACGTGAGACAGAAGAGAATGGCCGAGTCGTGGGGGCCGTGCGTTTTTTTGTGCCCGGTGCAGCCGAAAAACCGGTCGCCAAAAAAGACCCGGAGAAGCCAACGTCCTGGTCAGAAGACCCGGAAGGCGGCATCATGACCACTCGCGCGGATGCGGCCCTGTTTCTGCCTCAAAAGCTGCCTCAGAAATTCGAACTCGAAGTTGAGCTGCATTCGAAAAAGACACTGTCGTTTGCTTTGGCAATTGGACGCGATGCCAAAGCCGGGTTGCGTCTTGAATCATGGGTGGATGTGCTGGTGGCGGCCAACGGAAATAAGTTTGCCTCGTTGCAGCAGATCTCGGAAAAAGACCACTTCCTGCACGTCCACGTCTTTGTCGATTACACCAAAAAGAAAATGCAGGTTTACAACCCGGCTGGTCAGAAACTGGGAGAGGTCGCCATCACCGGACTTCGTGGTGGTGCCGAGGGAATTCTGCTGCGCAATGGAGAGTGGGATTTAAGCCTGCGCCGATTGCGAGTCAGCAACTGGGATGGCAGCGAACCTCGCTTTGCAGCTGGCAAAGAGAATCGAGTCCAGATGGCCGACGGCACGGTGCACTTCGGTGCGATCAAAAGCTTTTCAGCAGAGACGTCCAGTCTGGTCATCATGAAAGAAGGCGCTGAACTGCCACTGCCTGTTGATCAGGTTGCTTCACTGGTCCTTGCTGTTGATGAAAATGCTCCGATCGCAGCCCGTGGTGCAACTCATCTAGCCTGGGCTGACGGTGGCTTTGTATCGGGCACGTTGGTTTCGATTGCGGATGGTCGTGCCATGTTGCGACCGGCGTATTCCGAGTCGCCGTTAAGCTGTGATCTCAACAATGTTCTGCGACTGGGGCTAACTCCGGGCCAGAAGGAGTCTGCTCAGTCAGATCGGCTGTTTCATGCGGGTGGTTCGCTGCAGGGAAGTCTCGTCGTTGATGGCGAGGCTGACACACCGATCCAATGGAAGCCGCTGGGTGGCCTGAACGCTTCGACGCTGAAAAATGGCGGCGATGCAAGATTTGTGCGAGCCGAGGGCATGAAGCACTTTTCAGAGAATCCCGAAATGCTGGCCAGCTTTCCGGACGTCATCTATCTGAAAAACAATGACGTACTGCCGTGCCGTGTTGAGGGTTGCACCGAGGATCAGGTTCAACTCGCACTGCCATTTAGTGACGTGAAGTCGTTTGCTCGAGAACACATCAAGGCGGTCGAACTTTCTGGCACCGGGAGAATTCATCAGAGAGGATTCGGTGCCGAAGGCTGGCGAGGTGTGGCTTCGATGAAGGCGCCGAAGAAAGCCGTGGCGGATCATGAGAAATCCGGGAAGCCGGTTGAGGCTGCTTCAACGGAAAAGCCCGCTTCGTCAGACAAGCCACCAGTGACAGACCGGCCAGCTGTGGCGGATCATGAAAAGCCCGGGATGGTGGAGTCCATCGTTCTGCGTGGCAACGCGTCGGCTTCTCATCCGTCGATTTTGACGGGCGACACGGTCCGCTTTCATATGAAATGGCCGGTACAATCCTACGCCAATATGACGGTTTCATTGTTTGGTTCTGGAACTCGCAAAGATGAAACTTCAACACATGTTTCTTTCTCTCTGATGCAGACCAATCTTCAGGTTCTTGATCGACTGCCGCCTCAGAACCAGATGTTTTTTCGAGGCTTCGGCGGACAGAATGCCGAAGAGATCATTCGCGCAGCCAGCGGTGAGGTGGACGTGCAACTCGTCGCTCGCGATGGCAATCTGCTGGTTTCGATTGACGGCAAACAAGTCAAGACTATCAAGCTGAATCCCGATGGGGCTGGTTCAAAGGGGCTAGCCTTCAATGCGAATGTCACGATGACGGGGCGAGTCATCATGAATGGAATGGTTCAACAATCGAACGGTGACGGCGTTGAGATTTCGAAATTCGAAATCGACAACATGTCGGGAGCCTCGATTCGTCAGTTCATTGAGGAAGAAGCTCGTCTCGCGACTCTGACGGTTCCGCGATTTCGCCGCGACAATCCTCCCACAAATGTACTGATCGCGGCCAACGGAGACCTGCTGCGAGGACAATTGAAGTCGATTCGTGAAGCGGACGTGCAGTTTGAATCCCGCCTCGAAACGTTGCGTATCGATCGTTCGCGAGTTGCTGCAATTGTCTGGCTCGATCCACCGAAGAAAGATTCGGGAAAGAAAGCTGAAAAAGCAGCCTCAGACAATACCACTTCCAATGAGGCAAATGCCGCAACGCCGGGTGGCGACAGCAAAGTAGAGCCAGTGGTTTCTGAAACAACGGCCGAAGAGGATTCGGAAAACGGCTTTGTGATGGGTGATGAAGATGAGTCTTCCATGCAGGCCCTGTTGGCCGACGGTTTCAGCATCACGATGACACCCGCTCGACTGGAGAACGGTCAGATCAAGGGCCACTCGAAGCTGCTGGGCGACTGTGCCTTTCCCGCCGCCACGATCAGAGAACTATTCCTTGGGGATCCAGCAAGCCGCACAAACATCGCCGCGTTTGATCAATGGGTCGCACGGAATGCTCAGGAACCGGACTGGGATATCGCGGCTGAGTCCGGCGGTACCTCCGAAGGGGCCGCAATGATTGGTCAGGTGGCAGATGACTTTGAGCTGTCTCTGCTGGATGGTTCAAAATTTCGATTGAAAGACCATGCCGATAAGATCATCGTCCTGGACTTCTGGGCCACGTGGTGTGGTCCGTGCGTGGCAGCTCTGCCGGACTATATCGCGGCAACTTCCGAGTTTGATTCGTCGAAAGTTATCTTCGTGGCCGTCAATCAGCAGGAAGCATCGGATCAGATTCGAGGCTTCCTGACTGAACGCAAGTTGTCGCCAATTGTCGCTCTGGATCGCAACGGAGAAATCGGACAGCAGTTTAAAGTGTCTGGTATTCCGCACACCGTGATTCTGGGAAAAGGCAACGTGATCGAAGATGTGCATGTCGGCTATCAGCAGGGTGGCGGCGAATCGATGCAGATTGCCATCCAGCAACTTCTCGACGGCACATGGAAACGCCCCACCCCCGAAGCCGCTCCCGCCAAGCCTGTGGCACCTCCGAAAAATCCAATTTAGGTTGCCCGGATCAGGTCCGATCCAGGCGCCGCATTCATCAGCCGGAACGCGTTAGCGTCCGGTTTAGGCATTCTGAAGTAGGATGGGCATTCTTGCCCGTCGCTGGCCTGTCGGACAAGAATGTCCAACCTACGTTTTTAAGTCTGACATCGCACTGGATCATTTCGCCACCGGCCCCTGGTTCACATACAACTTCACGTTATGAGTTCCGCGGCCGCCGGCAACGATATCAGGGCGGTTGTCACCGGTGAGGTCGGCAACGATCAGGTCCTCAGTTGCCATTCCGCCGGCATCGAGAATATGGCGAGTCCATTCCGTGCCATCCGCTGACGGAGAATAGACACTCACACCAAATTTCTCGGGGGTATCGCTGTGACCGAACGCGATGTCGTCGGAGCCGTCGTTATCGAAGTCGGCTGTCCATAACGCATGACCTCGGCGAAAGCCCTGATCGATGACTTTGCGTTCCCATTTGCCGTCCGCAGATTTTGGTTCCAGATAGACGGCCAGATGATCTCCGTGCATTGGTTCCACGGATGTCAAGAATCGTTGGCCATTCTTAAGGCGACCGATTTTTACTTCACCGGCTCCGTTGAGATTTGGATCGGCATTACCCGTGATACCTTCACCCAGTCGGACTGCTTTCCAATCACTTCCTGAACGAGTGACCAACGACACGCCTTCTCGACTGGCTGTGATCGTGTCGATAGTTTTGTCGCCATCGAAATCCACGTGCACATGATTGTGCATGCGGTTCAGATCGCCATCCAGAACAGTTCCCGGCCAGCGTTCAACGGCGGGATTTGCAGGGATCTCATAAGCCAGCAATCGCACACCGTTACCAACGCTGGCATTGAGCGGTGAAATCACCAGTTGAGGTTTTCCGGTGCCAAGCACATCGGCCCAGCGCATGCGATGGACGTTGGTTTCTTCGCCGATGGCAGCGACCTGCCAGAGTGCATTCGGATCTGCAGTTCGACGGATCCAGTGCAGAGTTCCCGTCTTCGTCCATCCAGCACCGATTGCAAAATCCACCTGGCCATCGCCATCGATATCGTGAGGAGCAATGCACACGTTATCGAGCGGAGTCTGGTCCTGCAGAATAACATGAGCTTTCCATGACGGCTGTTCGTACCAGACGACTCGATTTTCCGTCAGAGCCACGATGTCCTGATCTTTATCACCATCCACATCCGCGATCGTCACCGCATAGCAGACTTTGCCAACATTGGGGTCGATGACTTTCTCAGTGAACGTGGGGAAGTCACCAGCCAATGCCGTTGCAGAGGAAAGCAAAATTGCAGTTGGGGTCGTCAGGAGACGGCGAAGCATGAGAAGAACTCCATAGATCCACCGGATGCCTCTTCACCGTTCAGCACAGTGTTTCGCAAGTGTGGACTTCAAGAACGTGGTGGGATGCAGCGCTGCGACCGCGCGACGCATTTCAAGAATGCGGTCAGCGTAGCGTTTGCCGGGTTACGACAAAATCGATTCGCCCGTCTACTTCACGCAGTTCAAAATATGTTCTGCGAATACGCGAGATCTCTGTGCCAGCCGCATACTCAAGTTCGAGTTGCTCAAGGCGAGCTTCTGTTTCAAGTGAAACGAAGTGCATCACAGTCGCTTCAGTAATGTCGACGCCGGCTTGAGAAAACAGCTCACGGTCGAACTGCTGGAAGTCGTTTGAACCATCTTGCCACGAGAAGAACAGTCGCTTCTCTGACCCTGCGTCTTTAGATTCGCGTGAAGTGGATTCCGGCTTTGGTGAGTTCAGCTGTGTGAGATAAACAAGGCGTTTCTCTGTCGCAAGGACTGCTCCTGGCTGGATTCCAGCAGCGTCCAGCCAATGTTTGTATTGTTCTAAGGACCGGACATTTTGGTAGTCCAGAAACCAGCGTCGCTCATTTCCTTTGGAAGAAGACTTTCCCCCCATTTGACGCCCGAGACCCATCGGATTTCGACCAGTCCCTTCAGCGATGCCAGGGAGTGTTGCGTTTTCGATCGCGGGTTCGACAGGAGGCTGTAGCGCGGCAGCGTTTAGATTTTCATCGACCACCTGATCAGCATCAAGCACCGTCACATTGGGCTGCTCGTTCTGCGCTGAGGAATCGTCTGATGACTCCTCTGGTGATGTTATGTCGATAACATTCAATGGAAGGTCTTCGAGAGGCTGCCGAACAGGAGAAACACCCGGCTCCGGCGGTAATCGGTCTGAGAGCGGCAGTGCATTTGCGAACCATGCGGCCACCATAATGGCCAATGTCCCAATGGCCGAAACAGAGGCGGCCATCAGCGCCGCGATGACTCTGTCATGTAATGTGATGCCGAGATGTGGTGTCGAGGACGCAACATGGTTCGCGGAATTAGCGGCACGCATGAGCGTCTCCGAGAGAAAAAGCTGAAAAAACAAGCGAACGCCATTCTGCAACGCCACAATTGAAGCGTCAATGGCAATGATACAAGGACTCCTTTCAAATTGCCGATCGACTGGCTGGACGCTGGAAGTTGATTTTGGGCATTTGGGGCATTACAAACTCTTGGTTTCGGCACTCACTGGACGGCTCGCGCCGTTACGCCTTAAAACGGGTATCATTCTTTTCTGAACTGTTTGCCCCAAATTCCACGCCCACGCTCTCACGCTTTTGTTGTCCTCGGAGTTTTTATCGATGGTTCCTGAAACCTCTTTTGGATCTGCCTGCCGCTCTGTTGCTCAATGGCTACTGATTGCAGTCTTCGTCCTTCTGCCAGCGGGAGTTACTTCGGCGTTTGCACAGGATGCGACGGCTCTGCAGTGGTTTAAGGCTGAGGTGCCAGAAGGAACGGCGAGCGGACAGTTTCGTTGGGCGATTGATCCTTCTGCTGCGGATTCTGAGGCCGCTGAACTGACGATCGTGACCGATGATCATTGTTCGCTCTATGTCAACGGGCAACGCATTCTGAAGAACGTCGCTCTGAAACAGGCAGACGGAAATGTTGAAGCTGCAGGCTACAACGTCAAGTCATTGCTGCGACAGGGACGCAACCTGATTGCTGTCGAAGTCAATTCGGAAGATAAGGTTGCTGTCTTTGGTCTGTCACTGAGTGCTCGCAAGGGCAACGATGTGCGAAACATCGGCGGAGGCTGGAAGAAAGCTCCTGCGATGCCACCGGTTGGCTGGCAACAGACCGATTTCAACGATCGGGATTGGCCGGAAGTGAAAACTGTCACGGATGAACCCGGCAATCGATTCAAAGTTTCAATGCCGACGGCGTTTGCCGCTCCTGTGATCCCAGCGAAAGCACGAACTGCTCCGTTTCAATTTGAGGATGGCGACCGAGTTGTCTTCGTAGGGGCGACATTCTTTGAGCGGGCTCAGTTGTCAGAACATCTTGAAGCGACATTGGCTTGCACGCTTGGGGACAAGCATGTGACATTTCGAAATCTCGGCTGGAGCGCCGATACAACTTATGCGGACTCACGAGGCATCTTTGATCGGCCGGAAGTGGGTTATCTCCGCATGGTCGAACATATCCGCGCGGAAGAGCCGACTGTGGCTTTAATTTGCTATGGTCAGAACGAAGCTCTGACGGCGGGTCTGACTCCGGAGCAGTATTCGGATCAGCTCGGACGACTGTTGGATGAACTGACAGCCTCCGGAATTGCCTGCGTTCTGGTATCACCTCATGAACTATTGCCAGCAACGCCTCCCGTTCCGTCGCCATCGCGATTCAACTCAAGAATCAAGGTTTACTCCGAAACAACCGGCAGTGTCGCTCAATCTCGCGGCCTGTTGTTTGTTGATGTGTTCAGCGGCTTCACGAAGCAATTGCGAGATATCGATTACGCGATCAACTCCTGCTACAAGCTGCCACCGGAACAGGAATCCAAGCCAGCATCGTCGGATTCACTGACGGCTTCGATTTACCATTCATTGGCTGAAAACGGCATGCATTTCACCGACTACGGTTATGCGTGTGCATCGCTGGCCTTTCGAGATCGCCTGTTGAACATTCCGGCGAACCTGCCAGTCGTCGAAGTAGATGGCTCGGCCAAAACAGTGACCAGCACGGATGCAGAAATCCGCAACATCAAATGGAATCCTGACGACAGCACCATGGTCAGTTTTGAGGTGCAGGAAAAGTTGCTGTCTTCCCTTCCTCTGGTCATCAGTGCGGGAGCTGGTAGTGCGAAAGAGGTTTCTCTGAGCGGCGGAGTGATCTCACACGGCGAAGAATCGCAGGAACTCCGTCAGCGTTCGTTCTTTGCTGCCAAAGACAGCCAGTTCAAGCAGGGCCGATCTTTTGCAACTGAGGTGAGTCCTCAGTACGAAGCGATACGGAAGTTGCTGCTGAAGAAGAATGAACTGTACTTCCATCGCTGGCGACCACAGAACATTACGTATCTGTTTGGCTTCCGAAAGCACGAACAGGGAAACAATGCGGCGGATATCGCGAAGTTTGATCCGTTCATTCAGGACCTCGAAAAGCAGATTCACGAACTCCAGCAGCCACAGTGGCGCACGGTGGTCTTGAAGACGGCCAAATAGTGCTCTCCAAAGCGTGACTGATCGGTAGCTGAAGTCGTGAGACTTCAGAAAGCCCGCCCGGCGCAAACTTCGTATTCAGAAGTGAAATTATCACGCGAAGGCGCGAAGCCGCGAAGAGAACAGCACGTTTTTTGTCTTCTTCGCGTCTCCGCGCCTTCGCGTGAGGCCATCTTCAGAAACTTTGTGATCACGAAACAGCAGACCGAAGTCTCACAAGTCCGGCTAC
>CAIXQV010000487.1 GCA_903921605.1 uncultured Planctomycetaceae bacterium | reverse complement strand
ACGCGAACTCCGGACTCTGATCGTCCAGCAATTGCACTTCCACGAAATCTTTTCCGGAGACATTGCCGTCGGGAAAGGCTCGCGGGAAGAGGCCGCTATTGCTGCCAGGACTGAGTTTGTATTCCAATTCCAGTTCGTAGTTTTCAAACTCCTTTTCTGACATCAACCAGCCCGTGCCTTTTCCCTGCATGGTTTTTCCTGTCAGCACGCCGTTCTCCACAGTCCACCCATCAACGCCTAAGACCTTCCAGCCACTGAGATCTTTGCCGTTGAACAGACTTTGCCAGCCGGCGTTATCTCCCGAACCCGGCGACGCGATCGTCATATTCCTGCCGTTGCCCGATACTTCGCGCACGTTGACCGAATGAAAGATCACGGGACGTCGCCACGACCCAATGCCAATTCTTCCTGGATGCTTCATGGGCGTTACGGTCTCAGTGCTGAATCGCGAGAAATCACCCGACCATTTGACAAGTCCTTTGCCGTCCAGCAACGTCCGCAATCCTCCTCGCCGCACCTCCACCGTCGACCGATACCGCTGGCCGACAACAATCGACTCTGGTATCTGCACCGCCGCTTCCTTGTTGTCCTTTGCGAACTTTCCGTCGAGTAACTCAAAGCCATATAACGGTGGATTAACGTTGTGAGAATTCAGCTTCCAGGCAAACATCTTACCTCCAGCAGACACATACTGATTAATATTCAGTCCGCTCCCCGTTGCCGTGAACTCGACTTCAAAGTCGTACTCGTCCGCTGGCTCATACGGCAACTGGAGAACATTCGCACCTGCCGGGTTCTCACAGGCGATACCATCGGCAACCTTCGTCCACGCGCCGACGCTGGCATCACGCTGCAGGTCAACCAATGCCAGTAGATCGATGGCATTTCCCGCCTCTGCCACCGCTTGACTCATTTCGGCGGGGTTCAATGGGTGCGACTCTGCAGACACTCCCGACGGTGCCTGAGTTTTCATTTCGACTCCCGTTGTCGACGCGTTCAGGGTGTTGCCTGTGATGGATTGTTGGCCGATCTTGTTGGCTCCTTCGTTGACAATGAGCTGATCACCGAGCAACTCAACTTTGACGCGAGTCTCTTCGCCCTTCTTTAGTGCGAAAGTCTCGGTCTCAAACGACAGATCCCCTCGAGTCACAATCAGCTTCTTGTCGCCAGCCACCAGCGAAACGGGTTCAATATCAGTTGACTGAAAGGTCAGCTCGCTGCCTTTCACCTTCATCTCAACTTCCGGATCGAGAATCTCGACGCGCAGAGTCCCCTGCGGAGTTCTCATCAGGATCACCACAGCCACCAGAATCAACGCAGCGGCTCCGCCCAACAGAATGCGTTTGTCGCGATACCACGGTGGTGATGCGGCCTGAGGTTCGGCAGGTCGACTGCCGCGCCGCGTCTGCCGTTCCTGCTTGCGTGCCGTAACCAGCGTCTGTGGATCAGTGTCGACACCGATATTGCCGTTCAACATCGTTGCTTCGGCCGCAGGATTGATTTTCACCCGCGTTGCCGGCTCCGTGCTCTTCTTCGCGGCAGCCGATGTCGACTGTTTACCTCCCAGTTGACTCAGAAACGATTGCAGACTGGGGTCTCCGAAGTTGTTCGGCGCTGCCACATCAAGTGCCGACGTGGATCCGTTTTGACAGCTCTCCAGTTCGCGAATCACCTCCGTCATCGTCTGGTAACGATCCTTCGACTGTTTCGCGACCATCTTCCGAAACACGTGATCCAATGTCTCCGGAATTTCATTGTCCAGCGAACACAGCGACGGGATCGGTGCGTCGCGATGCGCCAGCAGCTTCGCCATCAAACTATCGCCTTCGTACGCGCAGCGGCCTGCCAGCAGATACCACAAAGAAATCCCCAGGCTGTAAATGTCGCTGCGAGCATCCGCATGTTTGGTGCTCAACGCCTGCTCGGGAGCCATGTAGTCCACCGTTCCCATCACCGCACCGGTACTGGTGAGTTCTCCCTGGCTGCCGGTGTCTCCTTCAATGCGTGCCAGACCCATGTCCAGAATCTTGACGGTGCCCGACGTATCCAACAGCAGATTGGCCGGCTTGATATCCCGATGAACCACGCCCTGCTTGTGAGCATACTCCAGGCCGCGGGCCGCCTGCAGAATGCATTGCACCGTCTGCGAAACAGACAGCGGACCGTTCTTCTTCACCAGCACCGAGAGATCACTGCCTTCGACATATTCCATTACCAGAAAATGAGTTCCCTTCGCTTCATCGGCATCGTCAGTGGCCACGACATTCGAATGTCGCAGTTTGGCGGCCGCTTCGACTTCACGATGAAACCGTTTCAAGGCATCGGGCGTCTTGACCAAATTCGAAGACATCACTTTCAGAGCAACCAGACGCTTGAGCCGTTTATGTTCGGCCTTCAAAACGACGCCCATGCCGCCCTGACCGAGCTTGTCGAGCACCACGTAGTTGCCCAGAATCAGAGTCTTACCTTTGCCGGAATAGATCTGCTCCGCCTGATACTTCGTGAGCTTCTTCTGGCGCACAAGTTCACGGGCTAATTGCTCGCCATCTTTCGGGGGACGGTCGTCAGGAATTGCAGAGATGAATGCCGAAACCTCCTCCTGAGCAAGCAATTCGCTGGCCACAACCTGATTCAGGAATTGTTCGCTCGACAACGCCATTCTATTCTCCGCACGGTATGAATTGACGCTTGGCGTTCGCGGGATAACTTATTGAGGATTGTCCTGATCGTCGCCGCGCACAGAACATGTCTTCCTCAATT
>CAIXQV010000486.1 GCA_903921605.1 uncultured Planctomycetaceae bacterium | reverse complement strand
TGGGGTTTATTGATTCTGTCAAGGAAAGTAACCTGCCTGCAATCAAGGCCGGTGGTTCTGCGGCCTCACTGCATTTCCGCAAGGCATGGCTATTGCGTCCGGACCTGCCCCACGCGGCATGGAACATGACAGCACTCGCGAATGGTAATCGGGCTGCTGAACGATGGTCGCCCCGAAATTGGTTTGAACTGTCATGTCGGGCACAGTTCGATTTCATGCCCTCCTATGAAACGTTTATGTACGCCCTGCTGCCGCGATGGGGCGGCTCCCATGAAGAGTTACTCGCGTTTGGCGAAGAGTGCGCTGCGACCAAAGCTTTCGAAACGGCCGTGCCTTACACGCTGGTTGACTGCATCTCACAAATCGCGAAAGAGACCAGCGGAGGAAAGCCGTGGGAGACTCCCTCGTATGTGAAAATACTGACTGACTTCTGGGCGGCTATGGATCATTGGGGAACGGAAAACAATATCGAACGAACGGCCCTCCAGTGGAAGAATCAGGCCAGTTTTCAGGCGGCTGTGCTCATTCGAAACGACAGATATGCTGAAGCAAAAGCGGCACTTGATAAGATCGACGGTCCTCCATTGATCAAGCCAATGCTCAACATTCTTCAGGATCCGCCGCTTGCGGCATCAAGTGCCTACGCATTGGCGGAACCTGATGCGGCTCCGCTGGTGGAAATCGAAAAGCGATTCGGCGGCGGCATCCCCCGCAGTGCAACGGAAGAAGAACTTGATCAGGCCATCAAAGTGGTCTCTGACGCCAAACAGAAGAACCAGGTTCTGCGGGCGACAATGTACCTCGCCGAGCGCGAATACAGCCTCACACTGCAAAAGAAATTTCTGTCCGGAGAATGGGTTGACCTGCCATTCGATCCTGAACTGAATCACTGGAGAATTCAGGAGTGTACAGCGACAGTCGAAAGCCCGTCGTCACTTCGCCTTTCTAATTTGACGCGCGGCGATTCAACCCCTCTGGCGATTCCTCGCGTTGTCTTTGCGCCGCCCTATGAGTTGCAGGTTACACTCGAACGAATTCGAGGCGACCAGTTCTTCGATCGCATCGGTGTGAATGTCGGCCTCGTCTCACAAGCCGTACTCCTGGGAGAGCCCGGTGGCATGACGTTTGTCACAGATAACCATCCTCGAGTTGCCGGAACGTATCTGCCAAACGGAGTTCAGCGTCAGACCTATTATCTGGATGGGCTGGAGGACAAGGCCATGATGGGACTCCAGATATGGACAGGTCAATATCGCCTGTTCGTCAACAAATCACTTGTCCCGGTGCGACCTGTCAGCGACTTCCGCGCCAATGGCCAGCTGAGCTTTGGTGCCAATGTCTGGGAAGTTGACATGGGCGAAATCCGCATCAGTGACATCCGCATTCGAAAAATGCAGACTCCATCACCTCCCTCTATGGATGCCAGCCCCGAAGAAACAATCGAATATCTCACAAAAGTCATTGAACTGGAACCGGCCAACGTGGCTTCTCGACTGATGCTCGCGGACGCACTGGCTCAGAACCAAAAGCTCAACGAAGCCATGGTTCAATACGAAGCCGTCCACAAAATGGACCCGGACATCACACGAATTCACGGTCTATTGGGGGTCGCCTTCATGGAGAGTGGGCGGGAACAGGAGGCGTTGCAACTGCTCCTTTCGTCGTTAAAGTCAAAACCATCCGATAGCATTCTGGACGGCGTGGCGTGGATTTATGCCACAGCAGTCACGGAATCCCTTCGAAATGGTCAGGAGTCACTGCGAATCTCCACGGAAATCTGTGACCGCACACAGAACCAACAGTGGAACTATCTCGCGATAAAAGCGGCCGCCTTCGCCGAACTCAAACGCTTCCCCGAGGCGATCGAAGTGATGCAAAAAACGATCGCGCTGACTCCTGCGGGTAATCAGGAGATTGTCAAGGCGATGCTGGGCGAGTTCCAGAAAAGCCTGCCCTGGCGAAGCAAAGCGACGGAATAGCCCCCTTGCAAATCACCCAACGGTGAACGTTTTTCGAATCTCCGGGACACAGCCAGATCACTCGTAGATGACTGCCCGGGAGGCTGATATCATCCGCGGCATGACAACCTCTACGAAAATCAGCCTTCCAATTCTCAATTCTTCCGTGGCCGACGCCGATCCGCTGGCCGCTTTGAAAATCCAGGATCGCCGCGCGCGGGATGCAAAGCCGCTGCCAATGACCATGGCCGAGGCGACAGAACGCGGCTGGGATGAGCTCGACGTTGTGATCATCACCGGCGATGCGTACATCGATCATCCCAGCTTCGCGATGGCCATTCTCGGAAGAACTCTGGAGGCCGGCGGTTTTAAAGTGGGCATTGTCAGTCAGCCGGACTGGCGATCCTGCGATGCATGGAAGACCTTTGGGAAGCCACGACTATTCTTCGCGATCAGCGCGGGGAATATGGATTCGATGATTAACCACTACACGGCGAACCGCAAAGTCCGCAACGATGATGCATATTCGCCCGGCGGACGTATCGGTCTTCGTCCCGATCGAGCAACTCTGGGCTACTGTCAGCGGGCTCGAGAAGCATTCCCCGGTGTGCCGGTGATTGCTGGCGGTGTGGAAGCTTCGTTGCGACGACTGGCTCACTACGATTACTGGAGCGACAAAGTTCGCCGTTCGATTCTTTTGGATGCCAAGGCCGATCTTGTGGGATTCGGAATGGGTGAAGACACCATTCTGGAGATCGCTCGCCGACTGGCTGCTGGCGAAACCGTCCGCGACCTTCGCGATATGCGCGGGATGGCCTATGTCCTGGGGGCAAAGGAGTCAGACGAAAAGTTCGGCGATGATTCCAAGTCGCCCGAGTTCCTGCGATTGCCGAGTTTTGAAATGGTCGCTTCGGACAAGATGCAGTTCGCCGAAGCCACGAAGATCATTCACAACGAAACCAATCCTTACAACGCCAAAGGTCTCGTCCAGTTTCACGATCGTCAGGCGGTTGTTTGCAATCCGCCTCGCTTGCCGATTTCCAAGCCCGCGATGGATGCAATTTATGGCATGCCGTATACGCGACGTCCGCATCATTCGTATACCGAAAAGATCCCTGCGTTTGAGATGATCAAGGACTCGGTCACCATCATGCGTGGCTGTTTTGGCGGCTGCACGTTCTGTTCGATCACGACGCATCAGGGACGCATTATTCAGTCTCGAAGTCACGAATCAGTGCTCGGTGAAATCAAGACGATGACCGAGGATCCTCAGTTCAAAGGCGTGATCAGCGACATTGGCGGGCCGACAGCCAATATGTATGAGATGCGATGCAGTCGACCTGAAGTCGAGGCCAAATGCCGACGGCAGTCCTGTGTCCACCCAACGATCTGCAAACTGCTGGGTACGGACCACGGACCGCTGGTCAAGCTGATGAAGGATGCACGTGAAACCCCGGGCATCAAGAAGGTGTTCGTTGCCAGCGGAATTCGCATGGATCTGGCCCGACGATCTCCGGAATACATGAAGGATCTCGTTCGGCATCACGTAGGCGGACATCTGAAGGTCGCTCCGGAACATTCCGATGCGGGTGTGCTGGAGCTGATGCGGAAACCAGCCAGCGACGACTTCGATCAGTTCGCCGAAGTGTTTGATCGTGAATCCAAAGCAGCTGGCAAGAAGCAGTATATCATCCCGTATTACATTGCCAGCCATCCTGGCAGTGACCTGAATGCAATGATTGATCTGGCTCTGTTTTTGAAACGCAATCACTATCGACCGGACCAGGTGCAGGACTTCATCCCTGCTCCGTTCGATGTGGCGACTGCGATGTATTACACGGGCATTGATCCCTTCACAAAGAAGCCCGTGTATGTGGCTCAGCACCTGCGAGACCGCAAGTTGCAACGTGCGTTGATGCAGTTCTTCAAGCCGGAGAATTATTTTGACGTTCGCAAGGCTCTGGAGCAGGCCGGTCGACAGGATCTGATCGGTTCCGGGTGCGACTGCCTGATCCCTGCCAGTCCGCCCAAAGAAGCACTCGACAAGCGACGCTCAGAAGCGAACACTCGTGTCCGCGGGGATTACGTGCACACGATTCCAGCGGCGGAGGGATCCAAACCGAAAGGCAAGGGTTCAAAGAAGCAGTCACGCAACGCGCCGGGCAAGGGGTACCGTCCGGGACGATCCAGCGCGAAGGATTAGCGGAGTTTACGGACGAAGCAGCCGAGCGACCTCCAACGCGGGCTCACGCGGAGGATTTGTCGAAAGGATTTCGCCGTGCGCCAAACAGACCCTGCCGTCGAGCAACAGCAGGACGGGGGCTCTCAGGGGATCACCACTGGCGAAGGTTCCGGTCTCATTATTTCCTCTGATGGCCTCGTTATAACCAACACGCATGTTGTGCACGGCGCCGATGAGGTTTCAGTGACGCTGGAAGACTTTGAAAAAGGCCTGCAGGCAGCGAAAGAAAACAACGCCCCGCTGCCGGGCTCAGTTTGATCATCGAACGAAAGCGTTATGGGCAAAAAATGACTGGGCAAAAAATGGCCAGTGCTTTTTTGCCCAATCATTTTTTTGCCTAAAAACTGCTGACTTCCGGAACACGGCACGGACGGTGCGCTCGCCGGGATTTCCGGGCTTAGCTTTGCAGCGGGCCGTTGAAAGAAAAACGCCGATTTGTTCTTCTTGTAAAAAACTTCCAACGGCACGCAATTGATCAGCGTACCAGTTAGCAAGCGAGGAATAAGGGCCCCGCCTCCTGAAGAAGGAAAAGGACGAACAGACGACCCCATTCATGTCGGGGCAAAGACATGAACGAAGCGGACAGGCAACTGTCCGCTTCTTTTTTGCGCTCGAGTTTAATGGGTTTTCACAACCCGAAACGTCAGTGAGGGATAAAAGTTGCCGCGCTTTCAACAACAATCCCTCGCTCACGCAGCGGGTTGGGATTAGATCAACACCCCGTGAAGTCCCTGGTCTGCGGACGCGTCTACTAAACCAAAGAGAACAGGGCGTTATGGCCCTCAGAACAGATCCGAAATCACACTGCCTTCAGCCAGCAGATCGTATGGGCGATTCTCAGCGTCAAAGGCCTGCAGGTCAGTAATGCCCATGGCATGGTAAACGGTCTTCGTGATATCTGCGGGGGTCAGAGGTTTCTCGGAAGGATATTCTCCGTAGCGATCGCTGGAACCATAGGTCTGCCCGCCTCGCAATCCTCCTCCAGCCATGATATCCGTCAGGCAATGCGTCCAGTGATCTCGCCCAGCACCGGTCACGCCACCGGAACGCGGATCGCCAATCTTTGGCTTGCGTCCCATTTCACTGGTGACAAGAAGCAAAGTCTCGTCCAGCATGCCGCGATCCGCAAGGTCTTCAACCAACGCAGAGAAACCTCGGTCAAACTGAGGCAGCAAGTCATCCTTGAGACAGCCAAAGTTATTGCCATGAGTATCCCAGCCGCCACCACTGGCACACTTGCGATCGTTGGCGGCTTTTTCATCACCTTTCCAGAAGACTGTGACGAAGGGGACGCCCGCTTCGACCAGGCGGCGCGCCAACAGCAAACTTGTTCCGTTGATGCCTTCGCCGTAGCGTTGGCGAACTGAGACGGGTTCTGTTGAGAGGTCAAACGCTTCCGTAGTACCGGATGCCATCAGCAGCGACATGGCGCGAGCCTGCTGGCGGTTCCATTTTTGAACTCCGGCATACTGATCGAATTCTCGATGAGCCGCATCGATCTGTTTCAATAATGATCCACGATTGTTTAGTCGCTGCTGGGACACGTCGCCGTCCAGTACCAGAGCCGGCGCATGAAACTTCAGTGGATTCTCGCGAGAGCCATCAACGTAAAGGGGATCGTGTTCAATGCCCAGACGAGCAGAGAACTGACCGGGGCGAGTATAAGCCGGTGCGCCTTCCATGTGCGGCAAAGTAATCGCGTTGGTTAACTGAGGATGCGGTGGTCGCTTCGCCGCCACGACCGTTCCCATATAAGGCCAGTCCGAAGGATACGGCGTGCGGCTATTCCCCAGGGAAAGGAATGTTGGATCAGGAACATGTCCGGTCAGATTGTAGTAGTAGCCAGCGTGATGATCATTGGTGCTGACAGATCCACCGATCGAATTGATCACCGCCAGATGATGAGCCTGGCGAGCCAGTAGCGGCAGATGTTCGCTGAGGACCACTCCCGGAGCTGATGTCGCGATCGGCTGAAAGGGTCCGCGATACTCCAGCGGAGCGGTCGGTTTCATGTCCCACATATCCAGGTGAGACGCTCCGCCACTCAGGAAGAAGAGAATTGTGGACTTCGCTGTTCCCGGTGAGCTGGCCGCTCCGGCGGTATCTCGAGCTTCAACCGGGCGACCGAACTTGAGTCCGGCAAATCCCATCCCGGATGCAACAAGAAACGATCGGCGAGGAATGCCGTGAGGATTCTGCAGGCTCATGGGACGAGGATCCCCGGGAGGAAAAAACAGGTAGCCATCGGTGGACGATGTTTGCGTTAGCCGGAGGTGGGAGGCCGAAGCCTGAAATGACGACCGCAATTCACGATGTGGTGTCGCTGCCACAGTGTATCGTCAATTCAGGCCCCCGCGCAAGTCTGGATTTGACGTTCCGGGCGATCTTCGACAAATCCGTCCTGTTGGCGAAAATGGGTACGATCGATCCCCAGGTTCTCAAATCGTCGCATTCACGATAGCCTGCGGGGACAAACGAAGCGTTGAGCCAGCGACGGGATCATTGAACGGTTGGAGTGGCGTGCTGGTTTGATCGGAACTGCCCATCTCAACAAATCAGTTACTCAGAAAAATCCCGGGAAGGGGATTCGTGGATGAACAAGGACGCTGTGAGAATCAATCAGATCGATCTGCCGATG
This sequence comes from uncultured Planctomycetaceae bacterium, assembly GCA_903921605.1. Next base: position 15,326 of record CAIXQV010000486.1, on the reverse strand, counting down.
GCCTTTCCTTCCGTGCGGCTCCTGGAATCTCTGCGGGGGGCGTGGTCGATTCCTTGTCTGATGGCGGCGGTTTTTGCCTTCGCGGGATCCCGAATAGATTTTGGAACTTCATCGAACAGCGATTCGCTTGAGCTGACATCAGCCGTGTCACCCTTTGTTCCGTCCGCCATCACGCAGATTATTCTGAACGCAGAAACACTGGCTGTCTTCGGGAGCAGTCGTGGACCGGCCGCGTATCTAAGTCTGATTGTTCACATGCTCTGCGTTGGATTCGGCGCTGTTGGGATCTCGCGATTCATTGCGTTGGTTGTTAATCGGCAAGAGCGTTCCGGAGTCCTTCGTACTGCTATCTTTTGCTTTTCCTGTTGGAAGCCGATTCTGGTTTCGACGTCGCTGGCAAGCGTCATTGGCCTGATGGGACTGCTGGTCTTTCGTGCGGCGGGAAAAGTGACCGTCTGGTTCTCCGGAGCTTCCGGAGCGGCTTCGATCCCGAACATCGCGTTCTGGCTGAGTTCGTTAATGCTGTGGATTGTGCTTTTCGTTTTGCTGGCTGGCTGGCTGTTGGGATTGTCTGCAATGGCGATTGACCGGGTTGACGGCGCGGAAGCACTGAGTCGTGGTATCAGCTATGTGTTGTCTCGATTTCGCAGAACGGTCTCTTTCGCAATCATCATCGGAGTGATCGCTAAGCTTGTTGGTCTTGCGACGTGGATGTGCGTCACGACCACAGGGAAAATGGCGTTACGGTCCATCAACGAGAATCCCAAGAGTCCGCCGGAGTTATCAGCAGGGTTCGAATCGTTCCGTATGGGGGTCGTGGAAGCAGTCCAGTTCAGTACCGTTTGCTGCGGGCTTGCGATTGCCTACCTGCTTCTGAGGCAGGTCATTGATAACGTTGATTTCCGCGAAATCTCTGACCAGAAGTAGCCCACGATCATAAATGATCAACAGTGATCAGAGATGATAGGGAGCTCCACCGTCCGGCTGACATGGTCGGCTGATGAATCCCGGGATCAGTCGGAAGCGATTCATCATCGTCGCAAAGACTCGCAAACTATGACCGGGCGCATCACCTTCCTCCAGCAGCGGTCGCGCGACGTACGCTGCGGGATTCTTCCTGAGCCTCAACAGCAGGTCTGCAAACTCCACCGCCGTGCCAGTTCGACCAAAGAAAGGCCGTGCCGGATGCAGCGGATCATTTGTGCGGATGGCATAGTTCTTCACGTTGGCCATCACATGCCGCAGCACTGAGGGATCCTCGCATTCAAGGACCGAGGCAGATCGCAGAATCGGTTCTTCACCAAGGAATTCGAGGATCATATCCGGAATGTACTTACCGAAGGTTCGGCAACTCGCGAGACTCACTCCCGGAGGACTCAACACATCCACGCCGCCGTTCCTCCAGGCTTTCACCAGACCAGGAACGCCTACCAAGGAATCAGGCCGGAAGCAGTTAGGGTCCAGTAGATCATCATCAATGCGTCGCACGATGGTCGACACCGGAAGTTCTTTGCCGCTCATGCGGAGGAACACCGAATTGCCACGAACACAGAGATCAGAACCGCGTGCGGTCTGAATATCCAAACTGTTTGCGATAAATTCGTTGCCGGGCCCCGCGGAAGTAAAAGCTCCCGGAGTCAACAGGACAGCAATTCCACTGGTTCCGGATTTTTCGGGCAATGACAGCAGAGGTAAGCGTTGACCTTCCGCTGCAAAAGATGACAAAGCCTGCAGCCCCGTCGGAAGGGAGAAATTCTGATCGAAGACCGTCAGTTCGCCATTGGCCTTGAGATGAATATCGGTGGAGCCAAACCAAGTCCATGCAACTTCAGCTCGGACAGAATCAGTCAGCGGTTGCAACCCTGATCGAATACGCGAAGACAGGAAACCGCACTCTCGCAGGTAAGCTGGTACGCGACGACCGCATACGATTTCATCCAGGCACGCACTGATCGCCTCAAACCTCTGCCGAAGTCCCCGGTCAAGAATTCGCCGTTGAGTTTCGTCCAAAGTAACGTTTGCCCCGGAAGAACTTTTTTGCGCATCACTTGCCAGGCGACTCGAAAAATCAGCCGGCTTCGAAGGTGTACAAAAGGCCTGAACTACGTCTTCAGGTTTAATGGCCTGCTGAATGCTCGTTCCCTGCGCGGCGGCTGCCTGTAGAAAGGGCACTTGATTTCTGTAGATGGTCTCAGGATTTCCAGACAGCCCGGTTTTTGGGCTGATGGCCATCATCGAATTGTCGCCTTCACGCAACATTGCAAGCACTTCCTGAACGGTTTCCGCATTTCTCAGCCGGACATGGAATTGCTGAGACGCAAAGCCTATGCCAGATTCCAGGGAGTGCGGACAGGATCGGAAAATAGTCTGTCGAAGGCGGGGTATTCCTTTTGCGTTTACGATTGATGTACTCATGTCGATGAGACATCCCGCGAACCCCCGGCCTTATTTTGTGCCGCCCGACGAGACGTTCCCCTGGGAATCCGGCAGGATCAAAATTCGAGCCTGCCGAATCTCTATAGATGTCGCGTTCACTCGCTGCATCGGGACCAGCAATCCCACTCGTCCAGGTTTCAGCATGGGTACGGCAGAGGACATCACGGACACTCCGTTCAGGCGTACACTGATCTGCAAAGCGTCGACGAGAACTTCGAACTCATAAGAACCGGTGCCTGGCAAGTTTACGCCACTGACCGCCGGGCTATGTATCTGGCCGCTGGGAACCGACAGAATTCGGCCAAAGTCCTGTCGGTCGAGTGACAGCAGATTCGCGTCCAGATTCTGTTCTTTTCCAGCACCCAAAACCAACATCAGGGGAGTCGACTTCGCTACGACTTTCATGCGAATCAGATATCGTCCTGCGTCATGGCCGGGATCGATGATACCCACGCTGATATCAGCGTCCTGCTGCGGAGCTTCCATGCGAAGCCGCTGCAGTTCAACCTGCCAGAGTCCCCGACCATCATCAGGAATATCAGCTCCCCCCGATGCCACATATTGCAACGCATTGATATCTCGAAACAGATCGCCGAACTGCCATTGTTCCAGACGCCGCGATAGCTCGGAGGTCTTCAAGTCCGATGCGACCGCATTCTCAACCGACAATTCTTCAGCAATCTCTTTGCATTTCTGCACGTCATCAGCCAACTGCTTGCCCACAGAAGCCTTGTCGACCTTCTTCAGCAACTGATCCGGTGGTGTCAGCAGTCTGGCAACCTCGGCATACTTCTTTTGGTTGGCGGCCATCAGCGCGAGTCGCAAACAATGCTCAATCACGGCATCGGCCTGATTCGTATTAAGCGATGAACTCCGGAAGGCCGCCGCTAATTCAACAGCCGTGGTTAACTCAACAGTTTCGTATCGTAATGCTCGCAGACGGTTCGCTTTCAGGCTGACATCGACGGCTCGACTCTTTTCTGCCAGTTCTTCCACCAGATCCAGCAACGCAAAGTCCGTTGCACTGCTGGACTGTTCTTCGGAACGATCCAGCAGTTGATTAGCCAGACTTGCACGTTCGCCGGGAGATTTCGCCGCCGCGAGTTCACGTTTGAAGAGTTCTCGCAATTCCGCCTCTGCGGCGGACACTTCTGACTCAGCAGGGACCTTTGGAACGCCGGGTTTGGGCTGAGCGTCTTTCACGTTGACTACGATGACCAGATCTCGATTCTGATCAAAATTCATCATCACGTTTGGCAACAGAGATTCCGGTGCGAGACGAATCTCATAGCGACCGGACGCATCAGGCGGAACACTCCACGTCAGCACTGCTCGTCGCGCATCAACGGTCACTCCGGGTGGTGAGCCTTCTTTGACAACAATTCGAAGTGCTCGTCCAAAAAACTTTGGTGGACGCTCGATCAGAGTCAGCTTAAACGTCTCACCAGCGATGGCTGTTTGTTCGGGAAACGAGGGCAAGCTGAATACTGGCTTCACGAGGATAACCAGTGAGCCTCGCGCGACTTCCTTCGATGTGGCGGGGTCGTAGAGCTGTAGTCCAACAATGTGTCGGCCCGATTCGTCCTCCGGCGGAGTCCATGCGAACAAGCCGGTCGTCGGGTCCAGTGTCATGCCCGGAAGTGCTCCCGGACTAAGTCGATAGATCAGGCCCGATGCAGCATCAGGAGCCGGCGATGCAACGATCGTGGTTTTGAACTCCTGCCCCGGATCAACCAACTGCTGTTCTCGCTCAGGCAACGTAAAACGAGGTGCCGTGGTGGCCACCTTGACGATCAGCCTTGTCGATGCAAGGACTTTTGAAACGTTCTGATTGACATAAGCCAACTCGACACTGATCTCATAGTCAGCAGCAGCCTGGGCACTGGGGATCTCCCAGGAAACCAGCCCGGACTTTTCATCAATCTTTACACCAGCCGGAGTTCCATTGCCCGCGCGAAATCGGAGACTTCCCTCTGCCGGAGCATCGGGGGCCGTACCATTAAACTCCGGTTGATAACGAATGGTCATTCCGGGCTGTGACGTGACCGGCGCGGCGGCCTGCAATTGCACGGACGGAACAATGCTGATGGCCATGCTCGCGTTCGGTGCTTTGACCGGAATGACTTCGTCGTCTGATTTGCGATTGACCATTACAAACAACGTAACGAGAGCAATCAATGTACCGGCGGACGCAAGAGCAATGATTCCGGCCGACACATTCTTCTTCTTCACCGGACGGCGCGGCCCGGTCGATCTGCGATCGACCTGCGGCAGGACTGGCAATGTGGAATTCAGAGCCTGACCCTGGCTGCCATTGGTTGTCAGCATCAGATCAACGGCCGCCCCGCTATCCATTTCACGAAGGAACTGCTGGTAACCAGCATCCTGCGGGTCACCATTCTCGGCCGCACTGGCAAGATCCAGCAGGATGGCGTCATCGGCCCCGGCCTCTCGAAGGGCGCGCTTGAGTCCTTCAACGGTCAAAGGTTTGCTGAATGGCTCAAGGGCATCGACCAGTTCCTTCGGATTCTGAAAACGTCCGGCAGGATCACGCAACGTCATGCGGCGAACAATCGCGTCAATGGGATCCGGCACGTCGGCCCGCAGACTTTTGACCGATGGGGCGTCCTTGGAACAGCGAGCCATCAACACCTGAAGCGGATTGTCGCCAGGGAAGGGAACGCGACCAGTCAAAAGACGAAACAGAGTACACCCAAGGCTGTAAACATCGCTGCGGATATCGACCGTCGCTGTATCCCAGCCCTGCTCCGGCGACATGTAATCCGGTGTGCCCATCACCTGACCGGCTTTGGTCACCGAAGTGCGTTCTTCACCGTCGGTGCTCAATCGAACCAGTCCCATATCCATAATCTTGACGACACCGTTGCCGTCCGTGGACCAGTCGACAATCAAATTGCCCGGCTTTAAATCACGATGAACCATCTTCTGTTCATGAGCATGCTGCAGCCCGATCGCCGCCTGGCGTACGATGTCACAGGCCATGGCGACAGGAATCAGGGAAACGCGTGACACGATGCGATCCACCTGATCGCCATTCACGTATTCCATCACCATGAAATCCACTTTGCCGACTCGCCCGGCATCAAGTGTTCTGACAATGTGCTTGTTATTCAGCAACGAAGACGCGCGGATCTCTCGGCGGAAGCGATTCACGAGAGTCTGATTTCCCGTCAGCTTACGCGACATCACTTTGATGGCCACGGTCGCACCGGAGATTGTGTCGATCGCACGAAAGACGTGCCCCATACCGCCTTTGCCGACTGGGCTCAGCAGTCGATATTTTTCAAGGATGAATCCTGTCTGCCCTTTGAGCAGTTGATTCGCCTGCCATTGAGTAATCAAATTCTGCGAAACAAACTTCGTCGCGACTGCATCCGCGGTCAGATCACCGGTGGAGGAAGTCTTTGCGGAGTCACGCAGCTTCTTCACCACATCCTGCGCAGACTCCATCTGGGACGGGGCAAGGAGTCCGCTTTTCTTAAGGAGTGTCAGGAATTCGGTATAATGCAAATCCGGCATTGCTGCTTTGTAATCGCAGCAATGCCGGATTTGAATGGTATCGGGCTGTCAGATTGCAGAACAAAACCGGAACAAAAGAACCCATTGCTGCCCGTGACTCCGCGGTCTCTGAGGAGCCTAGAAGAATCGAGCAGCAATGGGTTGACCATTTGCAGCCTTCGCCAGGGACTTTGCCCTAGTGGCAGTGGCGATGTCCGTGACCGTATCCGCCGCCGTAGCCGCCGCCATACACTGGCACGCCGTACACAGGCACGGAGTAAACAGGAACGGGACGGTAAACTGGGTAGCCACCGTAGCCATGACCGTGGCCGCCGTAACCGCCACCGTAGCCATAAGGATTGCCGTAGCCGCCTCGTCCGCTGCTGTAGCCAAAGTTGTTATACCCGTTGCCGAACGAGATCGAAAAGCTGCTGCCTGATCGTCCGCCGTGATGGCGATGATCGGCCCGCGCCGTCGATGAAGTTACAGCAGCCATTCCTAACATTACCGCCAGAATCATCATGAAACGTTTCATTGTCATTCACCTCGTACTGAGTTGAGCTGGGGAAAAAGGGCCCGAATGTTCTTTGTCATTCCTTGTGACTGGACATAGAAGTGATTCAACCAGACATTTGCTCCGTGGCTGGCTCGCACACATCCTGACTCCGAATCATTCGGGCTCGTCGCATCCAATATCGAAACCCGGTTCCCTCCGAGATTGTTTGCGTGGGAGATGAAAAGCGAAGCGGATGCCAATCACATGAATGTTTTTGGGACGATTTCGTAAATCGTTCCAGCAATTGCATTTATGGCGACTATTCGACTAGATTCCCTATTGCGGTTGGCTAGTTATGTGATCATCACAATGATGTCGACTGATGTCAGATTGAATACAAACTTGAGTAGCAGGTTCGAGTGAATGGCTCACAAGATTCCCACGGAAGAGCAGGCCGATAACTCGCGCCCGGGCTGGCTGCTTCCGGTGCTGGTTTCAGTTTCGATCGCGATCTTCTTGTTGCCAACTCCGGCCGGAATGCCCGTGGCCGCCCATCGGTTGATTGCAGTCGCCGCGCTGATGGCCGGTCTGTGGATGACGCAGGCGATCCCGTTGGCGGCGACAAGCCTGCTGCCGTTGGCTCTGTTTCCGCTGCTGGGCATTCAGTCCGCGAAGGAAACCAGCAAGGCGTTCGTAGAAGACAGCCTGTTCTTGTACATCGGCGGAATGATCATCGCCCTTGGGATCGAACGTTGGGGACTGCACCGCAGGATGGCTTTGCATATTGTTGAGTTGTTTGGCGTGAGTCCCAAAAAAATGGTCCTGGGGTTTTCCATCGCGACCTTCGGTTTGTCCATGTGGATCAGCAACACGGCCACCACCATGTTAATGCTGCCCATCGGGCTGGCGATGCTGAAGATTTTGGACGAGGGACAGGAGGAAACAACTCCGCTGCGTTCGAAACAACTCGCAGTGCCCCTGCTGTTGACTTTAGCCTATGCCGCGACACTAGGAGGCATGGCGACCCTGGTTGGCAGCCCTACGAATAGTCAAGCCATCGGCATTTATCGCAAACAACTGCCTGACGCGCCGGATGTTTATTTCTCCGAATGGCTGCTGAGTTGTGGTCCGATTGCTCTTTTTTACCTTGGTGTGGTCTGGCTTGTTTTGACCTGGGGGCTCCCGGGAAAATCCGATCAGGACGATCGATTACAAAAGGCCTTGCGAGAGCGATTGAAGGCACTCGGTCGGGTGACTGCGCCGGAGTTGCGAATGACGATCGTGTTTGCTTTGACCGCAGCCCTGTGGGTGACTCGACAGCCATTGAAAGTAGGCGACTTCACAATTCTGCCCGGCTGGCTGCAGTATTATGAGCAGATGTTTGTCTGGCTCTCATCTCGCATGGGAACGCCTGAGGCGAAACTACCCGCGAAAGACCTGATTACGGATTCCACGATCGCGATGTTAATGGCAGTGTTGTTGTTCCTGTTGCCATCGGGTAAGCGTGATGGGAATTCACGCTCAATCCCTTTGATGGACTGGACGACTGCCAATCGATTGCCTTGGGATATGATTCTGTTGTTCGGCGGTGGCTTTGCATTGGCTTCGGGCTTTGAGTCGACTCAGTTGGCCGTTTGGCTTGGGGCCGCGCTGCAGGCACCGTTGCAGACGCTGCCTGCATGGCTGGTGGTGGCAATCATCTGCGCGATTCTGATCATGATGACAGAACTCACCAGCAACGTCGCCACAGTCAGTGCCGTGTTGCCAACTTTGCTGGCGATGGCAGAACCACTGGGGCTTGATCCCCGCATGTTGTTCGTTCCGGCAACATTGGCGGCCAGTGCGGGATTTATGATGCCGGTGGGAACGCCGCCGAACGCGATTGTGTTCAGCACGGGACGCATTCCATCGGGGGAAATGGCCCGGAGAGGACTGCTGCTGAATATTCTTGGCGTCCCGATCCTGACTGCCGGGACTTATCTGTTGATTCGCCCGGTGATGGGGATTCACTGAGGTTGGCGATCCACTCATGATCGCGATCGCCATTCTTTCTGTTTTCAGGGCCAGCGGCGGCAAGTTGGCGGTCGATTTCAGCGTCACTGCAGCATCAGCGAAAGTTTTCGCGGCATGCGGCACGAGACTCAAAAACTCAATCCATCATTGACGTTCCAACTCGCGAAAACTGATAAATCAGAAACCTGCAAATGCGTTCCCTCAGATTGACAAGAGCGTTACTTCGACGGCTCTGAATTTTCGACAGTAATATTGTTTTTGACAAGTTCGTCGATCGTCAGCACCATTGCGGCCGCGTAACCTCGCGCGACGGCGTCGCCGACAGAACCACGAGCCACAAGTCCGGATTCATCCGTGTCGACAGTGAAGCTGGCAGCGCGCGAACCACCAAGCGACATGGCTCGCTGAAAGACCTCGTCATCCGAATCATCGGCTTCTTCTTCGTCAGTGTCCGGATTACCCATGAAATCTTCCGCCATGAACGACACCAGCGATGAAATACTATAGTAGAAATGCTCATGCAAAGTTGTGAGGCCCGTGGCATCATCCTGTGGATAATCGGCCCATCGCTGAAGATCAACAGCGGCCGTAAACACCGGCGTGGAGATTCGGCCAGCCGCTTCGCGACAACGAGTCACCGACTGATGAATCATCTCATGAGCATTCTCGCCGCCCACGGCAAACCACAGGCATGAATCGACATTGGCGAGGTAGATGTGAGAGAGCTTGACCGGCTCCAGCTCCGAATCCTCGGGAATCAGCATCTTCAGCATCGACATATCGTGAAGTTGAACCATTTCGCTCTGTGTATCCAATTCGCCATCATCATTTTCTTCAGACTGAATTGCCGCGAGAAGTTCCGGATTTTCGTTCAGCTGCACGCCTCCATAAATCACGCCGCCGGATTCTTTTGACCAGCCAAGTTTCACACAAATTTCGAGATTTCCGTGTTCTGCCACGGCCCCGTACGACTTATTCCATGTGAGCTGCGCGGCTCGTTCGGCATCAGAATATTCCGAACTGCTGGTCGCATCTTCCGACAGACTCGCAACGTAGGCACTCACGACGTTTCGCCATTCCTCCGGCAAGTGAGCCGCCAGATAGATTGTTGCTGCAGCATCGTCGTTCAAAATCGGGGCGAAGCGGCGTTCGGCCGAAGAGAGTTCCCGCAGAGTCCGACCAAGGTCGCTGTTGTTTCGTGAGCTGATCCGAAACTCACCCAGAACAGGGCTTTCATCGAACGCAAGTTTCAGCCAGGTAGAGACTTTTTCGGTATCGAACATGGCGGAGCGAACGAGTGCGAGTCCAGCATCACCTGCACTCCGTCGCACGGCATAGTCCACGTCAGATTCACCATCCCACTGCTGAAGTTCTGCTCCGGCTGCGGTGCTGAGTGCATTCCAGCCCAGCATTCGCAGGCCCATCGGAATTCGATCCGGATGAAATGTCACTTCGCCATTCACGTCCGCGTTGTCCATCTGACGCAAGGAATCACCCGACGGCAGTTTCATCGTATGCAGGGCTTTAGTCTGGCTCTCGAACATGAATCCATCGTGAAAGCGAAAAAAGCTTGTCGACTGCGAAGAGTATTCCCGGAACTGCTTACCATTTTCTTCGATCAGTTTTCCTTCACCTTGACTGGAGTTGGAGCCAATGAAGACTCCTGTCCCTGAAGAAGCGCCAATAGAGATCGTCACATTGCCAGAACTGGAAGGCGGTGTTTCATCGACGCCAATCTCAGCGTTATCAGCGGTTGCACCGGGTTCCTGAACGACTTCCGAACTGCTGACGGGCTTAATCGCGTTCTCTTCGACTCGCCAGGTGTTTGTGAGCACCATCGAATACAGATCACCAGAACCATCCAGCTTTGATACAGGTCCGGCACTCTCCGATCGCGTGTTGATCAGTCGCACAAATTCCGCATGATCGACGACTTCCGAAAACACCACCTGTTCCACTGATGGCAACAATCCTTCCCCGAGGTACACAAGCAACCCGGAAGCTGGATTCTCGCGTTTCGTGACAGACTCTTTTAGCTTTTCGCTATTGAGCGCATCGGTAAGCGCACTGCCAATCCCGAGGTCGTCGCGGAGTTTCCGGACGTAGGTTTCAGTCGACTTTGCGTACAGCCCGCCGTACCGAACCACCACGATCGGTTGCTCGGCCAGCCGAGGCGTCTCGTCGGCAACCGCCGATCCGGAAAGCATCACCCAGGAAGCCATTACAATCGTGAAACAGAGAATGCAGCGATTGAACATGTTCTGGCCTCCGTGCCAGGGGACGCGACGTCAGTTATGCGAGGTGGTCTTCCTGGCCGAACAGTGTGAGACGTTTGATGAGTGCCCGTCCGGGATGACACCTGCAGTCGTTAGCCCCCATAGCTGATTATTAACGTTACGTTAATCTGCGATGAGTTCTCTGGCGACTGATGGACGATTGGTTTTCGTTGGCGTAAACACGCACCCGATCCGTTCGTTCAGACCAGTGTTGTAGGCAATTCTTCCCTGCTGAAACATAGCAACGGCTTGTCAGAACTGCGATTTCGCTGAACACCGGTGTCAAATTCATAGTTGGCGGTTACAATTCCCCGCCCGCGTTTTTGGGGCATTTTTGTTTGCTTTTCATTCAGGTCATTCAAGTAGGATCATCAGGAAATGTCTCAGAGGATCATAATGCGTACCGGGGAAGCTCTGGTTGAAGACGAAGCAGGCTGGTCAGCGGCCGAGCCAGAAGTTGTCATCGGTGAGCTGGATGGACCTGTTGGAAATGCCATTGCAAACCTGATGGGCGATCAGAGCAAGGGACACTCCAAAGTTTTTGCAATTCTGAATTGCGATGTTCAAATTCGTCCGGTCACTGTGATGGTCAGCAAGGTCACAGTGAACAATGAAAAGTACACCAACATCCTGATGGGAACCGTTCAGGCCGCAATCGCCAACGGCGTTCTGGATTCCGTCCGCAACGGAGACATCCCCAAAGAGAAGGCCAACGATCTCGGAATCATCGTGTCCGTTTGGCTGGATCCGTCTGTGGTGACAGAAGAGGTCGACTTCAACATTCTCTTCAAAACTCACCGCGCGGCGATTACCAAAGCCATCGGCAAGGCCATGCGCAACGAACCTTCAATCGACTGGTTGCTGGAGAATCAGGATAAGGTGACACACTGCTTCCATCAGATGGCTGTTGATGGACAGATCTAAAGTACGTTTACCTCTGTTAATTTCGTCGCTGCCCAAATTGGAATACTGGCTTCAGCCACCATTCCATGGGACGCACTCTTAAATGCCATCGATTGAGGTCGGCACGACGAAGAAGAAACCAATGCCCGCCGTCTGACTGCAAAGTTGGCCGGCGGGTTTTGCATTTGAGGAAAATCCGTTACAAAGAACGTCGCTGTTGCCCGCCTGCGTTTTCATCCTCCCCTTACTTCCTGAACAGGAATCTTCTCCATGCTTCGCCGAATTCTGCTGACCGCTGGAATCCTGATCCTTCTTGCTGCTCGCGTTTCTTCGCCTCAAGCCAGTGCTGAAGACAAGGTCGTATTGAAGACTGAAGGCAAGACGCTGGAGATCACGATCAATGATCAGCCGTTTGCAACATATAACTTTGGAGAAGACCTGCCCAAGCCGTTTATGCTGCCTGTGCGATCTCCGTCCGGTGTTGTGATCAATCGTGCGTTGGGAGATGCTTCCGACGCGGATCATCCTCATCACAAAGGCATGTGGAACGCAATTGATGAAGTGAATGAAGTGAAGTTCTGGGCGGAGAAAGGCCTGATTCATAACGTTTCCGTCAAACCATTAGCCAGCGGAACTACGGCATCGTTCGAAACCGTGAATGAATGGCGTCATCCGGAGACCGGAATTCCTCAGTTGACTGAAACCGCGATCATCACAATCCATCCGAATCGTCTGGTGGTGTACGACATGCATCTGGCGGCTTCGCACGTGGATGTCACCTTCGAAGACACCAAGGAAGGCCTGTTTGGCTTTCGAGTCGCCCCGTCGATGAAAGAAAAGAACGGTGGTCATGTCGTGGCCTGCGACGGAACCGAAACAACGAAGGAATGCTGGGGCAAGGCGTACAACTGGATTGACTACTATGGTGACGTTGACGGCAAGACTGTGGGAGTTGCCATTATGGATCATCCAAAGAACTTTCGACCTTCGCGTTATCACGTTCGTGATTACGGTCTCTTCTCAGTCAGTCCCTTTGGCGAAAGTGCCTACACCAACGGAGCAAGCCCAGCAGCTCCTCATCACCTGAAGAAAGGGGAAACGCTGCGACTGCGTTACGCTATGTTCTTCCATGACGGCGACACGAAGACAGCTAACGTGGCGGGTGCCTGGGACTTGTTTGTAAAGTCTGCGGGGGAGTAGGGATTTTCGGTTTTGGGTGGGCCGTCGGTCGTCGGCTGCGGGATTAGTGTTCTGCTGTTCGGATGAAGATTGTTGTCAGCGGGCGAGGACTCGTGGATCGAGTCCAGATTCTACCGCTGGAGCTTAACAGAATCGGTCCGCTCGAGTTGGCCTTGAGTGATTTCTCCAGCGATTGCTCAAGGTCGAAGGCTTTATCGGTCGCATGAGCCAGTGCGTCAGAATCCGGCGTGGATGCCCAGACAACAATTTCAAGTTCTGCTGGTTGCTCGTGAGTGAGGACCTTGGCCTCCAGGCATGTTTTCAGAATTCGCTGGATGGCATATCGAACGTCACTGTCAGATAGCTGCGACTGCGACTGAAGATCCAAAGCAAGCTGACCGCCGAACTCAACCGATTGCGAAATGTTGCAGAACCTTTCCAGTTCGGTCATCAGATGTGAAAACACCGGACCGTTCACATCGACCGGGAAAGGCTTGTCAGTTGTGAATTGCCATGAAGCCTCCTCTTCCGAAACCGTCAGAGTTGCTCCTCGGAATAACTTCTGGCGAGAAACAAGGCCGCTGATTCCGGACTTGTCAGCAAGCTTCTCGTTCGCGGCATCAGCTTTGTGACGAAAGCCGGCGGCGATCACTGCGAAATCTTCCCGACCGTGATCACGCAGCGACCCTCTAAAGGAGGCTGTCACTTCCGAAAGTTCTGCCCCGGACTGGTCACGAGATACGCTGATCAGTACGGCAAGAGTTGTGAAGACGCACAGCAACAGGCCTGCGAGATTTATTGCAGATGCATGAAACGGCGATCGATGCGACGCGGGAATCAGTTGCCGAATCATGGTTGCGACTCCTGCATGGCCACCATCTTCTTCGTTCGCAAAATGTGGATCTGAAGCTTATCCAGCGGCATACTGTCGACCAGGCTGACGGCCATTTCACTGATGTCCACGATCTGTTCTGGCTCTGCACTTTTGCGGATCGTGTCGAACCAATGCAATGCTGTTCTCTTATTTCCCGGATTCACGCGTAGAGTCATCTGGAACTGCAGAGCCGATGCACGACGTGACAGCACTTCGAGCAGCTCAACAGGAATCTGCGGTTTTGAGTGATCAGAAGTGTTCGTTGGCGCAATGTCGATTTCGATAGTCACTCGCTCCAGCGGTGCCGCCTCTTCTGGATTATTCAGACGTCGCAGGCCCGCTTCCGTAGTCGCGAGAACGCTCACGCGGCTGGACGCGTTCTTCCGGGAACTGACATCCAGCAGAATGTCCTGCCTCAGATCTTCAGGCACCGGAATCTTAGCCGCCAGCGTCCGTTCGATTGCTCGCTGCTCAGAATGTGCCGCCGACTTCGACGCGAATGAAACCGCCAGAAACATTATCCCAATCAGCAACCCCGGCAACACAGCGCGGAAAGCATTGGTATAGTTCGCGGCCTGCAAAGATTTTCCGGTCTGGATGGCCATGCCGTGAAGACTCCCTGAAACCAACAAAAGCGATAGCGCATTAAGCTGCGCGATTTTTGTCGTCTGGTTTTGTGGTGCGTTCGCGAGGTGGAACCCACGCACGCAGCCTTTCCTCCACGATGTTCGGCGAATTCTCCTCAATCAACGCCACGAATCCGTCTGTCATGACCTGACGGATCAGAACCTCTTCGGCATGTCGTGCTTCCAGTTTTCCGGCAAGAGGAACACACAGCAGATTGGAGAACAATGCACCGTAGAGCGTGGTCAGCAAGGCCAGTGCTAATCCCGAGCCCAGCGTTCGCGGGTCGTCGAAACTTCGCAGCATCTGCACAAGCCCGATCAGAGTTCCGGTCATTCCCCAGGCTGGAGCGGCAGAAGCCATCACTTCGAACAGGCGGCGTCCCTGCAGGTGCCGATGTTCGATTGCGATGAGTTCACGCTGCAAAGCTTCACGGACAAATGTGGGATCGCTCTCATTAGACGCCATCTCCAGCCCCAATTTCATAAACGAATCGGATTCTTTTGCGGCTTCTTTCTCCAGTGCTCCGGTCCCCTCTCTCCTGACCTGAGTTGCAATCGCGCGAAAACGACTGACGACTTCCGCAGCTTCCGGGAGACTTGTGACAAAGCAGGTCCGTGCCACCGCGAAGGCCGTTCGCACTCGCTTCGCAGGAAAATGAATCAGCACGGCCGAGAGTGTTCCTCCGATCGTGATGAATAACGAAGGCAGGTGCAGCCATGCGGGATTATCACCGGCCGAGAGCATCGCGGCAACAATCATTGCCAGCCCGGTGACAAGTCCCAGAAATGTGGCTATATCCATAGGAGTTCTCACGCTGCGAGAAGGTCTCGTGAAAGAATCAAAAGTGGTAATGTCTGGCGAAACTATGTCTGGCGACGCTATGTCTGGCGAAACTATGTCTGGCGAAACTATGTCTGGCGAAACTATGTCTGGCGAAACTATGTCTGGCGAAACTATGTCTGGCGAAACTATGTCTGGCGAAACTATGTCTGGCGAAACTATG
>CAIXQV010000485.1 GCA_903921605.1 uncultured Planctomycetaceae bacterium | reverse complement strand
CGGCGAACGTGCAATGGTTCAGCATTCATGGCGAGTCTACCAGCGTCCGAGACCAGGATTCATTGCCAGCTTGCAAATATGGGGGATTTTGCAGTGAGAGGAGTTGAAAAGCCTACTCCCGAAAGGGCTTACGAAAACAGATGCCTGATGGCATCGAAATTCTTCCAGGAAGTTGTTGACAGCCCATGTCAACATGATAGATTTACGGCCTGCATCACCGAAGCTGCTTTGTGCGGTGGAACCCGGGTCGCCAACTCCGTCATGCTGGTTTGAGAGGCTTTAGCGGCACGTTTTGCCCGAGCTACTCGCCCCCGACGTTGCGACCTTTGCCGGCTGGTGATTTTCGCTTTTCGTTCCGGGACGGTGTGCTGCGCTGAGCGTTCGCGCGTAAGCCTCTGATCTGAATTGGAGGGCTCGAATATGAGCACCATTGCGCCATCTCATCGTATCCGCAGGATTTCAATCATCGGTGGTTTTCTGGACGGAGCGACGTTCGATCTCGCAGATGGATTGAACTGCTTCATCGGAGCTCGAGGCACCGGCAAGTCGACGGCTCTGGAACTGGTTCGCTACGCACTCGACTCATTGCCCGGACGGGAACATCACCCGGCCGAGCGAAAACGCATCGAGACACTGGTGGAACGCAACCTCGCCGGTGGCCGCGTCGAGATCACGATCGAAACCCGTGACGGATTGTCATATATCATTAGCCGCTCTGCCGGCGAAGACCCGATTGTGCTGACCGCGGACCGGCAGCCGACTGATCTGACGTTCAAAAGTGGTGGTGTCTTCAGAGCCGACATCTATAGCCAGAATGAAGTCGAAACCATCGCCGATCGCACAACTTCACAGTTGTTGTTGATTGATAATTTCGAACTGGAGCGAATCGCGGAGATCGAAGGACAGCTGGATCATGTCCGCTCGTCGCTGAAGGGCAATGCCAGCCAGATTCTTCCGTTGCAAACACGGATCAATGCTCTCACTGAAGAACTTGGCACACTGGTCAGTGTGGAAGAACGTCTGCAGAAATTTGCGGGCGCCGGTGGCCAGGATTCCGACGTAATCAACCGTGCGCATGCACTGAAGTCTATGCGGGATCGGGAACAACGGATGATTACTGCGGCATCGCAGGGATTGCAGGAACTGGCAACCGAGATTTCCAAACTCAACGGTCGACTTGGACAACAGGCAGCCGGTCTCAGGGATCCAGAAGTCGCGAGAAGCCCCAACGCAGCCATGATTCAGGACGTCCTGACGCAGGTGTCGCAGTGCGGAGCCGAGGTCGATCGCCTGCTGCTCGATGCACGGCAGCAGATCGCCTCCGTGGTCAATCAGCTGGCTAACGCAAGCAACCGTCTGATGGCCAGTCACAAGCAACAGGAAATGGAATTTCGCAGCCTGATTGAAAAGCACCAGCAGGCCCAGGGCGAAGCGGCTGAGCGAGTTCAACTGGAACGACGTCGCAACGAGCTGCTGGCGAAGAGTCGGCAACGTCAGAAACATCTCACTGAGCTTGAAGCACTGCAGGCCTGTCGCAGTAATCTGCTGCAGCGACTGTCAGAACTTTGGGATGAACGATTTGGCGTCCGAACCAGTGTGGCTCAGCGGATTAATGCCCATCTGGCTCCTTCCATCCGAGTAAAGATTTACCAGCAGGGCCATCTGGATCGCTACCAGAAACTGCTGGAAGACGCTCTGAAGGGCGCGAAGATCAAACACGGAATGGTGGCACAGAAACTGGCCAAACATATCTGGCCCGGGGAACTGGTGTCGATTCTGCAACGCCGTGATGCAGCCGCACTGATGGAGAAAGCGGAGCTGAATTTTGAGCAGGCGGAAAAGGCGATGACCGCGTTGTCCAGTCCAGCCGTGCTGTTTGAACTGGAGACAGTGGAACTGCCGGATCTGCCATGCATCGAACTGAAGGATGGCGACACCTATAAAGATTCCCAGTCGCTGTCGACCGGCCAGAAATGCACAGTCATTCTGCCGCTGCTGCTGCTCGACAGCGACAACCCGCTGCTCGTGGATCAACCCGAGGACAACCTGGACAACCGGTTCATCTTTGAAGCGGTCGTGGACAGCATTCGCAAGGTGAAGACGCGCCGGCAGATGATCTTTGTCACGCACAACCCCAACATCCCGGTTCTGGGTGACGCCGAACGCGTGTTCGTGCTGGACTCCAATGGAGCCAGCGCCCGCAAGGCGAACGAAGGCAGCGTGGAACAGTGCAAGATGGATATCGTGACATTATTGGAGGGAGGCGAGGATGCCTTCAAAGCCCGGAAATGCCGGTACGCCTTCTGACAAGGGTGTCATTCCTGATTCCGTTCGAGCGGCCGCTTGTCAGCCGGTGGTTCCCTCACGTCGTTCGCTGTCCAAAACGAAGCGAACAGCGCAGGCAAAAGTTTCCAGCCAGGTTCGGAAGACCATGATGGATGTCAGTGAATCAGCTCTGCAGAAAATCCTGTCGCAACTCCGTGGCGGTGAATCATCACTGTCATGGTCGCAGCGGCGGGAACTTTTGCAGGCCATCGGGGAATCCCGGAGTGCAGGTCGATCTTCAGAATCCGGCCTCGGCCTGATCCGTGAACTGACCGCCGACGCAAAATGGGAAGTGCGCCGGGCGGTCGTTGATCTGTTGCCGTCACTTCCGGACCAGGATTTCGATGGGCTTGTCGCTCAGCTCTCCACAGATTCCAACGCCTATGTGCGTCAGTCTGTCGAGCGAGCGGTCAAGCTGCGTCGAGTCAACCAGCGAGCTGCCGCCCGAGCGAAACGGTCGCTGGACCAGGTGAGTGAACATTTCCAGTCAATCGAATCAAAGCACGGCAAAGCCGCTGCGAACAAAGCGATGCGGATGTGTGAACGCTATAGCGAGCTGCTGGTCGGTTCAATCGTGCATGACCTCCGCAGCATTTTGACGCATCTCAAGCTGAACTGTCATTCGCTGATCACGGAAGTGTCAGAGCAATCCGACACCAGAGCCAAACGACTTGGAGGACGGGTGCGCTCTGATCTCGAGTTTCTGGAATTGGCCATTGAAGACATGCGTGCGTTTACGCAGCCCATGCCGACAGAACGCGAGCCGGAAAGGCTGGCGGTCGTGGTGGCAGAGGCTGTGGAATTGGCACGCGACAATGTGCGGAAGGTGGGATTTGATCCGGGTCCCGTCCTGTTGCAGGTCCAGGTCTCCGAATCGATCGTTGTGGAGATTGCGAGGCATCAGATCGTGATGGCTCTGGCCAATGTCCTCAAGAATGCGATGGAAGCCTTTATCGTTTCCAGCAACACACTTCGAGAAGGACGGATCGAGATCGAGGCGGCGTTGTCCGGCAAACAGGTTTCGCTTGTTGTTGTGGATAATGGTCAGGGAATGTCGGACGAGGAGGCCGACACTCTGCGGCTGCTGACGCCAGGCCGGCGGAACAAGACCAAGAAGCACAGTTCGGGGTATGGACTACCAATCGCCGCCCGCAACCTTGCGGCCCACGGTGGATCTTTGACATTGGAAAGTCGGGAAAATATGGGGACCGTGGTAACAATGGCGTTGCCGCTGCGAAGTCGGTAGAGGGGAGAGTCTATGAAGCCCAGAGCACTGGTCGTCGAAGATGACGATCGAATCATTGGTTCCATCGAAGATAGTCTGTTCTCCATCGGGCATGAACACGACTGGGTGACCAATCAGCATGATGCGCAGGAGAAACTCCGGGAGACGGAATACACCTACATCCTGCTGGACCTGCAGATCCCGGCCAAAGCCAATCGGGGCGGTGCTGACAAAGAGTTCGGTTGCAATCTGCTCAAGGATATTCAGCGGATCAAGGGACCCGGACGTGTGCCAGTGATTGTGATGACCGGCTACAGCGCTGATTGTCTGGATCTGAGCACGGAACTATCCCGGAACGGGGCAAGTGACTTCATTGCAAAACCGTTTCTGAATAAAGGCCGTACGCTCAGCAGCGTGATTCGGCAGGTGCTGAGTTTTTATTCGGAGCCAGTGCCACCAGATGTTCCCTCGGTTGCAGAGTGCTTGTCGCTCCGCAGCTTTTCGGGGGGCGAGCTGATTCTGTTTGAAGATCGAGCCGAACTTTGCGGTGTCGTCATCATGAGTGACATGGGAGCTGGTCACTCCCTGAAGATCCTGAATGTTCTGACGCAACAGGACGGCCACGGGCGTTTTGTGCGGCGTTCCGGGGAAGAACTCGCCACGGCGATCGGAATCGCGGGACAGGCGGGCACTGTGGGGGGCTGTGTGCGGCGTTTGCGTGAGAACGTCACGAGGCGGCTGGAACGACACCTAAATCTGTCAGCAGACGCAGATGCCATAATCCGGAACGACTCTCAGGGTTACTTTTTGAATGACTGGATCTCGGTGGGGGACCCGAACAGTCCTCGAAAAACCGCGATTGTCACCGGTGCCATCAGGACGGCCCCCGGTGACAGAGGTGGAAAGGTAGTGGCTGCCACCAGTGACACCACCGGCGACAAGGTGATGTCCCAGTTCAACGAGCGGCAGGAATGGGTG
>CAIXQV010000484.1 GCA_903921605.1 uncultured Planctomycetaceae bacterium | reverse complement strand
TCAAGGAACTCCTCCCACGCGGGCCCCTTGAGATGGCTAGCTGTCGCTGCCACCAAGTTTGTCGCGGCTCCGCTGTAATCGAATGACCGCTCGGCCGCTTTCATCCAAAGTGCCGCCTCAGCAATCTGCACCGCTCGTGCGTCGATGTCGATGCCAAACAGGTTCTGTGTCAGAATTGCCGTGCAGATTTCTTCCGGTTCAGTCAGCTCGCCTTCTTCCTGATACATGACATAGTACAAGTCAAAGGCCTCGATCAGAAAGTGCCCGCTACCGCAGGCTGGATCGAGGAACGTAATCTCGCGAACAGGCTTCAACGCGGCCGGGGCTCGGTCGGCATCACGGACGTAGTATTCCCAGTGCTCGCTCAGCGTTGAGTCCGGATGCATTGCCATCCACGTTGCCCCGAGCGAATTCTGCACGAGGAACTTGACCATGTAGTCTTCGGTGTAGAGCTGCGTCGCCGGGACAATGTCGGCTCCTGCGATCTTGGTGCCTTTGACGGTCCTTACCTTTTCGAACACACGGTCCTTTTCTTCGGTGTTCCAATACTGATACGTCCAACCAAGTGCATCGGGGGCCACAAAGGGGTTGGGCGGTTCAGCATCCGGAAGGGCGTTTTCATCTTCTCGGATTCGGATGCGATATTTCTGCAGTGTGGGCTGATTTAGGCTTAGCAGACTAAAGCAGTCCTTGATGGCGGCAGGCGACGGACGCAAAGCAATACCTGGAGCCTGCGGGTTGAACAGCATCGGCAGCCGTTCCGTCTGCTCTCGAAAAACCTTGTCCAGAACGGCGAACAAACCATCGTCCTCGCCAGCACACATTTCCGGCTGTCGCTGGGCCAGTCGATGGTGTTCCAAAGAACGTCCGCCATACGCATCCTGCTGCAGGATCACGGGATCGATCAGTTCTCTTGATTCCATGCATCGAAGAGCGATCAAACGGTTAGCCCATGTGTAAGCCGTTTCACGCAGGAATTCCACAACCGCTTCACTGTGTTTTACACCGGCTTCTTCTCGCAACTTCAGATACGCATCGACCACCTTCCGGGCGTGCAGATCTTCGGTGGACAGAGCCAGTTCATCGATCGGACGCGGAGCACGGTCACGTCGTACGCCGATGGACGCCAGTCGATCTTCAAGGTCGCCCGGTTCCCAATCTCCCGCAGAGTCATATTGCCCCTCCAGCAAATGCCGCAGGGCAAGGGTCACGGGCTTCAGAATTTTCTTGAGACTTGCGTCCATCTAATTCAACCCACACAGTTCTTGTAGAAAATTTCGTATCGCATCAATACGCGGCAACTGAAGCGTGTCTGGACAAAGCCATCGGTTTTGATCGATCGACGTGGCGATCGCCATTCCGGGCTTCAGGATGTCTGCCGCACAAGCCACCGTTGCTTTTTCTCGTCCATGCGGCTTTTTGAACAGACTCTTGTCTTTGCGTTTCAGTTGTTCCAGATCCACCGATGCGACATATGTCTTCGCCCCGGCAATGAGATTCGGATAAACCTGTTCTCCGCATTCCAGCAACAGATGTTCTAGGGTTCCGGATTGTGCATTGTCAGGAATAACGAACACGCCGACACGGGGAAAACTGTCGCTTATGAGTCCCGGTCCAGCAGGGATGCGAATGTTGTACCCATCGAAGGGTAGTTTTGCTTGCAATTCGGCATGGAGAGCTTTGAACTGGCTTGCACCATCCAGATTATCTGCGTCTCGAATGATCCCGACCGAAGTCAGCACCCCCGGGAAGGGTTTCAAGCCGTCGAACATATCATGCAGAGTTTGCAGCAGCTTTGGGGTCTCACCGCCTGCGGACTGAATCGCCAGCCAATGTTCTCCGTTCTGAAGAAACATCGGATTTGGCATTCGTTGGTACAAATCACCCTCGTGGGGATAGATCGTCTTGACGAGACGTCGTGAGAATTTCGGATCTAATTGATCAATTTGGCTGACTTTACTGAACCCAAGTGATTCACTGATGCCAGCAATGAACTCCACATCATGTGGGCCTTCAACAGCGATAAAGGTGTTTGACATTTGCTATCTCACCTCCATCCCGCCGTGAAGCCTAAGCCTGGATAACGACTTTCCGGTATAGCGGGCCAGTACTTCGTTGCTGGCCTTCGCGGGCAATCGGTACGCAGAGATGCCATCTTCATGACCTTTCACGGCACTGAGCAACGCATCGATTGCTTCAAGACTATGAGTCGTCACGAACAGCTGAACGTTGAAGGCCCTGCAAGCATTGATTAACCATTTGAAAACGCGACCGAGTGCATCTTTATGAATGGCAGTTTCCACCTCATCAATCAGCAGCATTCCGCCGCGAATACTATGCAGTTGTAACGCCATCGTCAGAATTCTTCTGGTCCCGTCTCCCAATGTGCTAACTGGCGAGAATCCGGTCCGCTTGTGATGAACCCATAAAGTCGAACTGATCCCTGATCGAGCAATCACTTTCAGGTCGTCGATCTCACCATCAATCAGGCGGAGCGCTTCAATAATACTGAATTCGGCATTGTCGAGAATCGCTTCACTCAGTTGCCGGGTCTGTATAAGTTCCACTCG
>CAIXQV010000483.1 GCA_903921605.1 uncultured Planctomycetaceae bacterium | reverse complement strand
TCTCGTGCGTGCTAATCTCGTGCATTCACGATCCGGACCGGGCGGCGGTTATTCGCTGAGCCTGGATCCTGATGCCGTCACAATTCTTGATGTGGTCAATGCAGTGGCGCCGCTGGAGCGAATTCGTCACTGTCCTCTGGGCCTCCCGGCACACACTCAGCTGTGTCCTTTGCACCAGGAACTGGATAAGGCCTACGCAGCGACAGAGCAGGCGTTTGCTCGAGTAACGATCGGTGAAGTCCTGCGATCCGACAGCAAGATGGTGCCGCTTTGCAATAGGTGATAGTTCGATAAGAATTGAAACCGGGAGTCTACTCATGAGGAAGATGATCGCTCGCAACGCATTGCTCCTGTCGGGCTGCACAGGGCTGCTTTGGATGACGGGAATTCTGTCGGCTGCTGGTTTCGATGAGCCGAAGGATTCTGATCAACCGGTCGAAGCCGCTACCACACAGGAACCTGCCGAATCAGGATCGAGCCCTGCCGCCGCTGAAGAAAACGTTGCCCGTGTTCCTGTCAGTGTTGCTCGTGATCGAGCGAGGCTGATGCACAGCATTTATTCGACGACACTGGGTGTCATGCACGATCGTTATTTTCACGTGGATCGGTCCATCGTGCCAGCTCGCGCGATGGAAGATGTGTTTTCGGAGATTGAACAGGAGACCGGATCCAAAGCCAACTGGATTTCGGTAAATCTCAAGGCCATGAGCATTAATCATGAACCATCGACGGAGTTCGAGAAGCGAGCGGCGAAAGAGATTGCGACGGGCCAGTCGGAAGTTGAAACAACAGAAGACGGCTACTACCGTCGAGCGACCGCGATTCCGATGGCAGGCGGCTGCATCAGTTGTCACGCGGGTGTCTTTAGTCAACCTGCGAAGAATAGAAAATTTGCAGCACTGGTGATCAGCATCCCGGTGGAGGCGGAGCCGAACGCTCAGTAGGCCACTCCTGACTGATTCTTTTCTGGAAGAAAGATTGCCATGACCGAACTGCTTCGTTCTGCATCTCTATCAGCAGTCTTTGTGGCGTTGTTCTCCTGTGTAGCAGGTCAGGGAGTTATTCCCGCCGACGAAAAAGGTTCGAGCGAGAACTCGTTAGGGACTGCAGCTGCAGAGCTGGCGGCGGCACAGGCCGCGGCAACAACTGTCAGCCAAGCACGGCGACAGGCGGAGATCCTGCATTCGACCTTACATTCATCGCTGCGCGTGATTCACGATCGGTACTATCGCGAGGATGAAGCATTGCCAATCCCGGCTGCGATACTTGGTGAAGTCTTCAAGGACGTCGAGACCGAGCAACACGTCAAACTTCGCTGGTTGGCGGTTGAAGGACTGGCGATGAATTCTGACCATAAACCGACGGACGAATTCGAACGGCAGGCGTTAGAGAAACTAAAGGCGGGAGAACGCTTTTATGAGATCACCGCTGACGGCCTCTATCGAAGAGCCGCCCCGATAACGCTCAGCGGTCATTGCCTCAAATGCCATATGCCTGATCGCAGGAGTACTCGTGATCGTGTCGCTGGCTTGATCATCACCATCCCTGTCAATGCCGGCAGTGGTCCGTAAACACTGGTGCTGGATTCTGTCCACAGTCCACGTTCGGGATGCGCATTCAGCCCGTCACCAGTGCTGCACTCCGCCATCCGGTTCGCACCAATTCGATGCTGCGTCCAAGGGACTCAAACTTTCGCCGTGAAAGATGCACACGACAACCTCCCGTGGCAATCCCGACGACC
>CAIXQV010000482.1 GCA_903921605.1 uncultured Planctomycetaceae bacterium | reverse complement strand
TTTTGTTCGACTGTCCTTCAGCTCGGAAGAAGTAGTAGAACGGATTCTTTACACCAGCGACTTCATGGTACTGAGTCACATCGCCGGTCAGGCCTGTCGTTCCACTGTCTTCGTAGGCAATAAAGCGGCAGGGCTCATCAATGCGGGGAGCATCGCGCAGCCCGCTGCCCTCCGCGTGAAAATGGGGCCATCCATTCTCAAACCAGCGAGCAGCTTTTTCAGGAGACAGAGCTGCCTGATCACCTGAGACAAAGATGCGAACGCGTACCGGACCTTTGACTCGTGGCCGCTTTGCATCCAATGAATTCTGCACAGCTTCGCGGATGAAACCGCGTAACTCGGTGTCGTTCGTAAAGAACTCCCCCTGAGTTGCTTCTCGGTTCTTGAAGCGAGGATTAACCTTGTTAAAGTTCCAGGAGAGTTTCATGGCTGCAACGTAACAACAAGCGGTTCAAAGAAATGTTATGACCTGGCATTAGTTTTGTTCGGACATGCAAGACGACTCGAACAGCGAGAGACCCTACCGAGTGGGTAAATTCCGAAGGCAGCGGTGGGCTGAACTTCTATGACGATTGCGACGTTTTTAGCCAGCAGAATATGCCGATCGACGACAGATCGTGACGGAGCATTTCCCCGATCAATTGCCATCGCCTGAGGGGTCCCATCGATCAATGGAATTGAGGCGATCCACGGAACGTCGCGACTCAATCCAGGTTCTTGTGCGGAACCCACGCAACATTCGCAGAGATTGCTACACTACTTTGGTCACAGCATGTTTGGTCACAGCATGGGAAGTGCCACCGCACACGCCGGACGATGACCTGTAAACTTCCTGCGAGACTGGACGGCTCGCGCGGTGCCGTCTCAAATTTCACCAGTCCGGTGCACTCCGGATAAATTGTGATTTGGAAAGACACCGAAGATGTCGACCGACAACTCAAACAGGTCGCTGATTCCTTCAGCATTTGGTGCCGGCAATATAATTCTGTTGCTGACCAGTGCCGCGTTCTTTCTGGCCGCCTATGTTATTCCGCTGACATTCCCGAACTGGGCGGGTTCAAGAAACTCGCTTCTGGTACTTGGCGGAATCAATCTCGCGTTGGCTCTGATCACAATTCTCTTTCCGCAGCTGACGGCGCGGTTCACTCAGAGGATGGGGATTCGCTCGCGAATGTTGCTGCCTCGTGAAGGGATCGTCTATCTTGGCATCATGCTGATCGTGGCCGTTGGCGCGCTGACAGGGGGGAGTCCGGATACGGGAAATATTCTGCTGCTGGTTTTCGGAATGATGGCGGGCCCTTTTGTGCTCAATGGTTGGGTCGTCGATGCGATGCTGACGCGAGTCACGGTCAGGCGGCAACACCCGCTGACAACGCAGGCCGGTGTCTATTTCGGGGTGGATGTGATGATGCGGAACGACAAGCCCTTGTTGTCGTCTCGACTGGTTGAAGTACGTGATGTGGTGCAGGGGCGAGATTTGCGTGCGGAGCCGACTGTCACATTTGTCCGTGTCGGCCCCAAAGAAGAGCGTTTCGGGCGTTATGAACTGTGCATGAGTCGTCGCGGCCTCTATCGGTTTGGCCCGATGAGAATCAGCAGTCGCTTTCCATTGGGGATTGGGGAGCGAGGTCATGTCGTAGAAGGAGAAAGTGAATTGTTGGTTCATCCGGCAATTGGGCGACTGCTGCCGGGCTGGAAGCGACGTGAACGTGACCTTGCGGAATCGGCTAGTCGGGCCAACGCACGGATGGGAATTTTTGACGACGATTTTCACAGTATTCGCGAGTACCGCGCCGGGGACAGTTCGCGAGCCATCCACTGGCGCAGCTCGGCTCGGCACGGGCAGATGATGGTGAAAGAACATCAGCAGCATCGGGAAGCGGAATTGATCGTGATGCTGGA
>CAIXQV010000481.1 GCA_903921605.1 uncultured Planctomycetaceae bacterium | reverse complement strand
GCACCGCTGCAGGGAGTTGCGATCTAGTCGCCGATTCCTGCCTGCACTTCGATGTATCAGCCAAAACGGAATCGATCTTCACACGAAATATCTTGAGGTTCCTTTTGCCAATTTGACGGCAGACGTGTCCACGAAAAAATTACAACAAAACAAATTCGCCGAATGTTGGCGACGCGTCAGGGATTCGATGTGAGTCTGGACTTCAAGATGAGAAGCACGTCTGATTCGCGGCCCTGCAGGATTTTGACAACTTCCCGATCGACGTGATTGGTATTTGTCAGGGCCATGAACTCAGAGGTCGGAAGGCCCTCAAAGGCCTTGAAGCCGTATTGCGTGTCACATACACGTCCACGCCAGCTCGATGAGTTGACTTTCCACCGTTGTCGCCCCATCCTGAGAGTTCTTAATTGACACGAAGGGGTGAGTTATGGCTGCGGTGTTGAGTTTTTTCATTCCGGGTCTCGGGCATTTGATGCTCGGAAAGCCGTTTAGCGGGTTGTTCTGGTTTGTCAGCGTAACTTTGCTGCATGTACTGGGTTTCCTCACAATCGTTGGTTTCTTATTCTCCATTCCCGCGCACCTATTCTGCATGTACCGAGCAAACTCAATCGCCAATCAGCAGTACGTCAAGATGATGTCGAAGGCAATGAACCGAAGATAATGTCAGAAGATATTGGTTAGCGACGGGGCCGCCGCCGTTTTGGGTGACGTCTGGATTTGGACTATCCACGCAACCAAATAAGCTGCGAATTACGATAGAAAGAGTCCGGCCGTTAAACTTGTCGAGTGTGTCCCTTTGGGCTTCAGGCATTCGATACACCAGAATCAGCCCCGATGACAAAGCTGAGGTTAGTGCGTCCGCAATTTGCCGGGGGTCGGGGGCGTTCAGCAATCGTCAAGTCTCGGGTGTAATCGAGGCAGGTCCGGCAAAGATTTTCAGGTCGGACAATGCTGCTTGATTGCGATTGATTATAGGCGTTGCTTCAATTTCAATGCTCAGATGACTCGGCAGGCATTCACTGAAACAAGAATCACACAACTCTCTTCAAAGAGGTTTTCCAATCCTATGAGAAGCTTTCACGCTGTCCTCTTACTGATCGTCGGATTCTCTAGTAGCAGCTATGCCCAGACCGCTGATGATTATCGAATCATCATGAATTCCTATCGCAACCAGTTGGAGTTCGAGGCGAAGCAAAGAGCGGCAGTCGAGACTGGCGAAGCATTGTTTGGGGTTGATCCTCGGCTAAAAGCGGAAACGGAAGCTGAATACCGTGGAGATTTGATCAACATGAAACCGCCCGATTTCAAGATTGGGGCCTGGGGATACACACGCCAGATCTTTGAGACGATCGATATCGTCAGCGATTCTGAGATCTTGGTTATTCCTGTATACCGAGGTGCAGACGCGATACTCATTCGCGGAATTGACACCAGCAAGGCGATTGACGGGGCCGAGGTGATTTTTCAGTATCCGTTTGTAATTGCGGAAACCTACAGATACCAAACAGTGGGGGGGGGAAGTGAAACTGTATTCGTGATGGACGTCACGAAAGTTGACGGGAAGATTGCCGAATTCCGAGCCGCCGCCGAACTCGCGCTTTATCGGGACTGGACGATAAGGGACGCCGTAGTGTCGGCTAAATTCATCGACTTCAAGAAAAACACAGTGTCACTGGTCCGCAAGGACGATGCATCGGAAGTTTCAATCCCCATGCTTGAATTGTTGAAGGCAGACCAAAAGTGGGTGAAGGACGAAGTTAAGAAACGCAAAGAGATTGATGCCGCGAAACGGGCAGAAGAACGTAAATCAAAAAAGCGTTAACTGCCCTCTGTCTTGCATGCACGGTGGGTCCGCTCTGCTACGACATGGGCCGCGCAGGGTTCGCTGCGGAGCGAACGTGTCTCTAGAGATTCGCCCAGACAATCAACCTTCTCGATCACTTCCACTGTACCAGAAACGAACGAGTCGGTACTGCGCGTCGTCGTGCGAAGCAAAGGGCTCACATGACAATGTATCCCAGCGATCAACG
>CAIXQV010000480.1 GCA_903921605.1 uncultured Planctomycetaceae bacterium | reverse complement strand
TCGCCGGATGATGCAACGCCTTGAGAACTCCGCCCGATCCAACTTCAGCCGCCGCAGTCCCGGTTGCCCGCGCCTGTTCTTCCATCAGCATGACCGACGCCGCCAGCCCAGCAAGACTCTGGCCTGTTTGGTTCAGAAATTGACGGCGGTTATGACTCATGGCAGTGGCTTTCTGGCAGTTCTTCTGACAGTCGATAGAGAACAGCGCCGGAGACTTCAGGCAGAGAGCGACGTTCTCGATCTTCGAATCATAGCAGCCTGCGTTCGCAACTTCGACTTAAATCTGTTTGCCAGTGTTCCGGATGAAGACCTCACAACGATGGCGTTCGACGCCTTACTCCGTGCGATGCTTGAATCAGTGCCCCGCTTGCTGGACAAGCGGCCTGTGTTCCTGACATCCTACGTGGTGTTGTGGACGACGGACGTTGCAATCTGAACGACGATGGCACCCGCTGCGGTACAGCGTATCGCTGGATCGCTTTGTACGGAACGCACTCAGACTCTTCTTGCAGGATGGCATGATGATACTTCGAACCTTCTCAGCGGCATTGATTCTGCTGAGCACTTCGCTCCTTTTTTCTCAGGAAGCCGCTCAGGCGCAGGAAGCTATGACGAAACGTCCGATGAATGTGGAAGATCTGTTTGCGTTTCAGCGAGTTGGCGCGCCAAATGTGAGTCCGGACGGGAAGTGGGCAGTCTTCGCATCGTCGGAAATTACAGACTCGAAGAACAATAAGTCGGTGTCTCGGTTGTGGCTGGTTCCAACCGATGGTTCCGCGACGCCGCGGCAACTGACCAATCCGACCGCGAAAGATAACAGTCCCAAATGGTCTCCGGATGGCCGCTGGATTTTGTTCGAGTCGACTCGATCAGGCAGCAGTCAGCTTTGGGTCATCAATCCCTACGGCGGCGAAGCGAAGCAACTCACGAAGATCAGTACAGATGCTTCGACGGCAACATGGTCCCCGGACGGGCGGCATATCGCATTTGTATCGGCCGTGTATCCTGAGTTCTCCTCGCAGCCTTTTGCTGAAAGCGATAAGGCGAACAAAGACAAGGCCGAAGCGATCGCCACTTCGCCGGTCAAGGTTCGCGTTTTCAAACGCCTGTTCTATCGTCACTGGGACAGCTATGTGGAAGACAAGCGTCAGCATCTGTTTGTGATCGACCTGACAGAGGACGTCCCGGGCGAACTGGTTGCCAGTGAACCTCGCGATGTGACTCCTGGAGATCGCGACTCTTATCCGACCTCGTCAACATTTTCATCGACGCAGGACTTTTCGTTTTCTCCCGACAGCACTCATTTGGTCTTTACCGCTGTTCCTGCGACTGATGAAGCCTGGAGCACCAACTACGATCTTTGCCGAGTCCCCATCGCTGGCGGGACAACGGAATGGCAGACACTGACGGCCGGTAATCCGGCTGCCGATGGTCATCCGATGTTTTCTTCGGATGGAACGAAACTGGCCTGGCGTGCTCAGCGGAAACCCGGTTACGAAGCGGACAAGTGGGAGATTGTTGTCGCTGAATGTAATCTGGACGGATCTTTGGCGGGTGAACCGGCTTCACTGACGCCGGACATTGATCTTTCTTTTGATGAAATCGTCTGGCGTAACAACGATCAGATCATCACGTCAGCCGAGTCGAATGGTTCGAAGCCGCTCTATGCGTTGACCGTAAGCCGTCCGAATGTCGCGGAGCGAGCTCAGTCCGTGGGGACTTCGATGAATCTCAGCATCTCCGCCAACGGAGCGGTGCTGGTCTGTAATAACAGTCGCCTGACTCATCCCGCGGAAGTCTTCGCGGTGCAGCTCAATGAGCAGTTCCTGCGATCCAAAGCTCCGGGCATGAATCTGTCGAAGATGAATGAGAAGCTCCTGTCGGAGTTGGCTCTTCCCGCAGCGAACAGCATCACCGTCAAAGGCGCTGATGAAGATCCGATGCAGATGTGGATTTTGACACCTCCGGGCTTTGACGAATCAAAGAAATGGCCATTGGCATTTCTGGTTCATGGAGGACCGCAGGGAGCCTGGTCGGACAGTTGGAGCTTCCGCTGGAATCCTCAGATCTGGGCTGCTCAGGGTTATGTTGTCGCCGCACCAAATCCTCGTGGAAGCACTGGTTTCGGGCAGAAGTACACCGACCAAATCAGTGGCGACTGGGGTGGTCGTTGTTATGTGGACCTGATGGCCGGACTGGCTTTTATGGAGCAGCAGGCTTACGTCGACACCGACCGCATGTTCGCCGCCGGAGCCTCGTTCGGCGGTTATATGATGAACTGGTTTGAAGGCAATACGACAAAGTTCAAGACGCTGGTCAATCACTGCGGCGTTTACAATTTTGACAGCATGTATACCACGACAGAAGAGCTGTGGTTCGATGAATACGAACACGGTGGTCCTCCCTGGGGATCGAATCGCGAATCGTACGAAAAGCATTCTCCTCATCGACTGGCTGCTAACTTTAAGACACCGATGCTGATCATTCACAATGATCTCGATTTTCGAGTTCCCGTGAGTGAAGGACAGCAGGCGTTTACGGCGTTGCAGCGTCAGGGGATTCCCAGCAAGTTCATCAACTTTCCGGATGAAGGTCACTGGGTCACCAAGCC
>CAIXQV010000479.1 GCA_903921605.1 uncultured Planctomycetaceae bacterium | reverse complement strand
GCGATCACCGTGGCAACCGGATTTCCATGGGCCGATGTTCCTGACATGGGAGCCAGTGTGATCGTCGTGACGAATGATGATCATGCACTCGCGCGAGCGACAGCCGATGAGCTGGGTGACTGGATCTGGGAGCACCGCCAACGCTGGACAACAAAACCGGTCGCGGTGAAGGAGGCCATCCGACAAGGGGAGGCTATCGGTAAGTTTCCCATCGTACTGGCCGACCATGCGGACAACACTGGTGGCGGTTCTCCGGGAGATTCGACCGAGATACTTCGCACATTTCTCGAACTCAATCTGCCGGATGCAGTGCTGTTGTACATGGTTGATCCGGAAGTTGTCGAGATGGCTTTTGCGGCCGGAGTTGGCCAACAAATTTCCGTTGCTGTCGGTGGGAAATCCGATCCGATCCAGGGGCCGCCGGTCCTGATGGACGTAGAGGTCATGGCTTTATCAAACGGCGACTTTACCTACGACGGCCCGATGTATGCCGGACTGACGGGAAACATGGGCCGCTCTGCCTGGCTGAAGCAGGGCGGAGTTTCGGTGGTGGTGGTCAACGCTAAAGAACAGCCATTGGGCCCGGCGTTTGCAAGAACACTCGGGATTCAATGCGAACAAATGAAGTACATCGCCGTAAAATCGGCCGCGCATTTTCGAGCCAGCTTCGGACGTTTTGCGGAAACCATCATCAACGTCGATGCTCAGGGGATTCAGACTCACGATTTCGCTAAACTGCCGTACCGCAAACGATCACGTGAGTTCTTTCCTTTGGAGATCCCAAACTAAGTGTTTCTGAATCTCATGGCTGGATTTGGCTCTATCGCGACAGCCGTTCTGCTGGTTCATGAAGCATAAAACCAAACTGACCAGCTGCATCGCGCGCTCATTCGCGTTCTGCATCTCACCCATGAACCTTAACGAAGTCGCCATTGCGAGTGAACAGGGTGACAAGTTGAATACTTCCGCGTCGCGGAACATTTTCGCCGTTGTTCGCTGTCAGTCGACATCAGACGCATGACTCAGGTATACCTCGCCGTGCAGGAAACCTTGCAACTGGTTGTGACTGGTGTTCATACACTGACAGCCCGTTGCGACCGCTTTCAGGCAGTTAAAAATCAACTGTGACACACTCCTCATCGGGGATGCTTTCGATGTCGCGATTAATCGTACTCGCATGGGCTCTGGCAGCTTTCTCATCGTTTGCAGCAGCAGATCAGCCAACACTGTTTCAAGTTGGTATCTCGGCCATAGACGTGACGCCGTCGTTCCCGATTCGACTCAACGGCTTCGGCGGGCGGGTCAAAGAATCAGAAGGCGTCCGACAGCAGCTCTGGGCGAAAGCTCTGGCGGTGGGAACTTCTGACGCTGATACGGTCGTTGTGATCACCGTTGATACGCTGGGAATTCCTGACGATCTCACTGAGAGAATTGCGGAGAAGTTGAAGGCTCATGGCTTGGAAAGAAGTCGACTCGCCATTTGCGCGTCGCATACTCACAGTGGTCCAATGATTCGCAACTGCGCGAATACTTTGTTCGGCAAACCGATTCCCGACGATCACTGGCAACATATTCTCACCTACAGCGACGAACTGGAAACGAAGCTGTTCAAGGTTGCGGCCGATGCATTGGCCGAACGCAAGCCGTCAAGTCTTTCATGGGCTGTGGGCAAAGTCAGTTTTGCGTTTAATCGTCGCACCAAAGACGGCCCGGTCGACCATGATGTGCCGGTGCTGGCGGTGCACGGTGAAGACGGCAAGTTGAGAGCGGTGTTTACAAACTACGCGTGCCATTGCGTGACGCTCAGCGACGACATGATCAGTGGCGACTGGGCCGGTTACGCAATGGAACATATTCAACGTCGCAATCCCGGCTGTACGGCTTTGATTTCTATTGGTTGCGGAGCGGATGCAAATCCACGCGGCGGTGTGCTGGGTTCGAAGTTCGATGTGGCCGACGGTTTGGGGCAGGAACTTGCCGAGGAAGTACAAAGAGTACTCGCCGGCCCGCTGCGTCCGCTCTCGAAAGCACCGATTACTGCGGTTCAAAGAGTCACCTTGCCGCTGGCTCCGCTGCCGTCTCGCGAAGAATGGCAGGAGCGAGCGAAAGCCGACAATGCCATCGGATATCATGCTCGCGCTCAACTGGCGAGACTTGATCGTGGTGAAGAGCTGATGACAGAAATCAGCTATCCGATCCAGACAATTTCCTTCGGCGATGAACTCGCCTGGGTCTTCCTGCCGGGCGAAGTGGTCGTTGACTATGCAAAGAGGCTGAAACAGGAACTTGATGGTTCCCGAGTCTGGATTAATGCGTATGCCAATGCCTGTCCGGGTTATGTGCCGTCAGAAAGAATCCTGCGTGAAGGCGGCTACGAAGGTGGCGGGGCGATGGTCTATTATGACATTCCCGGCGCGTATGCCACGGGTCTTGAACAAATCATCTTCGATGCAGTCTCCGGGCAACTGAAGGATAAGTTTGCACCCGTTGTTGACGTAGCCAGAACCAACGGCGTGAGACCGTTGGCTCCAATGGAGGCATTGTTGTCTCTGAAGACGACGGCCGGATATCGAGTTGAATTGGCCGCTGCGGAACCGCTCATCGAAAGCCCTGTCGCGATTGCATTTGGCCCCGATGGACGTCTTTGGGTGGCCGAAATGAACGACTATCCTCAGGGCCGCGCGGAGGGAGAAAGCGGAGGACAGATTCGATGTGTGTACGATGACAATCACGACGGTCAATTTGATCGCTCGGAGATTTTTCTGACCGGCATTCCGTTTCCCACAGGCGTCACTGTCTGGCGTAACGGTTTACTGGTCTGTGCGGCTCCGGACGTGTTGTATGCGGAAGATACCAACGGTGATGGCAAAGCGGACAAGGTTGAGAAACTTCTGACCGGCTTTGCGACTCATAATTTTCAAGCCCGAGTCAACAGCCTGGAATATGGTCTCGACGGCTGGGTTTATGGCTCGTGCGGTTTGTTTGGCGGTCAGATCACCAGCACGAGAACTGGAACGACACTGGCTCTCGGTCAGCGCGATTTTCGTTTTAATCCGGATACGGGAGTCATTGAACCAGCAGCCGGAGCGACTCAACAGGGGCGGGTTCGCAATGACTGGGGCGATTGGTTCGGCTGCAATAACAGCGCGTTGCTGCTGCATTATCCGTTGGCCAGTCATTATCTGGATCGGAATCCGTGGCTGGCGGCTCCGCAGACGGTGGTCGGGATCAATACCGAACAGAACCCCGGGCAGTTGTTTTCGATTTCCAATCAGGTGTTGTTTATGTTGTCAGGTCCGCCGGGGCGACCAACGGCAGCGTGTGGATTGGGGATTTATCGAGATGATTTATTGGGGGGCGATGTTTCTCAGAACGCGTTTACCTGCGAGCCTGTGAATAATCTCGTTCATCGCCAGATGTTGATTCCTCAGGCCGCCACGTTTAAATCTCGCCGCGACGACGATGAGCTGGATCGAGAATTCCTGGCTTCGACGGATCCCTGGTTCCGCCCCGTTCAGGCTCGCACCGGCCCCGACGGCGCGCTGTGGGTGGTCGACATGTATCGCTATGTGATTGAACATCCGATCTGGATTCCGCCTGATACTCTGGCCACACTGGATACGCGAGCCGGCTCGACGATGGGCCGAATCTATCGCGTCGTTCCGGAACAAACTGCTGCGCGACCAAAGGTTCCGTTAAACACAATGAGTGGCGCTGAGCTCGCAGCGGCCATGGACACGCCGAACGGAACTACGCGAGATCTTGTGCAACAGCTGATTCAATGGAATCAGGATGTCGCAGCGACACAGGCATTGCAGAAACTTTGTGCCGAATCCCGGCATCCTGCCGTGCGTCTGCAGGCTCTCGCGACCCTTGCGAATCTGAAAACAGCGACCGTTGAGAATGTGAATCTGGCACTGCATGATCAGGATGCCCATGTGCGTCGTGACGCCGTACGAGTCAGTGAGTCGATGTTCGTGAAGTCTCCGGAACTTGTTGCAATGGTTCAGGAATTGGCGGCCGACCCGGATACTCAAGTGCTGGTGCAGGTTGCGTATGCGGCCGGGTTTATGAATGCCGAAGATGCTGCGAAGACTTTCGCTGCCGTTGGGGCACGTGAAGCGACTGGAAGTCACCTGGATTCCGCCATCGAGAGTTCACTCACATCATCGAACATGTCTGCAGTGCTTAGAGAAGTGTCAATGATCTCCGCAGGTACAGCAAACTGGAACCGCCTGTTGATGAATGCCGCAACTCTGGCTGATGAAGAGACGCTGATCTCATTATTTGCATACCTTTGTCGGGTCGCCGTTTCTGACGTAACAACAGAGTCTGCCGCTGTCTCTCTGGGGCGGTTATCGGCTTTCGTTGATGCGTATCGAGGGCGACCGGAATCGACGCTGAAACCAGACAGCCCCGTCATCGTAGGCGATTGGTCGCTAGCCATTGCGGTGGCGGAGTCCGTCGCAAAGAATGAAGAAAAGGATGAGAAAGTTCGCGTCGCTGGCGTCAAGTTGCTGGCTCAGGGACGGATGTTCAACATGCCGAAGACCGATGTTCTGATTGAGCTTTTGAATCCTCGCAGTGGACCAACGATGCAGTCCGCCGTGATTGCTGCATTAAGCAAAGATGGCAGCGAAGATGTCGCAGAAATCCTCCTGTCTCATTGGGCGACACATGAACCTCGAGTTCGCAAAGAAGCGATCGCGATGATGCTGTCACGAGCCAGCTGGACTCAGAAGTTGTTGTCAGCGATTGCTGAAGGCACCGTGTCTGCGGCTGAGCTGGATCTCGCTCAGCAACAAGCTTTGCTGGATCATCAGAATGAGAGTATTCGTAATGCGGCCGCGGCTAGTTTCAAGCCTCGAACTTCGGCCGGTCGTCAGGCGGCGATTGATCGTTACACCGCCGCGATCAACGAGAAGGGAGATCCCAATCTGGGGCGACAGGTCTTCCAGAAACACTGTTCCAACTGTCATCGACTGCAGGAAACAGGCCACAGTGTTGGACCGGAGATCGCCGCTTACAGTGGCAAACCCGTGCAGGCGTTGTTGATTTCAATGCTCGATCCGAATCAGGCCATCGATCCCCGCTATCAAGCCTATGTGGCAGTGTTGAATGACGGCCGCAGTTTGACAGGTCTGATTGCTGAAGAGGCGGCTTCAAATCTGACTTTGCTGGCCGCCGAGGGAAAACGAGAAACTGTGCTGCGGTCTGAAATTGAACAAATTCGCAGCACGGGCAAGTCTCTGATGCCGGAAGGCTTCGAGCAGAATGCATCTCCAGAGGACATCAACAATCTCTGGGCGTGGCTACAGACAATTCGTCAGCCGCCTAAATCCATCGAAGGCAACAGGCCTGGTGTTGTCTCGGTTCCATCGTCCGGCAATGTGGCTCTGCAGGCAGCTCAGGCGGAAATCTACGGCGGCGATATTACCTTCGAAACGCCGTTCCAGAACATCGGTTATTGGCATGGCAAAGATGACGTCGTACGTTGGAGAATTCAGGCCGAGAATGCTCGTGAACTGGCTGTTTGGGGCGAATGGGCCTGTGATCCGAATGCGGCAGGCAGTGGATTTTTGATTGAAGGAGTTCAGCCGTCGCTCAAAGGGAACGTCGGCAGCACCGGTGCCTGGAGTCGTTATCAACTTGTGTATCTGGGTAAGACATTGATTCAGGAAGGTGAGTCGGAACTTGTGATTCGTCCGGCGGGGGATCTTCGTGCGGCCTTGGCCGATCTGCGAGCATTGCATCTGGTTCAGATCGGCGGCGTACCGCTCGCCACGGGTATGGTTACCGATGATGAAAAGCCATCAAAGCCACCAGTGACTGCGGCGGAGATCGCGGCCCGATTAATCGACGACAAAGTTCCGGCGGCCGAACGAGAAAAGCTGATCGCAGCCAATCTGGAAAAAGCAGCGGAGATTATCCCGCTTATGGCCGTGGGACTTCCAGAAGAGTCCGGCAGCAAGGAGGAGTATCGACGAATTCCCTGGATCTGGCGAGTTGCCATAGCGGTGGGAAAAGCGGCAGATGCCGAGAACGTCAAGGCTGTGCTGCGGGCCAGTTTGCCAGCCTCAGAAAAGCGTCTGGAGCACTGGCAATCGGTGGTCATCGGCGGCGGACTGATCAATGGACTGACGCTCGCGGGGCACTGGCCGGATGAGGTGCTTAAAACGATCCTTGAAGGTGACCAGTCTTTGCTGGCGGCATGGAATCACGCTCTGATTGAATCGTCCACCATGGCAGACGATGAATCCGTACCGCCGGGAACTCGCTACGATGCACTTCGAATGGTTGCCCTGCGGGATTGGTCCATGGCAAAGCCACAACTGGAGAAGTATCTGCAGAGGGGGATCAACGACGAACTGCAAATGGGCGCTGTTAGCGGCCTCGCAGATGTCCGAGATGTGACAGCCGCTGAGATGCTGATCGGTGCTTATGGCTACTTGTCAGACCATAATCGCAAGCTGGCGCTGGAAGGCATGTTGCGAGATGATGCGAAGATTCTTCTCACGTTGCAGGCGATCGAGAATTCCAAATTGCCCGCCGAACTGAAGAAGAACGAGATGGTGCTGAAGCTAAGAGAACATGCCAACGCAGAGATTCGGAAACGAGCGGCGTTGGTCACCCAATAGAGAACAATCATCCGCACAGGATATCAGGCTTATCCGGCACCAGGGAAACCCGGTGGTCGATAGACTTCTGCACCAGTGTCCTTTGGATCATGGTGAGCCAACGGTTGCTCCAGTTACGAGAATGTAAGTGGTGCAAAGGCCTTTAAACCACCGGGGTAAACCCGGTGGCGTAGGAGGCAGATCCAGAAAAATTCTTTACGGCTTCACGGCCGACGGAGCCTGCTGTTCGACCTTCAACTGGCTGTCTCGCTGAATCTTGCGCGACAACACGGCGGCTGGCGCACCGTTTGAGGTAATGCCTTCCAGACGTTTCAACTGAGATCGATTGGTCTCGGCAAAGATCTCCAGGGCATCGACGTTAAGTTCTGCCCCATTTTCACTGAGATAGGATGCATTCTCCTGAAGGGTTCTGCGGCAGGCTTCGATGTCGCCCTGATCCAGGAACTGCGTTGCCAGCTTATTGCGTTCATTGGCCAGCAGGGCAACAACATCAGCCATGACCGAGTTGTCTCGGCTGGCTTTCACTTTCTTATCATCAGAACTGAAGGCCACAGCCACGCTGCCTTCGAGTGTTTCTGATTTGTGATTGCACATGTTGGCATAAGTGACCGCCACCTTCGCCAGGGTCACAGGCTTTGTCTCATCGTTGCCGTCGGTTCCTTCAATCGCCATTGCGGCGGGAATTTCGACTTCGATCACAACATGCTTTTGCTGATCGCTGTAAACCTGAGCAAGGCGAGTTACCACGCTTTGGCCATTGATGTCGGCCGCATTTCCCAGGACTCGCACCGGTCGAATGCCCTCTGGAATTTCAATCTTCAGATCAATCTCCTGAGCAACCACCGACAGGGCTTCGTCAAATTCGCGACGAAAGATGCTGGCGAGCTCTGAAGCGTTCTCGATGAATTGATGATTCCCGCCGCTCATGCCAGCCAGATTCACCATCAGGTCTTCGTTATATCCTGATCCAAGGCCCAAAGTGGAGACGCTGATATTCTCTTTCTTCAGCGATGTTCCCAGATCCCCAAGTTCTCCGGGCGACGATGGACCAACGTTCGCCAGACCGTCGGACAGCAGAATGATACGATTCACATGTTTGTCATCGAGAAACTTGCGAACCTCGGCCGCTCCCTTGCTGACGCCTCCAAAGAGAGCTGTGTTGCCGTTGGCCTGGATACCGCGAATGACTCCGACGACCTGTTCCTTGTCGGTCAGTTTTGTTGCGGGGACGAGAACACTGACGTCGGTATCGTAAGCAATGATGGAAACGATGTCTGTGGGCTTCAGGAGATCAAGAGCATTGATGGCGGCTTCGCGGGCCTTCTCAATCTTCTCGCCCTGCATAGAACCGGATCGGTCCAGTACGATTGCCACATTGATCGGCGCACGTTCGCCTTCCGGCTTCAGATGAAAACCCGTCAGACCAACTCGCATCCATGCCGTCTGTTTTTCACCGGCCTTCAGCACCGAGTACGCTGGCCGGGCATTGAGAGTCAGCTTCAAACCGTGGTCATCCGCTGCGATCTTTTCGGATGCCTCGGCAACTCGAAGACTCGGCAACAGACACAGCGTCGCCAGAATCAATCGCGAGACTGTGTTCCATGACATGAATGTTTTCATACTGACTCTCCCTGTAGGTCCTGAATTTGAAGGTCCTGAAGACTGGAATCCTGGTCGCGAGCGACCTGTGCGTATTGGACGCCATTCGCGGAAAACAGTGGTGAGCGGCCTGTCACAAGTTTGTCAGGAATGTGTGAAGGATGATAGACCCGAAGATAATTGCTCATCCGGCGTTGTTGGCCTGCATCAGCGACTAATCTCTACGCGGCCACGATTGAGGCTATCCTCTGTTGAGGTCACCCGCGAACCCCTGGCCTCAATTCACACAGTGCGGAGGCTGGACAGGCCGATGCCAACGCACCGTGTTGCGTGGATGTCGCGGGGGAGACTCGAGATACCTCCGAAAACCGGGATGGACCGCCGTCAGACCCACAAATGCCTCGGAATACTGAATCCGCAGGGGCGGCAACCTCCACTTGAAACAACCTCAAGGAATAACAGGGCTCGGGATTTCGTGGTTCTCTGGAGATTCCGCTACTTTTGCTTGCGGAAACGTGGAAATCTAGGTGCAATCGCCGCCCGCAGCCAACATTCTGCCAACGAAAACCGCGGATTGGCGTAAGACCGTCAGCCCCGTAATCTGCTCGGAGTCAGGACGCGGTCTGTTGTGGCCGCAATACTCCATGGAACTCAGGTGTACCGATGATTGAAACACGAAATCTGACCAAACGTTACGGCAATCTGATTGCTGCGAACGATATCACACTGAAACTGGCTGAAGGCGACGTGTTTGGATTCATCGGTCCGAACGGATCCGGCAAAACGACAACGATGCGGATGATCGCGACGTTGCTGAATCCGGATCACGGTGAAGCGTACGTTTGCGGCAAGTCGATCTACACGGATCAGGAAGAGATTCGTCGGCTGGTGGGATTTATGCCGGACTTTTTCGGTGTGTACGACGACATGACCGTCATCGAATACCTCGAATTCTTCGCCGCTGCCTATCGAATCAACGGACCCGGTCGCCGGAAAGTCTGCGAAGAGAAACTGGAACTCGTCGACATGGCCTTCAAGCGGGATGCCATGGTCAACGAATTGTCTCGCGGTCAGACGCAACGTATCGGACTCGCACGGACATTGCTGCACGAACCCCAGGTGCTGTTGCTGGATGAACCGGCCAGCGGTCTTGACCCGCGTGCTCGAATCGAGATTCGTAATCTGCTCAAGCGTCTCGGCGAAATGAAAAAGACGGTCATCGTCAGCAGCCACATTCTGCCGGAATTGGCCGATGTGTGTACTCGCGTTGGCATGATCGAAAAGGGCCACATGATTGTGGACGGCAACGTGGCCGAAGTCATGAGGAAAGCTCGTCAGCGCATTATGCTGAATATTCGCGTCAAGGAGCGAACGGACGGTGCTGCAAAGCTGTTCGAACAGTTGGACGAAGTTGAGTCTGTAAACATTACGAAAGATCAGCTTCTGGAAGTCACGATGAAGCCAACCGTCGAAGATTACAGCGCTCTGCCGACCGAGCTGGTCAACGCGGGCTTCCGGATTACTTTGTTCCGCGAAGAAGAAGTCAACCTGGAAACTGCGTTCCTGCAGCTTACCAAGGGACTTGTGCAGTAGGTTGTGCTCCACACGGCACGAAACGAAGCCGGGGGCTCGCGGGGTTGATAAAGTTCAATGCCTCAATGGCGCCCGCGCACGAAATAAAATCGCAGTATTTCTTTGCATCAAAGAAACTCAGGTTTCCCGCGCAATTCAGGGCGCGGGAAACCTGTTTGCCATTAAGTCGCCCGGAATTACTTCATCGGAGAATTATCAGTCGCAGTCATGTAGACGGATTCGACCTTCTCCACGATCTTGCCATTCTTCTGAGTTTCCTCGGCAACTTTCTTC
>CAIXQV010000478.1 GCA_903921605.1 uncultured Planctomycetaceae bacterium | reverse complement strand
TCGCATCGGCGGAGTTCTAGTGATGGACGGCCCTGTCGCGAAAGTGAACTTGAGAAGTTTTCGTCGTGAGCATATTGGCTTTGTGTTCCAGAAGTCGAATTTGATTCCGTTTCTCACGGCGATTGAGAACGTGCAGATTGCGATGGAACTGAATGGACTCAGCGCCGGCCAAGCCCGCAAGCGAGCCGCCGAACTCTTGAATGAACTTGGAGTTGGAGACCGCCTCGATCACAGCACCGCCATGCTGTCCGGCGGACAGCAGCAGCGAGTTGCCGTCGCCCGAGCTTTGGCCAATCATCCGAGCGTCATTCTCGCTGACGAACCCACCGCTGCACTGGACAGCCATCGTGGTCGGCAGGTGATGGAACTGTTCCGGAATGTCGCCCGCGAACATGGTGCGGGAGTGATTGTTGTGACTCACGACCAGCGAACACTAGAGGTGTTTGATACAATTTACGAAATGGAAGACGGGGCGATTCGACAGGCTCCGGAACTATTGGCGCGTTAATTGCCTTGGTACAAGAAATCAACGGAGCATTCGTGATGGCAGAGCCCAGAGATTCAGAGATCGATCAACTGTGGGCAAAGTACTCAAAGGATGACCTTTGGAAACAAGTGTCCGAGTGGTGGGAGTCTGCCAGCCGAGCGCGCGTTGTGATGTTGCTGGCGATGAATCACAAGCAATCTCTGTCGCTGACCGACATCATAGAAAAGGCGGGCGCATCAGAAGAAAATGTTCTGAAGGTACTGAA
The DNA here is from genome assembly GCA_903921605.1 of uncultured Planctomycetaceae bacterium. Next base: position 2,383 of record CAIXQV010000478.1, on the reverse strand, counting down.
AGAACTTCAGCAAGAAGGCGTCGTTGGATGTCATGGGCAGCCGGCAATGTACGCAATTGCGGACGAACCTGCGTTCCTGCGACACATGCAGCAATGCTGTGAACGCACCGCAGTCGCCGCCGGAATGCTCGGAACACTCGCAGGCTGGGCGAGTGGACCAGGCTAATGGTTTCTGTTGAAGGTTGCTCAGCGAGCGGTTGAAGACTCTTTTCGTCGCTCAAAAAACTCTATCGCGAGAAACAGCGACACAGAGATTACTGCAAGACCGGTCAACACGACCATCGGCGAAACCTTCAAGACCTGCGACAACGTCAAACTGCCAAGATCCACCCATTTGGCACAGCCTGAGATCGGCCCGTAAGTTTCTGCCTGAATCCAGGCGCCGGTCAGCATTCCCAATGTCCCGAAAAATGCTCGACCATTGCGTTCGCCGAGTGCCGCGACAGCCGTTCCCGGGCAGAGCCCCAGCAGGACCATGCCGACTCCAAAGATTAATCCGCCTCCAATATTTGCAACCAGGATTGCAGGCTTGATGGAGAGCTTGGCGAGTCCTTGTCCTTCCAGAAAATAAACGCCAAAGCCGCCGACAACGATTGCCGTGAGCATTGTCTTCAGGACGGTGAAATCCTGCAGCAGGAACTGTTTCACAATGACTTCGTACTTTGTGACTCCGCCTTTCTGCAACAGGAAGCCAAAGACAAAGCCGGAGAGGAGGCCAAGGCTGATTAACATGAACGAATCAAACATTGAGGTATGCCTCATTGATGGCCGGTGGAAGATTGTGCAATCGCATTCCAGTGATCAGAACTATTTCTAGTCTATGTTGGCAGTCATCTTCACATTCCGAAACACCAGGAATGCCGTGGCCAGGCCGGACGCGAACAACGAAAAGAAAAATGCCCAGCTTGAAACGGCCAGTTGCAGTGAACCCGCCACGCTTGATTCCGTGAGCCACCCCAACGACATAGAGGCCATTCGTGAGTCGGCGAAACAGCGAGAGAGCGAAATCGTTCTGTGTCAGTGTGGCGTTCTTCTCGTGGAAAGTTTGCCGCCTCGCCCACCTAAGCAGCGAAATAACGTTTTTGTATTACGACCGTCGCTATCGATCTGGCAGACACGCACTGCGACAGATCTTAACCGCCCGGTGCAGACCCGCATGCCGGGCGGTATGGGAGGGGCTCAGCCGAAAGACTGACCCCTATCCCGATCCTTTGTTATCCGACGAATCCAGTTTTGGGCCTGTTCACGTTCGCAGTTAAGTTTATACGTGACGGCGCGTACTTTCGTCGTAGGTGATCAGTTCTTTGTTCCATGCAGCCGTCTAATGTCAGTGACGAAAGAGGCTCGCTTTGTCTACCTGAGCTGTAGTGAGCGCACAAGGTGCCCCAAAGGCCGGGGAGCAAGACGGCCGAACTAAGGAAAAGGAAGCATTGAAATTGCCATCGCCCGTTGCCAATCAGGTACGCCTGCATGCAAAGTTCTTCTTCAGCCCCCATGCCATATCCAAGGATCAGATGATCTAAGTCGTGCTTTGCAAAACCGGGAATCAGCTTCAACCCTTTGCTGTCCAGCATGTGTGCCAAGTCATGCCCGACCGTGTGAACAGGAAGCGAGCGCATGTAAGACAACTTTCGCCTGCAGGAGTTGCGAGAAACCAAAAATTGCAAGGGCTTAATGACGCAGCAGATCTTTATGCATTTCGTAACGTTGCCGAGAAATGCCCGTAAGCGGGATATTTCTCGATGGGTTCGCCGTGCGGACATTTCCAGTCTCCATACGATTCGGGAGTGAATGACGACGGTAAAGCTCCCACCAAAAAGGCCAGTCGGATAACGCCTGAATTAAGCCGACCCGCGAAGCGGGTTCGGCTTGAATGAATTGCTAGGCGTCATGGCTCAAATCGCTTCTGCAGTTGTGCCAACGTGTAGGCGTTGCCTTGCTCGAAGTACTTTTTCATCCGCTGTGACTCATCGTCGCTGCCAAATCCCATCCCGACGATTCGAAGTGTTGTCTTGCCGTCCGCCGTGGATTGGAAATACAAGACCGTCCACATGTCTCCAATCTTGTCCTTGAACGGGAATTTCTCAGGGGCTTTGGCTACTTTGATGGACAGCATGCGCTCTGGCTCATAGGCCAACACTTTGTTCTCAATGGTTCCGGGGTCACCCAAACTGCCATTTGGGTCATAGTTCGACCGCATCACTCCGTCAATGCGGAGATCTATATCAGCATGCGGAGCTAACTGGAATTCCCCAAAGAAAGTAGGCGCTTGAAAAGTGTGGTAGAGTAGAGACCACAAGGAGCGCAAGCGATGACGAAGAAGCCGGTTGGTAACGCTGGTAAGGTTTATAAGAAATATACGGAGGAGTTCCGTCGTGACGCG
>CAIXQV010000477.1 GCA_903921605.1 uncultured Planctomycetaceae bacterium | reverse complement strand
GGTTTTAATGTTGTGACGAAAGAAGGGACTCGTTTGAAACGCGTCGACACGGGAGCCGTGCTTCGTTGTGACATGGATGGCAGCAATCTCGAAGTCTTTGCCTACGGTCTGCGGAATCCACAGGAATTGGCGTTCGATGATCACGGGAATCTGTTTACCGGCGACAACAACTCCGACAGCGGTGATAAGGCTCGCTGGGTCTACGTTGTCCAGCATGGAGATACCGGCTGGCGAATGTACTATCAGTATCTCGATGATCGAGGGCCGTGGAATCGCGAGCGAATTTGGTATCCGTATCAAGCAGATGCAGAGACAACAGCGGTTCAACCGGCCTCCACGTTACCTCCGATTGCGAATCTGGCGGATGGGCCTTCCGGGCTGACTTATTATCCCGGAGTGGGATTGCCAGAACGATATGCGGGCCATTTTTTTATGGCTGACTTTCGCGGGACTGCAGGCAATAGCGGTATTCGCAGCTTTACAGTGAACCCAAAGGGTGCCACCTTTGAGCTGGCGGATTCACATCAGTTCCTGTGGTCGATTCTGGCAACGGACGTAACGTTTGCTCCTGATGTCAGCATGGTTGTCAGCGATTGGGTCAACGGCTGGAATGGAGAAGGCAAAGGTCGACTATATCGCTTTGCTCATGACAAGGAATCCGCTGCGGTCACGGCAGCGAAGTCTGTTGAGTGGCTGGGTGGCGGAATTGCGAAAGCCTCTGTGCCGACACTTGTGGAGCTTCTCAGCCATGTCGATCGTCGCGTCCGGCAGGAGTCACAGTTCGAACTGGTCCGCCGTAACGCCGCAGATGAATTGATGAATGCGGTGAAAACTCCGGCTCATGAAATGTCTGCACGTCATGGGATGTGGGGATGTTGGCAGTTGGGGCTGGGATCAGCCGAACAGGCGACCCGGGTTGTGATGTTGCTGCAGCACGTTTTGGGAGATGAATCCAATCGCTACTCCGAAGAACAGCAGGCTCAGGCTGTGCGAATCCTTGGAGACATCGTTTCACGACATGGCGTTTCTGTGCTGAAGGACAGTCGTGCTGAACTGGCAATGATCTGTCGCGAGTTGACCAGCAGTGAAAACTTGCGGCTGGCGGGCTTCGCTGCTGTGACGCTGGGGCCCATTGGTGGTTCAGACGATGTTGGTGTGCTTTTGAAATTGCTCGACCGAAATCTGAACAATGATCCCGTCGTCAGACATCAGGCCGTCGTGGGATTAATGCAGATTGGCGAGCGCCAGCCCGGCTTGTTGAACTCTCTGGCACAGTATCCGGGATCTCCTGGTCGCCTCGGCGTTGTACTGGCCATGAGGCGACAGGCAGACTCGGCTGTGGCGGAATTGCTGACGGATGCAGATCCGTTAATCGTTGCCGAGGCTGCTCGGGCGATCAACGATGATGGTCTGGAGGCCGGTCAGTCGAAGCTTGCTGATTTGATCACAACTCCAGGGTTGGAAAACAGCGTCTTACGCAGAAGTCTGAATGCCTGTTATCGAATCGGTACTGCGGACCGTGCTGACGCGATAGCTCGGATTGCTGCGGACGGCGAGCAGGCTCCGGAGATTCGTCTGCTGGCTGCTCAGTTGCTAAGCACCTGGAACAAGCCACAGAAGACGGATACAGTGACAGGCCAATGGCGACCGCTGCCTGATCGTGAAGTTGATGGTTTGCAGCAGGCCGTCAGTCCTCATTTGCCCGGTATGTTGTCTGGTTCTCCGGAACTGCGAAAATTGACCGTGGAAATTGCGACGGAACTCGGCATCACAGACATCGTTCCAACGCTTGTCGGAATTCTTCACGACACGAATCTGGACGACAATCTGCGTGTGTCGGCATTTCGAGCACTCGTCAAGTTGTCGCCCGAAGCCGACGCCGTCGTGAAATCCGGGCTCAAGGATATTTCAGAATCCGTACGCCTGGCTGCCGTTGAAATTATGGTAGGAAGTGCTCCTGAAGGCTCTGTGCCGCAGTTGAGGGAACTGTTAGCAGATGGAACAGTTCGATCGCAGCAGACGGCTCTGCGACTATTGGGTTCCATCAAGACAGACGACGCGCGACAGGCGTTGCTGGAGACCTTTGATCGACTGAAGAATCAGTCGCTTCCCTCCGGGGCAGCGCTGGATTTGATTTTGGCGGCTGAGCAAGCCGGCACGCCGGAGTTAAAGGCGGCCGTCGCTGATTTCCGATCTCGTCAGCAGGAAGCCGGGACGGTGCTCGCAAACTGGAGCGAATGTCTGGAAGGCGGAAACGCAGAACAGGGGCGAACGGTCTTCTTTGGTCGCAGCGCAGCGTCTTGTCGACGTTGTCATAAGGTAGGCGGCAGCGGTGGCGAAGTGGGACCGGATCTCAGTCGCATTGGCAAGGACAAAGATCGTAACTATCTCCTGGAAGCCATGGTTGATCCCAACGCGAAAGTTGCGAAGGGATTTGAAACCGTCATCCTGGTAACGATGGATGGACTGATTCACTCGGGGATTCTGAAGAGTGAAGATGACTCCGTTGTGCAATTGATGACTCCCACTGGTGCTCTGGTCTCGGTTGCTAAGGACGAAATCGATGAGCGAGCTAACGGGCAGTCCGGGATGCCTCAGGATCTGGTCAAGAATCTGACACGATCAGAAATTCGAGACCTCGTGGAGTACCTCAGCACCTTGCAGTCCGATCCAAGCTCAGCGCACGGCAAGAGCGCGAAGTAACGGTCGAGATTCTCAGGAGAAAACCTGTCGGTGTCACCACGATACTTCAGCATCCACAACACCGCTGCGAATTTGTGCTCTGGCCGTTGAAATGATTTTCGCGGCCAAAGGCTTTAATGATTCAGGCAGATCTGCTGCATCGGGATGTTCAAGAGTTGCAATAGAAGCACGGGGTTGCTGACGCTGGATCAGCAGAAGTTGAGCCATGCGAACTCGCGCCCAGGCACTGTCGTTCGGGAATCGATCAATAAGTTCCTGAAGCCAGAATTCGGCTTCATCGAACGCTTCGGCTTTCAGCAGGCCTTTGGCCAGTTGTTGAGTTTTCTCCTGACCAATACAGATCGTGGGATCATCAATTCGGAGTTTGAAGAGTTCATCGGCCGCTGTCAGGACATCTCCCTCGTCAATCATTCGGTTGATTTCGGATAGAGCCGCGCGGCGTGCGGATCGATCCACTTTCCGGCGAGTCTTTGTGTCGGAATCCGCGTCATTGATTGGGAGCGGGATCGGTGTGTCGTCGTACGTTTTGCCGACGCTGGAGTGATATCCCAGTGCCCAGTCCTTTTCTCCGAAACGTCCATGCGTGCCCTTCATGACGGCGAACAGATCCCAGTTCTCGCAGTCGACGAGTCCTTTCTTCAGCATCAAGATGCCGATTGGAAATCCGGCCAGGCTTCCCAGCAAATGCAGGAATGACGTACTCATTCCCGGCCAGAACAAGAAGCTGACAAGATTCGCTCCCAGGTACCAAAGAGACAACGTCAGAATCGTGACATCGAACGAGAAAGCTCGTGGCATTCCCAGACCGTAGCCATATCCCATGAACATGGCTTCGAAATGGATTTCATTTTTCGGAGCCCAGATCAGACAGATCGCCATCAATCCAAAGATGGCATCAGAAGCACCAAGGCATCCTCCTTGCGTATGCTGCAGAGTGACGATGTCGGTAACAGCTCCGGAGAAAGCAACGATCCCAAAGTAGATGGGCAGGAATACCTTCCAGCCAACTTTTCCCTCCACGACCAATCCAAAGCACCAGAGAAACAGCATGTTCCCCACCAGATGACTCAGACCAGCATGTGCGAATGAGGACGTGATCCATTCGGCAGGATTCAGTCCGTTTCCAAAATGCAGTATCCAGGGGTCAATAGCCCCCTGATTGTAACCAAACCCGGTGATACAGAAGCACACAACGTTTGCGGCAATCAACCCGATGGTGGCGACCGGAAAATGATAAATCGGTGCGTCGGTGCCTGTCGGAAAGAGCATTCTGCGAACCGTCCAGCACTCGGAGACAATTGAAGAATGGACGTCTGCATTTGTACAGAGCACCGTCCACAGGGTTAAGGCTGTGGGAGAACGCTGGCCGACCGGGGGCGGATCAGTCGATTTTCGAAGAATTCAGCCTGCGATAATCGGAAGCCGAGGCTGCATCCGGTTGACTAGTGTACCGGCCGGTCTTTGGGCCGAGCCTTGAAAAACGAGGCTAAATGCCCCCTGGAGCACGGTCATCTCGTGTATCCTGAGTCGCATTCCTGGCCGACTGACTTCCACGTGAACTCCACGATAAGGCTTTTTCATGACTCGACAATTCCTCGTTTCCGCTTTGGTTGTTGCGTGTCTCTTTGGCCTTATGCAGTCGTTGCAGGCTGATGAAATCAAGAAGCTCGTCTTGCCAGGTGAAGCGTTTCGTGTTGAAGGGCGGCCGGCCTTTATTCTGTGGCCCGAAGAGCCTCTGCGAAAGACGCCACAGCCGTGGGTGTTTTATGCGCCGACTCTGGCAGGCTATCCGGATGAGCATGAAAAGTGGATGCACCAGCAGTTTCTCTCGGCCGGCGTTGCTGTGGCTGGAATTGATGTGGGAGAAGGTTATGGAAGTCCGGCTGCTCGAAAGCTGTTCGACGCCTTTTATGATCAGATGACGGCCCAACGCGGATTGGCGAAGAAGCCCTGTTTGTTGGGACGAAGTCGTGGAGGATTGTGGGTGACTTCGTGGGCATGTGATCATCCGGAACGCTTTGCCGGGCTGGCCGGCATCTATCCCGTGTTTGATTTTCGCACGTACCCGGGCCTGGAAAAAGCAGCACCGGCTTATGAGATGACTGCCGCAGAGCTGGAGCAACAGCTCGACAAACATAACCCCATCGCACGCATGTCCGTTCTGGCCAAAGCCAAAGTGCCGGCCCTGATGATTCATGGGGATGAAGATGTCGTTGTTCCGCTGAAGGAAAACTCCGCCACGTTTGCTGAAACCTACAAAGCTCATGGGGCCGAGGATGCAGTCACCGTCATTGTGGCCAAAGGTCAGGGCCACAACTTCTGGGAAGGATTCTTTCGATGCCAGGAGCTCGTGGACTTCACCATCGCTCGCGCCAAGGCTGGTGCGGAAACTCCGTAGGCTGTTGATTAGTCGCGTATTGAATATTGTTTTGTTTAACGGCGAGCCGCAGGCGTAGGCGAAATCAGGCGACGACGCCTGCGGCTTGCCGTTAAGCGACTCAATCAACAGGTCGTTAGAAGAATCACTTCTCATCCGCCTTCTTGAAGTCCAGCGTCACGTTGCGATTATCGAAGCTGAATTGAATTCGCTGATCGGCTGAATTGATATGCATCCATAGCAAATTCAGCGTCGTGCCGATGTCGTCGTCGTTGTAGAGATCTTTTCCGGTGCGAACGTCGATCACACGAGCCCCGTAGTGGGTGCCACGGATCGGGCTCCCGGGATTTGTCGTTCCGCCGCGCGACAGCAGCAACAGGGCTGGGGAATTCGGAAGTAAAACGGATCTTTCAGAGACCGCCAGTCGAATATGGCGATGATCGAGCGGCTCGTCCCACGCCAGTGTCATG
>CAIXQV010000476.1 GCA_903921605.1 uncultured Planctomycetaceae bacterium | reverse complement strand
CGGAAAAGCAGAATCCGTGAAGGGGCAGATGTTGTCCACGAAAGAGCGATTTAAGAACTATGGCTTTTTGTTTGATATCAAGCCGGGCCAGGGCTTTGACGGCGTCGCGGTCTCCTCTGGAATGTTACCCACTCAGTACACGAAGATTGGAGAATGGTCGAGACTGGAAGGCGTCATTGAAAACGGAAAGATGTCCATCAGCGTGAACGGAGAACAGGTCACATCTGACAACCCGGTTCCTGATTCTGGTCCGTTCGAACTCTACCTCGTCGGCCCCGCAGAGTTCGCCAACATCTATGTGCGGGAAATCAAGAAGTGACATTTTGCCATCCTGCTTCGTGGGAAGGCCCCATCGGTCGAAACACAATGCAACCAGCTCGTGCTGCTTCGAGATGAGCCTTCTGCCTTGCAATTGTGACGCCAACGGCGGCTTTAACCGCCCGTCGCATGGCCGCAGACTTCGCGATTTACGCTCCTGGGGTGAGTCCTGTTCACGGGCCGAAATGCAAGGCTCGTCTTTACAGAACGAGATGACTGCCTGAAGAATTTCGCACCGGGCATGATCTGACAGGCATGCTCAATCACTCGCATGCGGCAGTGGCTCGGTCAGGAGACCGGCCAAAACCAGGAACTCGGCCTGGCAACGCCGGAACCGGGAAACCGCCACAACTAGGAAACCGCAAGGACTCTGATAAACTCCGCGAAGACACGAGCGGTGAGCTGGCGATTGGCGTCGGTCTGTTTGGGTCGCGGCAGACTTTGCAGTGAGTTGACGGACGAATGGCGGACTTGAGTGTCAGTCTTAATCGGCTGACTTTGAAAAATCCAATTTTGGTTGCTTCCGGCACGTTTGGTTATGCGAAGGAAATGACCGCGTTCGTGGATTTCGCTCATCTGGGCGGCATCATCCCGAAAACGGTGACTCCGCAACCTCGCCCCGGAAATCCTCCTCCACGAACAGTGGAGACCGCCAGCGGAATGCTGAATTCCATCGGTCTCGACAACGATGGTTTTGATCAGTTTGTGGCGGAGAAACTACCGTATCTCACAGGTCTTGGCACTTCGATCGTCGTCAACATTGCGGGGAAGACCAACGATGATTTCCGCCGAATGGCAACTCGCCTGAACGAAGTCTCCGGGGTCTCAGCGATTGAGCTGAATATCTCATGCCCTAACGTTTCCGGCGGTGTGGATTTTGGAACGGACCCGTCGCTGGCCGCCGAAGTTGTTGCAGCAGTGAGAGAGTCCTGCAGCATTCCGGTCATCGCCAAGTTGACTCCGAATGTCACAAGCGTTGTGCCGATCGCCAAAGCCGTCGCCGATGCCGGTGCAGATGCGGTTTCACTGATCAATACATTCCAGGGGATGGCGGTCGACTGGAAACGCCGCCGCCCTGTGCTGGGAAATGTTCTGGGCGGTCTGAGTGGCCCTGCAATTAAGCCGCTGGCATTGAGAATTATCTGGCAGGTGTCACAGCAGGTGAAAATCCCGATCATCGGTATCGGCGGCATTCAATCGATCGACGACGTGATGGAGTTTTTCCTCGTCGGCGCGACGGCCGTGCAGATTGGCACAGCCAATTTTTACAATCCCGGGCTTGCTAATCAGATCATTCGCGAACTTCCGGAAGCGTTGGCGACTCTCAAAGCCGAAAGTGTCAAAGACATTGTCGGGACGTTGCAGATTCCGAAACGCGATTGATTTCACTGCGGGCAACATTCGATGACCAGTTATCCCGCGTCCATTTCTACTCAAATCTCTGACGTGAATAAACCATGAAAGTTCTCTCCGGCATTCAGCCTACCGGGCGATTCCACTGGGGCAATTATTTCGGCGCGATTCGCCAATATATTGCTCTGCAGGGACAGGAGCAGTCGTTTTACTTTATCGCCGACCTGCATGCTCTCACGACCGTTCGTGAACCGGCTGTTCTCCGGCAGAACATCAAAGATGCAGCTCTGGATCTGCTGTCGCTGGGACTTGATCCGGCGAAGGCTACGCTGTTTCGTCAATCGGACGTGCCGGAAGTCACAGAACTCACGTGGTTGCTGATGACGATTACTCAGATGCATCTGCTGGATAAGTGCCACGCCTTCAAAGACAAAAAGGCCAAAGGGATCGCAGCGGATGCGGGACTGTTTGCGTACCCGGTCCTGATGGCGGCCGACATTCTGATCTACGACAGCACCACAGTACCGGTCGGAGCTGATCAGATTCAGCATGTTGAAGTCACGCGCGACCTGGCTCAGCGCTTCAATGCCACTTACGGCGAAACGTTGCATCTGCCGGAAGCGTATGTTCTGGATGATTCTGCCAAGGTCCCCGGGACTGATCGTGAGAAGATGTCGAAGAGCTACAACAACACGATCCCGATCTTCGAAACTCCCAAGAAGCTGCGCAAGATCATTATGTCGATCCAGACGGATTCAACTCCGATGGAAGCTGCCAAGGTCCCCGAGACTTGTGCGGTCTATCAGCTCTTCAAACTGTTCGGCACTCCCGAACAACAATCCGCGCTGGCCGATCGATATCGAGCCGGTGGCATGGGCTATGGGGAAGCGAAAGAAACGCTGTATCAGGCCGCGATGACTCATTTCGGAGAAGCCTTCGAACGAAGAACTCGCTTTGAATCCGACCCGGATCAGGTAGAAGACATTCTTCGCGAAGGTGCTCACCGAGCCCGAGCAAAAGCCCGCGAAGTGGTGGAACGAGTGCGATCAGCCTGCGGCCTGACAGCAAAACCCGTGTGATTTTTAGAAGAGATCTACTACCGTAATCTGATGTCCACGCTGGAGTGGTGATGCGTCGGCGTGTCGGACCCGACGTAGCGAAGTGAACTCTGGTTCGCGACAGTGGTCGTGTTCACCGACGCACGCTGAAAAAGATTCAAACTCGGTGGCCAGAGCGGGAGGAGAGTTACGAGAGCATTCGTTGAAGAGCCCGCACCCAGCTTTCAAGATGCGAGAACAGGTTGAGAACGACTACTGTTTTGCAGAGCATTGCCACTACGGCCCATCCCGAAGCAGATTCGTGTTGCGCTGAATCTGGCGCCAGGGGGCGGTTAAGTTCGCCGTCAATCGCAATACGAAGTAGTGATCCGCTTCGCTACAGACCCTACCACACTGATGTAAAGCTGATCGCGCAAAGTGTCTCCACATGAATGAACTCAAAACTGTCGAGTCTTGGGGAGTCGAAGGCTCAAACAAGGAGCTTGGACTGCGTTGTGT
>CAIXQV010000475.1 GCA_903921605.1 uncultured Planctomycetaceae bacterium | reverse complement strand
GTCCGCGACAGCGATCGTTTTGCGAGCAATCTGATCCACCACGCTCTGTTGCATCAGCTGGGCCTTCAGCTGGCCCTTGTGGAGATCCCCGGCAACAGTGTCCACCTTTCTCAGGTCGATCTCTCTGCAGGTCGCCATGCGTTGTTTGGGGGCCACGAGCCAGCCCAGATCCACAGCCGCCCCGATCTCGAAGCGATAGGCGACCGAATCGAACACCTTTCCCATGGCGACTCCATCTGCCCTCTTCGGCGTGGCAGTCAGTCCCAGCCAATTCCTGATGCCGCTGAAATACTGAATCAGGGACATATAGGTCTTGCTTATGGCGTGATGACACTCATCAATGAAGCCAAACTGGAACGCGTCCGGCCCGTATTGAGATTTTCTGGCCGTCAGACTCTGGACCATGGCCACGACAATCGGGGCGTTTCTGTGAGCGGCTTTGTACTCACCCATCTCAAGGTGAACCTCACGCCCAGTGATCTCCCGCAGAGCATCCCGTGCCTGGAAAGCCAATTCCTCACGATGGCAGAGCCAGAGGACTCTCCGGCCGGCATCGATACGCTGGGCACAATACCCAGCCATCGTCGTTTTGCCGGTCCCGGTCGCACTGACCAGCATCGTGCGTTTGATTCCACGATCGAATTCAGAAAACACCGAGTCCACCGCTTTGGTTTGGTAGTCTCGCAATAATTTCTCAACCATCCCCGTCTACTCCCTCAGCAGTTCGTCAACGTTTTGATCAGGTGCTCATTGATCGCCTTGAGAAAGTCGGGCCGTTCCACCCTGCCCTGACCAAACGCGTTCCATTCAACTTCAACACCGATCGCCCGGCAGTCTTCTCTGGTGATTTTCCTGATCTCGCCCTGAGCAAACTCATCCCAGAATTCATGAGACGCATCGATGGGGAACAGGAATGTTTCCGCAGCCTCACTGAACGTCTTTAACTGGCGTTGGTTCCAGTGCATGAGGAAGAAGCACGTCACTCCAAACTGCGATCGCTCAAGCATATGCCGCAGCTGGCGGACCTTGCTGCCCTTCGTTTCGGCCCGGTACTCGCTCAGACCGAAACTTGACTGACTGCAGACTTTGCAGTCGAAGATGAATTGGTTCCCGTTGGCGTGGACCCCTTCGAAGTCAGGCAGTGACCGGATCACCTGCCAGTTGTCACCCGTGCGGATGGCCTGCACCCCGCAACGCGTCACATGAGCCAAACGCTCCTTCTTGTACTCCTTGATTCGATCGCTGACGACCGACTCGAGGTCCTTCCCTGCCATCTGTTCCTTATTCATGTTCTCCCCCCGCAAAACGTAACTACACAATAGCTACTACGCTTTATTCTCTCAACAGAAACGCAGTTCGTGCAATTACAGATCATTCCATAATCCGGATTTGGCGCGCATCACGGCTTTATCCCGTCCTGCCTTGAGAACGATCGGATTCAGCCGTTGTGTCTGTCTCAAGTTACAGTGACCGCAGCCTCGGGACGGTCCAGGTTGTGAGTTTGCACAGAGCCTGGTTTTGTTAGCTGAGCAGTTTGTTTTGAACTCTGGTCGTGAGCCAGCCCGTATCAGACACGCAAACCTTGAGGCCATTAACGGAAAACACCCGCCAGAGTATGAGTCTGGCGGGCATTTCCGGAAATCGTTGCGAGCGGGCAACTATCGGCATTGCTGCCGAGTCTTCAATGTATGCTGTGTCCAGTGTCCGCTCACAATGCCTGATTTTCCAGATCATGCGTAGTAGCTATGATATACCAACTACGCTTTGACCGCAACGTACAGACTGACCGAAATAACCTCAGAGCCGTCAGAAATACTTAAAGCAAGAATGGACTGAGCCATCGCTATCGCTATGTTTACTGCGACGTCCAGCCGAGTTTGGTCGGAGGAAACATCCATTTTCTCCATGCGGTCGAGATGACGGTTCAAATTGGACACCTCTTCAGCGAGCCGATTAGCGAGTCGTGCATTGTCGAGCAGCAAGGCGGAGTTCGACAGAATGACGATCCTGCGACAGCAGAACAGAACGTTGGACACGTGTATTTTGTCGTCGATGGCTGCCATAAATCCTCAGATGAAAGAAGGAGGTTTTGGTAAGAATTGCAGGCGTTTTGTAGAGCGTCTGGGTTCCGGCGGGTCCGGATGCCGGAAGTCTGTGAGAAACCTCACAAGCTCGGAACGATGAATCCTCCACAGCGGGCGACAGGCAGTACCGAGATTCTTACCGATAATTTGGTTGGTAGCCAAAAGCGCTGAAACACGACTAACACGCACGCGCAAAAATCGAGCCGCTTCTTTGATGCTCAGAACATCACGTTCAAGTGACATCTTATGCTCCCTTGCAAAAAAATCCGTTTTGAACTTAGGGGCACACCAAGGCGATTGCGCATCGGAGTCGCGTTTGACGCCAATCATCGCGATGTAAATCCCTTCGTCAATAGGAGTGTTTTGTTCAGTTAGGACGTGACGAAGGAGCAACGCAATGCTTAAGTGTGAAGCTGGTAACGCTTAAAGACACTTTGAAGCGTCACAAATCCTCGATCGAATTGTGGAACTGCGTCAAACAATTCTGGTAAGCGTTCCGGAATCACTGAAGTTGCATCCCGCCGAATTCAATTTGACCAGTATTCAGGTCGAAGTTAAAAGTTGGTGGCAAATAGGCGAAAGCCTGCTCCGTGGGCTCGCAAAAAAATGCGACCTTGATCCGCCCACCGAATCACGCCTCAATAACTTCGTCCCTGTCTCAACTGCCGCTTAGCGGTTTAGGAAATCATCTCTGCGCGTAGGGCGTCATTCGCGATTTAGCGCGACGCGTGGATCGAGTTGTTTGTTGTGCATTGGTCGTTGCTTCTGTTGTTGGATTTCTGTTTGGGAGCGGCTTGCCGAAGACATCCGGGTCTGCGGCTCTTGTATCGAGCGGTTTCCAGCTCGACGTCACCGGGCTAAATCTGCAGACTGTCGCACAAGCGAAAGAACGCGGGCGTCAGATCAGTCCAGTTCAACAGGCGATAGACGGTCTTACGAGCATGTCGAATGATCTGGC
>CAIXQV010000474.1 GCA_903921605.1 uncultured Planctomycetaceae bacterium | reverse complement strand
TCTTCCATTTGTTCTCAGTGACGATTCTCACCATGGCATCCAGCGACATTTTCGTGGCTGCTCCAATGCCGACGGCCTGTTTCTCATGTCGCGTCCAGAACTCCTGCTGCTTTTCTTGAATTGTCTCGAGAGTAATGTAGCGGCGTTTCTGATCGGGGAACGTGCCGTAGCTGATTGTCGATGACGTCATGTCATGTGCGAACGCGGAGATTTCCCACCACAGCACCTTCTCGGAAATGTCGATCGACATCACGAGATACTGGGCCCAGTCAGGAACGACTTCCTTTTCGAACTCGCTGTAACGCGGGCAGATAATTTTTGGGTCAAGAATAATCGTGTCGTTCTTGCTCTCACCGGTTGGTTCGTTCTGGTACTCCGCCTGAAACGCTGATGGCGAGGCGAGCCAGCGATTCATGCCGTGCTGGATGGCGCTGACTTCGTTGTCGGTAAAGGCGTAGTCCCAGGAAACTTTTGCTCCCGCGTTGGCGATATCCTTTTCTTTGAGGTACAGCTCATTGCAGCGCCGATCGATTTCGTCTTCCTCGTAATCGTTCATCTGCAGTTCGGCGCGGAGGTCGCCGTAACGATTCCACCATTCCATGTTCGTCGGGAATGCAATCATGAACTTTGTGCGTTCACCGTGGAACTGCGGATTCAGTTTGCGATCGAGAAGCCTGTCGGCCAAGTCGTTCTTGTAAATGACCGTGCAGGGGACAATCATGCCGATGCGTTTGTCCGGCCCGTTCATGTAGGCAATATCGGACTTAATGGTTTCCTCGAGACTATCCGTCTCTGACCGTCTGCGAGCTGTCAGTCGTGTCTGAGGGTCATCGGCCACTGCCAAATCTGGACGAACAGTTCCGCCAGACGGCAACGTGTGAGAGTTCCCACGGATTTCCCCCATCATCGAGGTGAACTGAAAGACGCTTTGCGCACATCGGCTGTATGGCAGATCCATCTGGGGGATCACAAGCTTGTCGGCAGCGGCTTTGCACTCGGCCGGCTGTCCCTTCCACAGCATGTGGTTGGCGGCCTGCCCCTTGCCGCGACAGAAGAGAAACGGGAGGCACAGCTCCGGGAAGTCCTCGCGGAGTTCCTGGCTATACATCAGCTTCTTTACGATGGCGTCCCGGTTTCGCTCGGCGGACTTTCCCGTCGCGGTAATTAGAATCGGATAAATCACGTGGCCGTAGGCGACACCCCAAACACAGAACATTCGCGCTCGAGTCGATTTTCCACCACCGCGCCGATCCGCATTCGCAAACCATGCTTTCTTTACGACGGCCTGTTGAAGCTTATGGGCCTCGATTTTGTGCTGTTCGCTGAATGGAAGATAAAAGTCTTCTTTGAAATACGTCTTCCCGAACAGAAGTGGATCGAACTCACAGGCGGCGCGGCGTTCCGGGTTCAGAGGACCTCGATCGAATTCGTCTTGGTATGCCAGATACAAATCCTGAACCTCTGAGGCGACTTTCTTCTTGTATCGACGGACGCGGTCTTTCGAGTTGTCGAGCCATCCTCGCTCGCCACTCGCTGTCTCGTCGATATCGATGATAAGTCCCATTGTCAGCTCGCGTTCCGTGTCGAGCGTTATTCTCGTGGCAACGAAGGCTGAGAAAAGGGGTCAGGAACCAATAGCCAAATGGCCCGAAGGGTGCTGCGCACTATTGGTTCGCCCCGCTCGCGGGGCGCGGATTGAAACTCTAAGACATCGGCTGGAATGTGGGCGAGAATGCCGTTGCATGTGCCAACTGGATCGTTCAGCCCGACAGTGGTATCGACCGTTACGATGCTCAGCAGTCTGGGACGGCCGAGTCAGAGGATGATGGCTCAACTGCTGCGAGATTTGTTTGATCTGGTAACTACGGATGGCCAGATCAGCCGTCTGCAGACGATCGGACGGAAAGCGCTGCATCCGGGCTATGCTGAAATCACTGCCGACGTTCGCCAGTCGGCGGCGGTGAATTTGGATGAAACCGGCCGGCGTGAAAACGGCATGAACGGTTACGAGTTCATGAACGTGCACTAACTTTCGCACAGCAAGTCGCGTGCGATTGGTTAGAGTTACGTTTCAAGTGCTGAAAAAGAGTATTCTCACAAAGTCTAAGAATTGCTGAGGGTTCTCCCTTGCGAGAATCTTGCGGCGAAGGCAAATTCCTTTAGTATGGGGTGGGGACAGAAAGCACCATTTGCATGTGACGATTTCTACTTGTCGTTATGGCATTTAACGCCCTACGTGATTGTCCCCCTCATGCAGCAGCCGATCAGGTAGATTCAATCACTGGCAAAGGGGCGATGCTATGGCGAATGGCTCGGTTCGGGATGTGGTCGGACGTTGGATCAGTGATGCGTTCCATGCAATTGAAGTCGCTGGCGAGCATCGCCATCGTCATTCGCGCCGAGGGCATAGAAGGTCAACGGTTAACCAGAGCTTGATGCCGGGAATCCCTGCCGCGGCCCAGATTGAGCGACTTGAAGACCGAACCGTTCTGGATGCTGATCCGTATGGAACG
>CAIXQV010000473.1 GCA_903921605.1 uncultured Planctomycetaceae bacterium | reverse complement strand
AGCAAAGACAAGTTGGCTGCTGAACACCATGACCGCCGAAGGGTGTCGCAGAATTTTGAAATAATTTTCTGAGGGTTAGCGACGCGTAAAAAACTCAGGAGAATTCAAGAGAGCCCACAGCAAGTCCTCGAGTCCTTCTCGGAGGCTCGGACTCGTTTTCAGATGCTCCATCGCGATTTTTAGCTCGCCATCCGTGGGCTCCCTCCCGAGTGAAGAAAGATACAGTTCGCTGACAATATCCTCCTCAGCCAGAACACTCGTAGAGATTCGAGTGATCAGGTTTGAATTGTCCGGGGTCGCGATTATTCGGGTCAGCAGCGTCGAATTCATCATGAACAACGCTTCCGGGATTGACCCTGTCAACTCATCCCGCGGAGTTGAGGGATCGAAGCCGAATATTCTTGAGAACTCTTCACGGCCTGCATCCATCCTCTGCATCTCATAAGGCGATCGTCGCCCTTCTGAGGGCCGCAATGGCAGTGAAGTGACCCCCAGCGTCTGGCATAGCGAAGCATAGATCTGATCAGAACGCAGACGAATTGGTTCGCACTTCGCGAATCCCTCGGCGGTGTTATTGGGGGCTCGTTGATACATGCGAGTCGCCGCGATGGTGCGGATCAACCATTTCAGATCATAGTTGTTGGCAACAAACGCATCGCTCAACAGTTTCAGAGTTTCCTCGTTGACGCATTCACGATCCGGACCAATATCATCGATCGGCTGATAGAACGCCGTCGCAGTCATCTCGAACCAAATGCGATTGATAATTGCACGAGCAAACCAGGAATTGTCTTTGCTGGTGATCAATTCTGAAACAAGTTCGCGACGATCGGCATCGGATAGTCCGGAAGCAATGTCTTTCGTCGACAGGAAGAATCCCGGATCGATCCTTGTGCCTTCCGAACCCGGATCGGCCAGATCGGGCATGAAATGTTCGATGGCTCCCTGACCTGGTCGTTCGGGTGGCTGAGCCGTCATGATTTCTTCGATGGAAAGCTTGCCATCTGCATTCTTGTCTACGAATCCTTTGGCCTGGCCAGTGAAGAGGCGCGCCAGCGGAGTGTTTTTGGATTCCTGCTCTGAGATAATTTTGTCGCCGTTGCGATCAGCACGCGTCAGCAGAAACTGTGACGAGGCCGGATTCCGATTGCGGCTGGCGTTCACCGAAGTGATCTCATAGTCGAACATGTTGTCGGAACCTCGCTCACGCTGGACGCTGACTCGAGGGAAGAACGCGGTGAATTCATGAAAATGATTGCGTTTCCAACTGTCCCAGGGATGATCGTGGCAGTTCGCGCATTGAATCTGCACTCCCAGAAACAAACGGGAGGCTTCAGCGGCCACTTCTTCCGCGACACCTTCATGAGCAAAGATCAATGCCGTCGCGCCGTTGTTGTTGACCGGGCCACTGGCTGTCAGCAGCGACGTTGTGATTTCATCCCAGCCCTGGCCTTCATTCAACTGGCTGGTCATCCAGTCGCCGAACGCCGGCCGCACGATCCCGGCACGCATATTCGTCGCGCGGCGAAAGATGGCGTCACGCCAGTAACGCGACCAGTTTTCACCGTACTGTGAGGACTTCAGGAGTTCGTCAACCAGGTCGGTTCGGCGTGATTCAGACGGATTGAGCCCAAATGCGGTGATCTCGCCGGGAGTCGCCGGGCGTCCGACAATATCAAACATAACTCGCCGGAGAAAAGTTGAGTCATCCGTGAGGGGAGCAGCGGAATCAACCGACTCTCCAAACAGACTACGATCAATGGCAGCGGCGACAGAGGCGGAATCCTCCGGTTCAGAAGCACCAACGAATGATGCCGCAAAAGCAACGATCAGACCTGCGAGAACTCCGGGAGTGCTGAATCGAAACGACATCATTTGACTCCAAAATGGTAGTTTCTAAACAGATTCAAATGGGGACAAAACCAGCCTGCCACGAAACAACCAGTACCTCTGCACGTTCAACCTCGGTCGAACGTGCGAAGAGTCGATGATTTCTGAAGATTTTCTCAGCGGACTGATCGTTTCGATAATGAACCTGTAATTCCCGCGACCATTGTCAGAAAATTGGCCCCGGCATCCACGGGCAAAACTCTTCGTCACCGATGCCTTGTTGTTCACTCAGAGTTTTCTGTCCACTGGCCGTCGCAATGATGCTCTCGAAGATTTCCTTCCCGACGGATTCTACGCTGGCCCCTTCCAGAATCGAACCGGCGTTGATGTCCATGTCATCTCGCATGCGGTTGTACATCACGGAGTTCGTGGCCACCTTGATCGTCGGAGCCGGCTTGCATCCAAAACAGCTTCCGCGACCTGTGGTAAAGACAACGACCTGGCAGCCGCCGGCGACAAGTCCGGTCACAGAGATCGGGTCGTAACCCGGCGTATCCATGAACGTGAAGCCGCGCTCGGTAATTGGTTCGGCAAACTGATAAACGGCCTGCAAAGGAGCAGTCCCGCCCTTAGCCACAGCTCCGAGTGATTTTTCGATGATGGTCGTCAGTCCGCCCTGCTTGTTGCCATAGGAAGGGTTGTTGTCGATCGAGGCGTTGTTCTTGCGAGCGTACTCTTCCCACCAGTGAATTCGTTCCAGCAGCTTGTCGGCGACCTGACGATTCACGGACCGACGCAGCAACAACTGTTCGGCTCCGTAGACTTCCGGAGTCTCCGCCAGAACAGAACCCCCGCCATGTGCGACGAGCAGATCGCTGGCCACTCCCAACGCTGGATTCGCGGTGATGCCGCTGGCACCGTCGCTACCGCCGCATTGCAGACCAAGAATCAGCTCCGACAGCGGAATCGGTTCGCGCTTCACTGCGTTGGCATTGGCCAGCAGTTCGCGAAGCACACCGACAGCTCGGTCCACTGTTTTGCGAACTCCGCCAACTTCCTGGATGTTGAGCACCATCGGTAACGAATCATCCGGCTCACGCCGCTTTGCTCCGCTAAGCTGAACCAGACCCTGAGTTTCCTGCAGATGTCCGGCCTGAGCCGTCTCGCAGCCCAGCCCAAGCACCAGGCAGGCCGCAATATTCGGATGCCGCGCGAAGCCGGCGAGTGTCCTGTTCAGCAAGTGGTGATCTTCACCGTTGTAGGCGAACGCACAGCCGCTCTTATGGACGATCGGTATTACTCCGTCGATGTTCGGATAGTTGCTCAGGTCAGACTTGGCGAGTTCCTGAGCCACGTATCTTGCCGTCGTCGCCGAACAATTCACGGTGCTGATCACGGCGATATAATTCCTGGTTCCCGCGCGGCCGTCTTTGCGACGGTAGCCCATAAAGGTTCGCGGCTCTGCGGGTTTTGGAGGCGGTACGATCTCAGTGCAGAATTCGTAGCCAGCCTGCTCACGTTCAATGCAGACGTTCTGGACATGAATCCATTGTCCCACAGCGATCGGTGTCACAGCCGAACCAATCGGCTGGCCAAATTTTCGAATCGTCTGGCCTTTGGCGATCTGTTGAATCGCGACCTTGTGGTTCGCAGGAATCGCTTCGGCAATCGTAATGGACTGGCCATCCAGAGTTACGATCTCGTCGGCCTTTACGGCACGGCGAGTCACAGCAAGGTTGTCGGACGGATGCAGACGAAGCAGAGGTTCCAGATTTGCCACGAGAATAAAGCCTGACTATTCAGAAGATTGGATTGAGGAAGTTCGAGATTTCTGGCAGGGGCTGTTTATGTTTAACCGCCGATATAAAATGGGTTCGAACATCACGACTGTTCAAAACCTCTTTTGTCTTCACATTCTGATCGGAAGCCGTTTTTTTGTCACGCGGAGTCCGTCAATCGGGCAGAAGGCTTCGCTTCATGCCAAAAACATGGGGCTGACGGCGAAAAACTCAGACAAATCGCTGCGTACCGTGGATCTGATTGATCGACTTGTGATCTGGAAGTAGACTGTCGTCAGCAAGAACCGGTTTGCCTGAACGGTCCGGCGTCCAAAAATCTGGAGATTGAGATGTCGTCTGAACCTGTAGCGTTGACTCTGTTGAATCGCGTGCAGGCACGTCTTCGCACGGTCAGCTTTGCTCGATCTCTGCACCGCTGGACAATCGGAAGTCTCATCTTCGCCTGCGTGGCTGTCCTGATCGTCAGACTGGCCGGATTGCTCCCTCCCGATCGACAGCGACCTGAGTGGTTACTGGTATTCCCGGCAACCGCGGCTCTTGCGGCCTGGCTGTTTCATCGACGCGTCGAACGGACCGCAGCAGCTCGCGCTGTCGATCAACATGCAAAAACAAACGACCTGTTTCTGACACTGGCAACCCTGTCTTCTTCGGCGGGAGAGTATCAGCCTCTGGTGGAACACTCAGCCGCCGCCGCGGCAACTCGGATTGTGCCCGCCGAAGTCGTCCCATTCAAAGTTCAGCGTCCTGTTGGAATTCAGGCGTGTGTGCTGTGCGTGCTGGCTTTGCTGGTGTGGTTGATTCCGACACTGGACCCATTCGGAAAAGTCGAAGCCGCAACCAAAGTCCAAAAGCAGAAGAAGGAAATCGAAGTCATTCGCAAGGTTGTGAAGACACGCGATGAAGAACTGAAATCCGTGGTTCAGGTTGCAGAAGAACGAGAATCAAAGATTTCAGACAAGATGCAGGAGCTGATGGGGGCTCTGCGAAAGATGAAACCAGCAGAAACGAAGCCAAACTCACAGGTGCTGCAGAACAACCGGCAGTCTCTCAATGAGCTCTGGAAAAACGT
>CAIXQV010000472.1 GCA_903921605.1 uncultured Planctomycetaceae bacterium | reverse complement strand
GAGTTTTGTTTGTGTCTTATCGAAGTTCCGGGCAACTGGCCTCGTTCAGAATTGATGCTGCGACAGGAAAACTGAATCTCATCAATGTGGTTGAAGGCGGGGAGGATCCGGCGTTTCTTGTGCCGGATCGAACCGGACGGTCTCTGCTGACGGCCTACTATGTCAGCAATAAGGTGACCGTTCATCGTGTGGATGCCGAAGGCCGTCTTTCGGAGAAACCTGTCTGTTCATTGCCGACCGCCGCGAATGCTCACGGGGTCGCGATCGATACGAGCAATCGATCTGTGTATGTGTCGCATACCGGAGCCAATCAAATCAATCAGTTTGGGTTCGATCAAGAGACCGGAATCCTTACGCCTCTTGATCCACCATTCGTCACGGCCAATGCGATCCAGAATCCTCGACACATTGTGATGCATCCTTCCGATCGCTGGGCCTATTGCAGCAACGAAGCGGGAGGCAGCAAAGAAGACGGAGCCTCCATGTATGCACGGGACGCAAAAACCATGCAGTTGAAGCAGGAGCAGTCTGTGCTCTCTCTGCCGGAGACGTTTGATGCGAATCAAAACTCCACGGCCGAATGTTTACTGACTCCGGACGGGAGTTTTCTGTACGTTGCGAATCGAGGACATAACAGCGTCGCCGGTTTCTCGGTCAATCAGTCCAATGGCCGCCTGACACGAGTTTCCATTACTCTGACCGAAGCCGTTCCGCGATCCTTCACGATCAGTCCGGACAGTCGACATCTGTACGTGGCCGGTGAAGCCAGTGGGCGAGTGGCTTCGTATGCGATTCAGTCCAATGGAGAACTGAAACCGCTGGCCGTCGTAGATTCTGGGCCCATCTCATGGGCGATCGTTGCCGTCGATGTTAATCGCTGAGAGTGCCTGTTATCGGCACTTCAGTGCGAACTTACTTGCAGCGAAATGCATACAGACCAACGTCGGTGCGAATCAGCATCTGGCCATCGGCAATGACGGGAGTCGCCATGATGCGTTCCTTGAAGTCGTAAGATCCAAGCACGCTCCAGTCACGCCCTGCTTTCAGAATTGTGACGACGCCACCTTCACTGATCAGATAAACCTTGCCATCACCGGCAACGATTGATGCATAGTAGTTGCCTCGACCAACCGCCCTGCCCTGCTTCAACATCTCGCCCGTATTGGAATCAAGGCTGGTAATGATTCCGCTGTCCTTCACCATATACAGAACACCATCGTACACCACAGAGCTTGGCACCGTCGGCAGGCTGCGCTGATAAGTCCAGTTTACGTTTTCCGCAGGCAATTCACCGCGAGTTCCCGGGCGAATGGAAGCTGCGACGTTCTGAGCACGCTCGAACACCATCGCATGCTTCTCCCACTCCTTCTGATCCAGTCTTTGGTTCTGATTCAGATCGATGCGGAAGAATCGTTCGAGGATTGCATTCCCCTCGGGCAATTCATCTTTGCCGATTTCTGTGTCGCTGTTCTTATCCAGCGTTGTCAGCGCGGTTGCGAATGGTTCCATCCGGATGCGATCATCGGCATCTCCGCCCGGAGTCCACGTGGCAAAATAGATCTCTCCGTTGACGATCAGAGGAGTGCTGTCAACCAGACGCGAAAGGCCATCATACCACCAAAGCTTCTGTCCGCCTTTTGGATCATAAGCCGCCAGTTGCAGACAGCCTGCCACCAGAAGTTCTGTGCGACCGTGGTTATCGAACACGACCGGAGTCGCATAGCTGCGAGTCGCCTCGGTTCGTTCTGTTTTCCAGATGACTTCTCCTGTTTTCTGATCCAGAGCAATCAGGAAACTGTTGATGTCGTGGTCCTCATTGAGAAACACTTTGCCGTCGAACAGAACAGGCGAACTGGAGGCTCCAAACTCATCCTGAAACGGTCCCATCGGGCGTTCCCACAACAGTTTACCGTCGAGGTCATAACACAGCAGACCGTAGCTTCCGAAGAAAGAAAACACCTGAGAACCATTGCAGGCCGGAGTCGACGAGGCAGGACTTCCGACGGCATGAAAGGCTTCCAGAGTTTTTGCCGGAGCCACCTGCTTCCAACGCACTTTTCCGCTCGCGCGATCCAGTGCAACCGTAGCTAGTTCTTTGGTGTCTGCGGTATAGGTCGTGACGTAGATGGAATCACCGCAGAGACATGGTGATGAGATTCCCGGTGGCAATTCTGTTCGCCACAGTCGGTCCTCGCCTTCACCAAACTCTACCGGAAGGACTGCACCCGCTGGAGCAATCCCGCTATCTCTGCGAAACCAGGCCTCGTTTTCTCCCGCCGATAAATCCTGTGTTAAGCCAGCGCAGAGCAACACGGCGTTCATGATCAGGAATCTGCAGGATTTCAAAGACAGCAGTCGTCGCGGCATGTTGAGGCCCTCGTTTCAAGAACACGGGTTGTGGATTGAGCACCTTGCTTTGGGATACGGACACAACAGCCTGGCCATGGCAGCAGAATCTGAGAGTTCAAATCTCAGATTGAATACTTGGTCCATCAGCCGTGATCATGATCGCGGCTGCAATCGTGGTCATGATCATGGTCGTGCAGGCAGGTCTCCCATGGGCTGAAGGGGTCTTCGAGCGAACTCCAGAATTCTGGCCCGCCCTGCATTTCCGCATCGGTCAGCAAGCACTCATTGATTGCGGCTTCGATTTCCGCGGGATCAATCTGAGAGATGATCAGAAGCTCCTGGCGGCGATCGCCCCATTGCTCGTGCCAGACAGATTCCAGTTCTGCGGTGAAATCGGGATCATCCTGAGGCCATTCGCTGCGATCGGTCTCGGCCCACCATTTGCCAGCGGGTTCCGCAGCCATTACCTGGCCGGCCTGAGACCAGAATCCGGACATTGCATTTCGCGTCGACAGCCAGAGATTTCCCCGAGATCGCAGGATACTGGGGGCAAGCTCATGGTCCATCCAGAAGTCCCAGAGTCGCTGCGG
>CAIXQV010000471.1 GCA_903921605.1 uncultured Planctomycetaceae bacterium | reverse complement strand
GCTGTCGTTCTCGGCCAGCAGCAACAACGTCGGTTGCAGAATTTTCCCGCAATGAGTTGTCAGCTCGCGATCCAGTTCTCGGCCCGCATTCAGAAAACTGCTGGAGACCGCGTGCAATGCGAGGGGATCATGAGAAATGAACTGCTGCCATTCGGGGACCTGAGTAAACAGAGCAGGATCGTCAAGTGGAATAGGAATGTGGTGCTTCACGACTTCAAATGTGCGTGCCAGATTGAGTCGTAAAAGCTGCGACCAGGTTGGCCCGATTCTGGCAACCAGGCCCGGATACAGCAGCGCGAGGCGATCGAATTCCCGCGGAAACAATGCCGCGATGACTGCTGCCAGTTTTCCTCCCCAACTAATCCCCAGAATCGTGATCGGCAATTGAGCGTTTGAATCTACGGTGCCAACGACAGTCTCATTGATGGCCAGTCCGCGAAGGGCTCGCACATCATTGACCAACCGCATCGCATGCGCTGCATGGCCGCGCTGAAAACCATTCAGGCCCGAGCCACGGCGATCCGGAAAGTAGACTGCGAAACCAGCGTCGGCCAAACGACGTGAAGAATAGTCATACCACCCTGAATGACTTTGAATGCCGTGCAACGCAATCACGATCCCCCTGGGATTCACAGGAGCCCAGTGGCGAAACTTCAGACGGTAACCATCTGACGCGACGTGTTCGCGAAGTGATGGTTCAATCATTTCGGCACCACTTCCTCCACCGCTCGCGCGAAGGCCCCGAACGCGCCCTGATCAAACAGAACGAATCGAACCATCGTCGGATTCTGATGCCATCGAACAAAGTCCATCGTCGTCTTGACCAGATTGGCCGCCGCCAGATCAAGAGGATACCCATAAGCTCCGGCACTCAAGGCAGGGAAAGCAATACTGTTGCATTGATGCTGCACCGCCAGTTTCAGGCACGCTCGACAGGCAGACGCCAGCAGCTCTGCTTCTCCCTGACGACCACCCTTCCAGACTGGTCCAACGGCATGAAAGATATACTTGGCCGGAAGATTTCCAGCCCCGCTCATCACCGCGCTGCCTGTGGGGCAACCCTCAGGATAATTCTGCGTTGTTTCCTGCATGATGGCTGGACCACCCGCATTGTGTATGGCCCCATCGACACCGCCACCACCGGCCAGACTGCTATTGGCGGCATTGACGATCGCGTCGACGTGTTGCTGCGTTATATCGCCCTGAACCAATTCCATGCGGCACGGGCCAAGTTTCACAATCATCGCTGAGTCCGAGTTTCAAATGAGTCGATCAGTTTCGGGCTGAAAAATAAGCCTGCGGAGAATAATCCGACGCATTTCACCCGAACCATACATTCTGCAACCATCACAATGTGACTTGGACGCGAACCGGATTCAATCGGGTCTGGTCGTTTTTCCACATTGATGGAGCTGTCCGGGGAGGATCAGCGGACTTATGCACAAAACCGACCGCAGTGGATTACTGATCAAATGATTTTCACACTATGGCGTCGGCTGAAGCTGTTTCAGCAACACGTCAATCCGTTCTGACTCCTCTGTCACAGCTCGGTCGTTGGAGTAAATTTGACGTGCGGCGGTCAGGGTCTTGACAGCCCTGTCGACACTCGCCGGGTCACCGGATTTTGCAATCGCTTCTGCTTCAATCAGAATTCGCTCCAACAGTGCCTTGCGGCCGACTGTCAAAGGTTCTTTGTCCCACTTCTGCTGCGTCTCCACCAGAAATTGTGACAAGTATTCGTTACGAGAATCCTGCGCGGCAAGTTCGCGAACAGCCTGCAACTGTTCACGTGCGGCGACCGGATCACCATTACTGAATGTCTCAAAGGTTCGTCGAATCAGACGTTGCAGCTCAGAAGCTTCATCCTTGCTGCTTTCCGGATCTGCTCGCAAAGATCGACAGAAATCAAATTGATTGGCTTTCAGAATGAGCGAATCAATCTCTTCTTTGGAATTGGGCAGGGCATTTGTGTCCAGCAGCGGCTGTAGAAATTCATCCCGTGCACGCAGCCAGACGGGACTGGGTTCTCTGGCCAGCAATTCGCGAGCCTTCGCCAGCTGTTCGCCCGGATCAGCCACGCTGCGGCGGTTCATCCAGATCCCGAAGACAATAATCAGGGCCAGGAGAGTGATGAGCACAAAAATGTTATCGAAGAACTTTGCGACCGGTGACTTAACCAGTGACGAGGTCACATCGTCCCGGATCATGTTTCGCACCATTGTTGCCGGGCCGGGATGATGCACGTCCCACTCGACGGATTCGCTTTCTGACATGACCGTCGTGCCGGGTCCAGGCCGCTCGACGGTTTCCGACTCCAGATGCTGCTCCATCATCTCCAGACGCAGTTTGATCTGTTCCAGTCGCTTCATCACGACTAAAGCATCCGGCAGCCTTTTGGCAGGATCCTTCTCAAGAAGCTGACACACCAGCTCTTCAACCAGACGCGGAAGATCGGCCACATAGCGACTGGGCTTATCAAACTGGCCGAATTGGTGCTTCTGCAGAATGTCATTCGCGCTGGCGCCGGTGAACGGAGGGCGTCCGGTCAGCATGACATACATGACAGCACCCAGCGAATACAGGTCACTGCGCCGACTGGCTTTTTGCCCCCTCGCTTGTTCCGGTGACATGTATTCGGCCGTGCCAACAACGCCTCCTGTGCGAGTCAGTCGAGCGGAAGCAAATAAACTGGCGACTCCAAAGTCGGTCAATTTGATGACTCGATCGTTCGTCAACATCAGGTTGCTTGGCTTCAGGTCACGGTGCACGATTCCCGCATCGTGAGCAGCCTTCAGCGCGGCTGCGATCTGCATCGAATACTCAATGACATCTTTCCACGGCAGCTTTTTGCGATTCGTAATCTCGGCCGTCAATGTATGCCCGTCGACAAACTCCATGGCATAGTAAAACGTGCCATCCGTTGTCTCACCATCCTGAAACAACTGCACGATATGTCGATTGGAAAGCTGCCTCAAAGCGTCGATCTCGCGGGAGAATCTTTGCACGAAGCCATCTTCGCGAGCCATGGCCACGGGCAACACTTTGATGGCGGCTTCCTGCTTCGTCAATTCGTGTACACCATGATAGACGTTACCCATGCCTCCAGCGCCGATCTTGCGATCAATCAGATAGGGTCCAACTTTATCGGGATGCATGGAAGATCTCTTGAACTGCAGAATTGCCGACGGGACGGGGCGACAGGCAGAGCCGGTCTGACCACTAGTTTACCTCAGTGCTGGCAGCGGAGAAATCATAAAGCCAACGCGGCCGAGAAACTGTTCCTTTACCCGCTCGCTTTTCCAGCCAGCTTTTCGCCGAGTTTCTTCTGCGTCAGAAGTTCTCGCCCTTTTTCGAAGGCAGGGGCATACCAGAACACCGGACATCCATTGCCATGCGTTGGGACCAGTTCGCTCGGGCGTACACCCTTTGCAGTCGTTCGGTCAAAATCCAGGATTACTGAGAACTGCACTAACCTCTGAGACAAAATCAGGCCTTTAGAGGCTCATCCATATTTCTGATTTGATCGCTTCTCGAAAATTACGTCTCCCAGACATCCTTCCATAGCGGGCGACTGGTCTGTGCGACTTCGAAGATTGTGGACAGGACCTTCCCACGTTGGCTCAGAAAGCCCTGATCTCCTTGTGAAATCCGCAGATTTTGAGACGGAGCATCTCGAAAGATCGTTGTCCTGATGAATTCGACTAACATGTCGCAAAAAGCGAACGGTATTGAACATGACTCCGTCTGCCCCAGAAATGTGACGAAGATGAACACGATGCCTTTTACTGTGTGCGGATTTGTGATCGTCAGCTTACTGTCGACGGGCTGCGCGGATGGTCGCAAGTCAAGCTCTGAGTCAGCCCCGGATCTTCCATCTAAAAAGTCCGAAATCGAAATCGTCTGCGAGACAGACAAATTCGAACAGCCGGTAGAGACCGTTGAGGGAACTCCAAAGGCTGAGAACCTGGCCCTGCCTCACAGACTGGCTTCCGCTCATCTTCCCAATGCTATTCAGATTCACAAAAAAGTGATCTCGGGCGGCCAGCCAGATGGCGAAGAAGCTTTTCGGGAATTACAGAACCTTGGGATCAAGACAATCATCAGCGTGGATGGTGCTAAGCCTGATCTGGAACTCGCCAAAAAACATGGTCTGAGATACATTCACTTGCCTCATTCTTACGATGGCATTCCCGAGCAACGCGGCAAAGAACTGGCGAAGGCGGTGCGAGATTTTGAAGGCCCGATTTACATTCACTGCCATCATGGCAAACATCGCAGCCCAGCGGCCGCGGCTGTAGCCTGTGTGACGGCAGGGCTTATCGATCCTTCAGTGTCGTCAGTAATTCTTAAGCTGGCAGGAGCCAATCCCAATTATCGAGGACTCTATGAATCCGCAGAGTCGGCTCAGAAAGTGGACGACGCGGTTCTTGACGCCCTGAAATGCGACTTTCCCGAATCGGCAGAGCTGACTCTGATGGCTGAGTCGATGGTAAAT
The DNA here is from genome assembly GCA_903921605.1 of uncultured Planctomycetaceae bacterium. Next base: position 2,285 of record CAIXQV010000471.1, on the reverse strand, counting down.
CTGGAACAGACTTTCGACTCGGTTAAGACAGTAGCAGCGGCCGGATGGAAGTCACCGTTGACTCGCCCTGATCTTCATCCAGTTCAGGAAGTTCTGTTGCTGAAAGACCATTTTTCAGAACTGCTGAGAACCGAAAGCGTTGCCATAGAGTCCGAAGGCTTTCGGAACATGCTCCGTGAATCAGAGTCTGCCGCTGCCGATCTTGAAGCCGCGTTGATGAGTTGGAGCGAATCAGGAGCAGCGTTGCCGGTTCCCGATTCGCTCCCCGCGTCGTTTGAACGGATCGCAAAGAATTGCGTGGCCTGTCATACCGAATTTCGTGATGTGCCATTGAGTGAAAAGCAGCGCTGACACTCAGGTAATCAACTCCTGAATCACTTTCGCCGGCAACACACCCGTCAGTCGCTGATCGAGTCCTTGATACTTGAACGTCAATCGCTGGTGGTCATAGCCGATCTGGTTCAGCACGGTGGCATGGAAGTCACGAATGTGAACCGGATCGCGGACGATGTTGTAACTGAAGTCGTCCGTCTCTCCGTAAATCGTGCCACCCTTGAATCCGCCACCGGCCATCCACATTGTAAAGCAGCGAGGATGGTGGTCACGACCGTAATTCTCTCTGGACAATCCTCCCTGAGAATAGATCGTTCGGCCGAATTCACCGCCCCAGATAATGATCGTATCGTCAAACAAACCGCGTTGTTTCAAATCTGTAATCAGACCGTAAGTGGCCTGATCAAGATCTCGGCATTGATCGGGAAGACGTCCGGCCGCATTGGCATGAGTGTCCCAGTTGTTGTGATAAATCTGCACAAATCGTACGCCGCGTTCGACCATTCTTCGAGCCAGCAACATCGTGTTAGCCAGAGTGCCGCCCTTCTTTGATGCCTCGCCGTAGAGTTCAAATGTGGACTCCGGCTCTGACGCCAGATCGGTCAGTTCGGGAACACTCGACTGCATTCTGAACGCTAACTCGTATTGTTGGATTCGAGTATTAATCTCCGGATCGCCAAGTTGTTGATAACTCAGCTCATTCAGTCGTCTCATTCCATCCAGAGTCGTTCGTCGAACATCGGGCGTTACGCCGTTTGGGTTGTTGATGAACAGAATGGGATCACCGGCCGAGCGAAATGATGTCGCTGCATATTCGCCCGGCAAATAACCTGAAGACCACAATCTTGCAGAAATCGCCTGAACCTGTTCTGTGTTTGTCGGGCGAGCCACCATGACCACAAAGGCCGGCAGATTCTCGTTCAGTGATCCCAGTCCATAAGACATCCACGATCCCAGACACGGCCGTCCGGTCACCTGATTGCCGGTTTGCAACAGACTCACGGCCGGCTCATGATTGATCGCTTCAGTGTACATGCTGCGGACAAACGTCATGTCATCGACGACTTTCTTCGTCCACGGCAGAAGTTCCGTGACCCACATGCCACATTGGCCCGCCTGTTCGAATTTGAACTTCGACGGAGCAATAGGAAATCGAGCCTGCCCCGAGGTCATCGTCGTCAGTCGCTGACCGTTCCGCACAGATTCCGGAAGATCCTTATCGTACCACGCATCCATCTGTGGCTTGTGGTCATAGAGGTCCAGTTGCGATGGACCGCCGACCATATGCAGATAAATGATGTGCTTGGCCTTCGCGGGAAAATGAGTCGGCATGGCTCCGGCATGGCCCTTCGGTGCATCCACACCGCCGATGGCTGACTGGCCCAGCAGTGACGCGAGAGCCGCAGTCCCCATGACATTTGAACCCTGCGAAAAGAAATATCGCCGAGTCATGTTCTGTTTGAGTTCTTCGAATAAATTCATCGTCGAATACTCCTGATTTAATTTTCATCCGGCGAGCGGCAGGGCGTCAGCCCTCCGAGTAACCACTCTCCGACACCGCAGTCTGTGGTGAAACAAAATGCCGATTCGCAGTTTTCACCACAGAGGTCACTGAGTTACACAGTTTCTGAACGCAGGGTTCGCAGAGGAACGCAGGGGAAAAGCAAAAATATCTTCTCTCTGCGCACCTCTGCGACCCCTGCGTTCAAATCTTCCCAACAACCCTCTGCGATTCCCTCTGTGTTCTCCGTGACCTCTGTGGTGAAACAAAAAAGAATCGCACTTTTCACCACAGAGGTCACAGAGTTACACAGAGAAAGCACAGTTTCTGAACGCAGGGTTCGCAGAGGAACGCAGGGGAAAAACAAAAATATCTTCTCTCTGCGCACCTCTGCGACCCCTGCGTTCAACTCCTCCCAACAACCCTCTGCGATTCCCTCTGTGTTCTCCGT
>CAIXQV010000470.1 GCA_903921605.1 uncultured Planctomycetaceae bacterium | reverse complement strand
GGGACATGAAATGGTGTGTCTGCAATCGTCCCAAAGTAGACATCTCGCTCCGCCGAGATGGGCCTTGTACGGTGCAGGTTGCGTGTCGAAAAAGAGCCGTAATCTTGCCCAGCCCTGTTGCAGTCGACATCGTGAAACGCCCCGAGGATTTCGCATCCATAGGCCGGATGCAACATGCGGACCAGTGCAACATGCGGACCAGTGCCATGCACTTGACAGACGAGGCGTTATCCGATTCTCCCCAGATCAACACATATGTCTGCCGCAGCTCGGTTTCGGCCTGATGACCCATGCGCAAAGTTGGCAACAGAGCGTCTGAGGATAGCAGTATTGTGGCGAAACAGATTCTTGCGCAAATCAGCGCGAGAGATGAATAGACGATTCTCTCAATGCGCGGTAAATGTCACGAATATAGCAGGCGAGGCGCCGTCCGAGCAGACCTCGCAGAACAGATAAGACCCCAGTTTGGCTTGAATCGTATGACTCGAAAGCGTCCCTTGGATCCTTTGAACGGAATCACTTTGGCCATGATGCTGGAGCAGCTGGTCGAGCACGTCGGCTGGGAGGAAATGGGGCGCGAGATCCCCATTCGCTGTTTCACTCACGACCCCAGCATTGGCTCCAGCCTGAAGTTCCTCAGAAAAACACCGTGGGCTCGGACGAAAGTCGAGTGGCTGTACCGAAACAGCCGTCGCCACATGGGGCCACAGTGAGTTCCGCAAAGCTGCCCAGAGGTGAATGGCCGGAGAGGACGGCAATCAATTTATTAGAATTCGTCGAAGTTCGCTTTCTTCTGCGCAGCAGGTAAAACTGAGAGAACACTGGAGATAACAACCATGTCAACTACTTCGGAAAACTCCCACGAATGGCAGATACTGAATTTCTGATGCATCTATTATGTGTGAGTTCGATGTTCAATTCGGTCCACCATCCCATGGTTGGATAAGAGTCAAAATCGTGGCGGGCGACCAGGAGTGGCATGAAGATGTCTCTGATGTCCCATGTGACTCAATTCGGGATCTTGTTTCATCACTATCATTGCTTGTGCAGGGCATTGGCGAGACAACAGTCGACTGGTCACTCGAACCGGGGTACGCAAAATGGATTCTTTTGCGAAACGGAACCAGTCTGGATTTCGTTATCATGCATTCTGAGAGGTCTGATCGGCAGCTCGTCTATTGTGGCAAGTTTCGTGAAATCGTTCATCGATTCATCAAAGCTTTGTGCGACCTCGCGGCTGAACAATGCTGGTCAGACGAAAATCTCCCGACTGCAGTCTGGTCATGGCCTTTCCCCAAACAGGAACTGAAGCAGCTCAGGGCACTATTCGCGAGAACATTGAAGGAGCCCGCCGAACGAGGCAATTAATCAGTGTTCCCGGCAGGCGTAGGAATAACGGAGACACGGCACTTTGTTGACGCGTTGGCGGTGGTATGTATGAAAACGCTTGTCCACAGCAGGCTGTGAACTCGAAAGCGGCAGCAGGCTGCCGCAGTCCAAATTGTCAATCGAGTTCAAAGGTGGAACTCACGGGCTCTGCCGCTTCAGGAAATCTTCGAAGTAGCTACAATCCGGGCGTAGTAAGGGACGATTTCACGCACGGAAGGTAATCAGAATCACCGATGAATGCTCCTGCCGACCCAAAGGCCTCTACGACTGAAGGCTGGACCGTTCAACGAATTCTTGAGTGGACCACGACGTTCCTGAAGCAAAAAGGTGTGGAGTCAGCTCGCCTTGAAGCAGAGTTGCTCCTTGCCCATGCTCGCAAGTGTCAGCGAATCCGCCTGTACACAGACTTCGGAACGTTGTTAACGGACGAAGAGCGAGCCATCATGCGGGAGCTTGTTCAGCGTCGTGCGAAGCGGGAGCCATTGGCTTACATCGTTGGCACTCGCGAATTTTACGGACGCAGTTTTGAGGTTGGTCCCGGTATTCTGATTCCTCGACCAGAGACTGAGACGCTCGTCGACGCGTGTCTGGAGCTGATTCCGAAGGAAGAGCCTCGGGAGATTCTTGAAGTGGGTTTCGGATCGGGATGTATTGCCATCACGATCGCCAAACAGAGACCTCAATGTGCAGTCGTGGCCACGGATATCTCTGAAGTCGCGGCTAATGTGGCGGCTCGCAACTGCGAAAAGCTGGGCGTGACAACTCAGGTGACGTTGCTGCCCGGCGATACGCTTGAGCCATTAAAGAACGCGGGGCGTCGCTTCGACGGACTGGTCAGTAATCCGCCTTACATTCGTGAGGATGAGCGGGATTCGTTGCAGCCCGAAGTGGCAATGCATGAACCCGGGACGGCGTTGTTCGCGGGCGCTGATGGGCTTGATGTCGTCCGCCGCATCATTGCGCAGGCCCCAGCATATCTGAAGCCCGGCGCGTTTCTGTCGATGGAACTGGATCCTGCTCAGTGTGAAACTGTTGGCGGGATGCTTGAATCGGCCGGATTTGAGTCGGTAGTGATTCGCCGCGATCTATGCGGAAACGAACGAGTCGTTACAGGCGTGTTTGGGGCTCGGTCGTAACTGGCGTGTGCGGATGTCAATTCGCAATTCCGTCTTCGCGTCGGCGTCAGATCGGAAAACGTAAGTTGGACATTCTTGTCCGACAATCCGGAGACAGGCAGGAATGCCCCTTCTACTCGAGAAGGACGGCTCGGCAGCACACGAGCTTCAAATCTGCAGCGAGCAGGTCGCAATGAATAAGACCCCAAGGAACGCAGCCGCCTGCCTCCTCCAACATCCATGTCGGTAATCGGAAGCAGGCGGCTGTGGCCTTTTCAGGCCGTCCCGGAACGAGTCGCATCCATGCTATCGTCAAGAATCCGCTAAGCCCGGTAAAGCATGCGGCAGTTTCCGACGGAATGTGTGTTCGATGCCAACCTTGCATCTCGCACACGGCTGCATCGAAAAGGTGTCAGGAACCGTTTCGGCATTTTCACGCCGACCCAATTCCCGAAACCTCCTTGAGGAGGCCAATACAGGCGGCACTTCCATGAGCCACCTTTTGCAATCTGACACGCACGACAACTACCAGCCTCAGGTTGGTAGTGAAAGATCAAGAGCTTCCGCCGTTAACGCATCAAACTGCGACGCATTCTGTGAAAGGAACGAATCCCACCGTTCCTTGTCCCAGATTTCCACGTGGTCATGAACTCCGATCAAGACCACGTTGTGTTTTAGGTTAGCCATTTTCACAAGTCGCTCCGGGATCCGGATTCGCGACTGCTTGTCTACCTGCACGGACTCCGCCTGCGAGTAATACAATCTAAGAAAATTTCGAACCTGAACTCGCCCCGTTGAAACGCTGGCCATCTTCGCCGTGAAAGCTTCAAAGCCTTTGGGCGAATAGAGGGACAGACATCCTTCGTTTCCCGGTGCGAGAAAAAAATCTTCTGACTCAGGCTCCCGAAAACCGTCACGCAAAGGG
>CAIXQV010000469.1 GCA_903921605.1 uncultured Planctomycetaceae bacterium | reverse complement strand
GCATGAATAATGGCGTGAACCTGCCGGTGATCCAGTCCTGCAACGATTGCGCGGCATGCTGCATGAGAACACCAATTCCGCCTTTTCAGCCCGGTGAAGAGGCAGCTCTGGGAGTTCCCGAGGAGCTGCTGCTGCCGGTTCGACAACGAGTGGCTGCCGATCAGCATTTTGATCTGCTGCCATGTGTCTGGCTCAATCCCGGGACGCGTTTGTGTCGGCACTACGAACTGCGTCCCCAGGCATGCCGCGACTTTCAGATCAACAGTGATCTCTGCCGCCTGTCACGGTGGGATGAAGGCCTTGATTAAGCTGTTTTAAAACGATCCAAAGCCCCCGACCATGTAAGCATGGCCGGATTGCTCCCTGCCACCTCGGATAGGTGTGAAATCGTTGATTAGCCTGTTTCGCTTTGCCAGACGACTTTGGTCTTGCTCATCAGATCATGCATCGCCTTCTTGTCAGCTCGAAAGAAGCACATGATGAAGCCGATGTACAAGGTCAGAATGGTTAGAAATGCTGAGGCAGCGCGACCGAAGGCCTGCTGGCGAGTCTGAACTTTGTTGTCATCACGAAGCACGATCATTCCAAGGCTCCACTTGCCGAGAGTCGCTCGAGCTGCCCCGGATTCTCCCGATGAAAAGTAGAATCCGATCAGGCCGAGACTTGCGACGGCGCCGATGCCCAGAGCCAGTTGGTCGGCAATACTCCATCCGTAGAAGGTGAACAGCAATCCGAAGAGTGTGCCCACAAATTGTCCGATGCCGCTCAGCAGTCCCATGATGATGTAATCGATCAGGAATGCCAGATAGCGTGGTCCGAACCCAACCGGCTCCAAATCAGGAAACTCGTTCACCACGGCCAGGTCAGCTCGGAAGTAAAGACCATACAGGCCGATCACGCGCATCATGAATACGGCCGGGAAACTCATCAGACCACAGATGATGAAGAAGAAGGCAAAGGAAACAGTGAACACGATCGGCATCTCATAGAACAGAAAACGCAGATTGCCTTCTCCAAAATCCATGAAGTTTGCTTTGAGCCACTCCAGAGCGGCCGCCTCCTGAGTCAGCAGCCAGATCGAAATTCGTGCCTGCATGATTGCTCCGGCAACGGAAACCACAATCGGAACCAGGAGGACGAGAAACAGGTTCATGGCGAAGACGTACATGGAGGGACCGATCGTCTTTCCAAAGTCGCGCAGCATCCAGGTCAGCAACCAGGCTCGATGAGTGTACTTCTGAGCCATATGGACGACTGCCGCCGGCAGCACGAGCAGCGGGATGACCATGACGAGACCACCGACGATCAGAGCGGCCTGAATGTTGACGAATCCGATGGCCACGGCGATCAGGAACAACGGCAGCGTCAAAATCACGGGCCAGACGTAGAAGCGGAAACCCATGGTCAGGTTGCCAAAGAAGTCCAGCGTAAAGCGTTTGACCTTTTTCTCACCAGCCATGGTGACACCGGCAATCGTTGTGGCGAGAGTCCACGCCCAGCCACCGAAACCCAACTGGAAGACGAGGGTCATGCCTGTCCAGAACAATGCTGGTGGTTCGCGCTGGGCCATCAGTCGAGGAATCGGTAATCTGGTGACAGACTTGGTGGTCGTGTAGTAGGTGCCGTCGTATAAAACTTTCGAGCCCTTTTCATCCGGAACGGTAATGACAACCGAGTTGCCTTCTATCTTGATGTTGGTCGTGTCGGCCGCGACCATTGCTTCCAGAGCTGCCGTTCGATTCGAGACATAGTATCCCAGGGCGAACAGGCAGGTGAGTGCCATGGACAGGCATGTTGTCCAGACCATCGCAGTCTGGACTCCGAAATGCCAGTGCTTTTTCAGAAACTTCCAGCCATTGCCCCAGACCACTCCATAGAATTCCGCCGGTGGCGGTCCTTTCCGAGCGATCTTCAGTCGTTGCCTTTCACTGAGTGCTCCGGTTGCGATCGTCACACCACACTTCGGACAGTCGATGTCTTCTTCTCGGACTGGACGAGCACACCCAGGACAAATTCGGCGATTGGTATCTTCAGCTCTGTTCAGATCGACGCCAAACAGAACATCGTCGGGATCTTCGGATACGGCTTTTGGTCTGCTCTTCGGACGTGGTCGCGCTGGGGCAGCAGCCTCGGACTCACCTCCGGGGACAAGAACCCGGCCGCCACACTGCTTGCATTTTACAGCTTTGCCGGCGGCCTGATCCGGCACATTCAGGACCGTTTGACAACCTTCACATCGTACCTTGATCGGCATATTCAATCTCGCCCGGCTCGTTTCGCCGTTTGGGGGCAATTGCTTCTACTATTTCGCTATTCTGGTGGTGCAAAGGCGATCGTCGAGCAAAAGGTTGACCTGAGCCCAAAGTTCGCCAGAAACCACCAGAGGACGCGGCCCTGAATCGTACAGGGCATCTTGTACCGGATCGGCAAAGTCTCGTTCGGAGCATTCTGCCAGGACGTGAAATCTACCAGACCCGCATTCCCGAACAACATACCGCCGAAAGAAACCGCAGGGGAGACTTTTTTTCGGTCCGGCGCTCGTGAACAGCATTCTCTGCTCTTAAGTAACGGTGAACCTGTCGCTGCAGCCCGCTCAATTGGCGATTATCGCGGCTATGATGCCTGAGACTGGCCAATGTTCTTGTCTCAGATTTTCAGAGCAGCACGTATTCTGCCGGGAATTACTTGGTCCAGTTCAGGACTCTGTTAGAGTTCTGACGTGGTCAAAGGTTGGCCAGCAGAACGGTCGGACAGGGGAGTTTTTGTGGCAAATAATCCGTCTGATACGGAACTCATCAGTCGTGTTGCAAACGGCGACCAGAACGCTCTGGCCGAATTGTTTTCTCAACACCGCGACCGCCTCTGGCGTTTGGTGACGTTTCGCATGGATCCACGGCTGCATGGTCGAGTGGACGCGGACGACATTCTTCAGGAAGCCTGGCTGTCGGCGGTCCAGAGGATCGACCACTTTCTGATCGATGCGTCTCGCTCAATTTTCGTCTGGTTCCGCCTGATCACCTGTCAGACTCTCGTCGATATTCACAGGCGGCATTTGGGAACTCAGAAGCGTAACGCGGGCAATGAATTCTCGATTGATCGAGGTTGGTCCAGTTCGTCTACCTCATCGTCACTGTCGTTTCATCTGATGGATCATCTGACGACTCCCAGCGAAGCCGCTGTGCGTGAGGAAATGTCGCAGCAGCTCAACCATGCTCTGGAAGAGATGAAAGAGATTGATCGCGAAGTACTGGCGCTGCGGCATTTTGAGCAACTGACAAATCGCGAAGCCGCACAGGTTCTGGGGATATCAGAACAAGCCGCCAGTGATCGCTACATCCGCGCATTGGGACGCCTGAAGACGGCGATGACGTCACTGCCAGGGTTTATGGCCGAGTAATTTTGAATCAGTCGGTCGCTCCTGTGATGAGTGCCACGGCTGAAATTCCAGCCGTCACAAACAGCGCTGTCTGGAAGACGGACTTCATCGAGCCTTCAGAAAAATGGGTCCCCATGGCTGCGACCACAAGCAGGAAGAGCAGTACGATAAGACGCTTCATTATGAGGCTCCGAAGAAAAGACCGCGGCGACTCACGACATGCCACACTTAGCACATGGACATGGCAGAGCACGAAGACTAAAGGTCTCCGCCGAGAATCATCAGGAAGTGAGTGGCCGAAGAAGAAATGCAGGTCTCGAAAGCATGAAGCGACGGTTTCGCTTCTTCGTTTGACCTGAGGGCTCGCGACGCTGTGCGAACATCACTGGAGCGATGGAGCTGTTTCTGACAGCTTTCAGAAAATCGTCATGATGCGTCTGCATCGAGCTGGGAGGTTGCTGTCGGCGATGAATGCGATACCCCGGCCCGCTGTCGCCATGGTACCTGTACAGAGTAACAATGTCCGTATCGATCTGGCGGATTTGCCTGACGATTCGCATTGCTGCCCTCACCTGCGGCCTGTTACCTCGGTCGTATAGTTCCGAACTGCAGATCGCGGCCGAGGCAAAAGCTGTCGTCTCTGGCTCGGCGGTAAACGGGCTCAGGAAAGCTTCATTCGTACCCGGCGATTCACTGCAGCCTGCCAATGACCCCCGCTGTCTGGATTTGACGGCACGGATGTTGCGTTTTGTTCAGGCCTATTGTGATTATTTGCGGAAGGTGCCTAAACTCCGTGCACATGAGCACAGAAGTGCCCATTTCCGCAACAGGATGGCGATTCCCACTGCCAAATGAGAAAGATGCGAGGACGTGGTAACCACTTTTGATGAACTTTTGACCTCTGATGGAACTCCTCGACATCCGGCCCTGTCGGAATGTCTCTCATCGCTTTCCGCCGAGGTTCTCGCGGAACGACAGCGGCACGCCGAAGAAGAGCTGTTGGAGAAAGGGATCACGTTTGCCGTCTACGGACATAATGATGGCAATGAGAAAATCTGGCCATTTGACGTCGTTCCGCGCCCTATTTCCTGGGACGAATGGGCTTCGATTGAAGCCGGCCTGAAGCAGCGCATCCGCGCATTGAATCTCTTTCTGGATGACGTTTACGGTGCAGGCCAGATTTTCAAAGATGGAGTTGTCCCTGAGGGTCTGGTAAAATCCGCCAAGACTTATCGTCCGGAATGCATCGGGTTCCGGCCGCCTGGCGGGGTGTGGACTCATGTCGTCGGAACAGACCTCGTTCGTAACCATGACGGCACGATTTACGTACTTGAAGACAATTTGCGTTGTCCGTCCGGCGTCAGCTATGTGCTTGAGAACCGCGAGATCATGAAGCGAGTTCTCCCGGAAGTGTTCTATGGATCCACAATCGCCTCGATTGAAGATTATCCAGAACGACTTCTGGATGCTCTGCTAAAAACAGCACCGGCCGCCAGCTCTTCGACACCGACAGCCGTGGTCTTGACTCCCGGCGTTTACAACTCGGCGTACTTCGAACATTCGTTTCTGGCTCAGCAGATGGGCGTTGAGTTGGTTAACGGAACAGACTTATTCGTCGACAGACGCGATGTTGTGTGGATGAAGACGACTCATGGACCACAGCGTGT
>CAIXQV010000468.1 GCA_903921605.1 uncultured Planctomycetaceae bacterium | reverse complement strand
GGGGCAACTGTTGAGAAATAACATGCTGATTTACGGTGTGGGAGGACTCATCGTGCCATTCGTCGGGATCAAAGTGATTGATGTGATGTTGACGTTGTGTGGTTTGGCGTGAGCAGAAACAACGCGGACGCCTGCGGCTTGCCGTTAAACGAACCATTCATTTGTACTATCGAAGGATAATCAACCATGTTTCGCCAATTACGAACTGCAACCCTGATGTTGCTGACTCTTACGCTACTCACCGGCGGAGTTTATCCGTTAGTGGTTACGGCCATTGCTCAACTGATGTTTCCAAATCAGGCCAATGGCAGCATTATTCTGAATAATGAGCAACAGATCGGTTCATCGCTGATTGGCCAATCGTTTACGAGTCCAAAACATTTTTGGTCTCGAATGTCGGCGACGAGTGTTACGCCGTACAACGCGGCGGCTTCGAGCGGTTCCAATTACGGGCCGATGAATCCAGCGTTGACGGAGTCTGCTACGGCCAGAATCACGGCAGTGAAATCGGCGGGGGCACTGACTAGTGCAGTACCGGTGGATCTCGTCACATCATCAGCCAGTGGGTTAGATCCTCATATCAGTCCGGCCGCGGCTGAGTTACAGGTTGAGCGTGTCGCGAACGCTCGACATGTCAGCGTTGACGACATTCGCAAACTGGTTGCGGAGCACACGGAGGGACGAACGTTCGGAGTTCTCGGAGAACCTCGGGTCAACGTGCTGCTGCTGAACGTGTCACTCGATCAAATGACCGCCAAAGAGTAAGATCAACATCATGCCCGAACGTCGCCCCGATCCCGATGCGTTGCTTGCTCAGGTGAAAGCCGAAGAGGCCGAGTCCCAGCGGGGATCTCTCAGAATCTTCTTTGGCTACGCGGCTGGTGTCGGCAAAACGTACACCATGCTGCAGGCCGCTCATCAGGCAAAGGCTCTGGGGCGAAACGTCGTCGTAGGATACGTTGAGCCGCACGCTCGGCCGGCGACTCAGGCTTTGGTCGATGGCTTGATGGTGCTGCCGCAGAAGGCGATCTCCTATCGCGGCGTGACTCTGCGTGAATTCGATGTCGATGCAGCGCTGCAGTTGCGGCCGGAGACGTTACTTGTCGACGAACTGGCTCATACGAATGCCGTTGGCTGTCGTCACGAGAAACGCTGGCAGGATATTGAGGAACTGCTGGAAGCAGGCATCAATGTCTGGACGACACTGAATGTTCAACATATCGAAAGCCTGAACGACGTCATCGGTCAGATTACGGGGATCATAGTTCGCGAAACGGTACCGGATCGAGTCTTCGATTCGGCCGTTGATCTTGAACTCGTCGACATTACACCGGAAGAGCTGCTGGAGCGACTGCAGGCGGGCAAGATTTATCTGCCTGAGCAGGCTCAACGAGCTATCCTGAGCTTCTTCCAGAAATCGAATCTGTCAGCCTTGCGAGAACTTTCGCTCCGCCAGGCCGCTCGCAGAATTCACACCGATGTCGAATCCGCAAGACGTGACAAGTCCGCTCCGGAACCGTGGGCCACCAACGAACGACTGCTTGTCTGCATCGGCCCCAGTCCAAAAACAGCTCGCGTGATACGAACGGCTAAACGCATGGCTGCAGCGCTGGATGCACCGTGGATGGCGGTGTCGGTAGATTTGACGGGTGAGACTTCTCAAGGTCCGGCCGCACAGCAAATTGCCAATCATTTTCGCCTTGCGGAAAGGCTGGGAGCTGAGACTGTTACGATCGCCGGGCAGCGTATCACCGAAACAATTCTGGATTTCGCCCGGTCGCGAAACGTCACGAAGATCTTCATTGGCAAAACGAATCAGCCGCGTTGGCGAAGAGTCTTTTCGGGATCGGCGGTCGATGACTTGCTGGAGCAGAGCCGTGAGATTGATGTCTACGTGATTCATGGATCGGAAGAATCGCCAACTCCGATTTCGCGTCAAACACCACCGCCACCCGTGAATCTGATTCCGTATGCCTTTTCCGGAGGCCTTATACTTCTGGCGGGGATTTTCGCGTCGGGATTGCGATCATTGCATGTAGCCGATGCAGAAGCCAATACCGTGATGCTGTTTTTGGCGGCCGTGGCTCTTGCTGCCTTTCGTTTTGGAAGAGGTCCCGCGATTCTGGCCAGTATCCTCGCGGTTCTGGTGTTTGACTTCTTTTTCGTTCCGCCTTACCGCACGTTTGCGGTCGCCGATGCTCAGTATATTGTCACATTCGGAGTGATGCTGGCGATCGGGCTTGTGATCAGCACTTTAACCTCGCGACTGCGCGCACAGGTCGTGAGTACTCGCCTGCGTGAGCGACGAACGTCGGCGTTGTATGAACTCGGCAAACAATTGAGTTCGTTGTACGGCAATGTGTTTCTCGCTGGAGCCGCCGGAGAAAAGATGTCGGATCTTTTGAGTGGTGAGGTTGCAATCTATCTTGAACGATCGTCGGCCGATGCGAAATCGACAAATTTGGAGATCGTTTACGGACAAGAGAACGCGATTGCTCGCCACGCCGTCAGCCTTCCCGCAGCTCAGTGGGTTGCTGAACACTCCCAGATTGCCGGCGCAGGGACG
>CAIXQV010000467.1 GCA_903921605.1 uncultured Planctomycetaceae bacterium | reverse complement strand
CCGGGAGGGATTAAATCAACAGACCGTCGCATTGCGATGCCGGATCTTGCCGGTGACGATGCTCATGCCCTGCCGCGTTTCCCGAGAATCCACATCGCACGGCCCAATCGCCAGGACCGTCGCCTCACCCGACAGCCCGATCTCATGCAGCCCGATATCGATCGAGCCACCAACCGCCGCTCCCGTCCCCTGCAGCCACCACAGCGGACGAATCACCGACAGTTCCGCAATGCTGCCATCCGGCTTCGGCATCTCCAGATCAATCGTCCGACACAGCAGCCGAGTGACATCAGTGCCGTCTCCGCTGACCACGGAGGCTCAGTTCACTTTGGGCGGCACGTTGATTAACAAAGCAAGTACCGACAGTGTTGAATCTTCGTGTTTAGTACCGTTGAGAGTCTCTATTTGGCGAGGTCACGAAGGCTTCTTGAGAAGACTCCTGGCACGGAAGGTTAAGGACTTGCTTCCCAGAAGGGCTGTATATTGAAGAAAGTCATCTACAAGCCTATCAAGCATCAACAAAAAGTCGGTTCTGGAAATCATGATTCTCGATGGGACGGGTGTCCACGACAAATCGCAAAGGCATTCAGCCAAAAGCGTGTCGTTATTCGAAGTGAACAAGATCCGACGCTCAATACCCTGCTCATAAAAATCTAGCGAGCAGTTCACTCCCACTCGCAACTGACCGAGTATTTCGATTAATTGCTCCATGATGACACAGAGGTCTGTGCGGACATCGACCGGCCACGCCAGATCGCCAAACCCGGACACGTGGAATTTCAAAAAATTCCGGCTTGCCAGTTGCTCGCAGATAAACTGCAGACAAGCTCCCTCATCTTCAAAAACACTCGGTTCTGGTATCACCACTGAACCCGATGGGCTCTGAAGTTGAACCAGTGCCATCTGAAACTGTAGTGTCATGGGCCACCGGGGACAGGAAATGCCGTTCGAAACCCATCGCCTCGTGGAACGATCCGAGCCCATTGGGCCGGACTAACCGTTCCATCCGGATGAATCAACTGACCAAGCCCCGGAGGAATTCTTGTTGTCATGGGACCGTCAATCTGTTCTATTCGCTGTAGGAATTCGGCGGCTGCCTCGTTGTCCAACCATTGCCCCATGGGTTTTCCAGTCCCTGCAGCCCTGCCTGTGAGATCCCGAAGATTCTTTCGCCCCGCTCCGTGCTCATTGAAAGTATGTCCAAATTTCTTGACACTCTTCCACGAATACGCATCCCCCGCATTATGCACCAGCACGCCGGATTCGCCAACGTAGTAAACATGCTCGCCGTCGACTTCGAGGTTGTAGACGGGGAGTTGTTCGGCGATTGGTTCGGTTCGTTCGAGTGTCGTGGTGCGGCCGTCGGCGAGGCGGAGGTGTTCGCCGGGGTTGAGTGATCCGGCCTGCACGAAGTGCTGACGGTCCTCGCTCCAGAAGGGATGATTGGCCGTCGAACCAATGGGAGTCGCTTCACCCGCAATGAACAGGTTCAGCACTTCGCCCGAGGAATGCTCAAACGTGCCCGTGACCAGACGGCCTTCGCCAATGATGTCAGAAGGACAGGGTTCCGTCGCCTGCAGAGTCGCCCAGTCGGCGATGCCGAGTTCTTCAAACTCCAGCCAGACCTGACCGGTGTCGTTGCGTTCGACCGACTCGATCCACGCCACCGGCCGAGCCAACCCGATTTTGAGCCAACCGCCATTTGGCTTGCTCATCAGGAAGCGATCAACCTGCCAAGTGTTCGGATCAAACGCACCAAAGTCCCCCGTCGCCTGTCCCGGCGTTTGAGGATTGTCTGCGAGAACCCTGTAACCCGCTGGCTGGATTTCGCGGATCTTGACGGTCTTGTATTTCGGAGTGGCTGGTGTTGCTAC
Organism: uncultured Planctomycetaceae bacterium; assembly: GCA_903921605.1. Next base: position 8,412 of record CAIXQV010000467.1, on the reverse strand, counting down.
CGCTTCTGCCACAGCTGATGGTGCAACCAAGTCAACGGGCTTGCTGCCGAAGCCAAACCAGAGGCTAAGCAGAATGCTGGAAACGCACAATCCCCGCATACAAATCTGAATCATTGTGGTATTCCTCGACTTACAGGATCCATCAAGATCCGTGCCATGCTCTCCCACATATCGTACTTATTCAATTGCCGCTCCGTAGCCGGAGCTATTCCGCGCAGAGGGCCTCAAACCGACTATCACACGATGCATTCTCTCGAGACACATACGAAATAAATTCGGTGATCCTCCCTTCAGCGAGTCTGCGAGTTACTGCGTTCTTCAATTCTGAGGAGAGCGTTACTACCAAGCGGGCAATGGAGAAGTAGAGTCGATCGAACGGAGTTCAATGTCGCCAGCTGCGGAGCAAATGATCGTTGAGAGACTGTCGCGAAACTCTGAGATCAACAGCCCCAGTAACCCAGATTCATTTCGTCGCAAAAGAAAGCATGCCTCGCATGAAGCTGTCAGACTGCTGAGCATTTCGTTGGACATGGGCACCTCGCCTATCTTTTCGCCCAGCCAAAATGGTTCTATATCTTGACCAACATGCAACCCATATTTTACTTTCAAGAGCCGCTGCTTTGTACTGGCCTGAAACTGGTTTACTTCTTCCACTTTGTGTAAGCCACTTGCGTTGGCCTTAATCAATGAAAGTCTCGCTACATTATGCAGGTCATGAAAGTGTTTTATGGGTTCCCCAGAGAACTGGACAAAACATCGAGTTTCGCGATTGAGAGCAAATGCCCCAAGCAACATTCGCTGCAGAAAGGCTCTCGCAATTGAATCCATATCGAGCCCTACCTCGCTCGGCCCATTCTGATAACAGACATCCATCCACGACCAGCGATTAGAACTCTCTCCACCCAGAGCCCACTCGAGAGACTCGGGGTTATTGCGGCGTAACACTATTGGCATATTTCATGTCCCGACTGGAAAAGTGAGTATCTTTTTGACGCCATTTCTGTGAACGCCAGCACGTGCGGTAATTCGTGGTGTGGGTCGCCAAGAAGTTCCGGATGACCTAAAAGGCAGACACGGAGCCAACCAACGATTGGAGAGACACGTAATAGGATCGGTTCAACCGCAAGACTCCTCACTATCTGAATTCCAGGTCGGCGCTTTTTGACCAATTGGTAGCAGGTGTGTGAAGTACCCAATCTCTACAAGCTCTTTTACAACGATCTTCATGCTTTCAATTGAGATCGTTGGGACCACCAGCAAACCAGGCTCCGCTACGAAAGCTCCCAATCCATGCTTTTCTCTGGCCTGCAGTTCTTCGCATATGGCCGTCGCTTCATAAAACGCAACTGGAAATCCGACACCTTTACACAGCTCGAAAGTTACATCGGAACGATACCCGTGCGGTGCAATACCGTAACCATTATCTAGCTCGTGACTGAAAACCAGCCGAGGGAATTCTGCATGATCGCAAATTGGAATAATCAATTGATGAACTCCACTTGATTGAGCAGTTCTTGGAATCGTTCGGGGGAAATCGGTACTTTGGGGCTGATGCCATAATGACCGAGATCAGTACCTTGTTGAATGATTTGCAGTTCGTCAGGGATGCTCCTCACTTGAGGCGCCGTTGGGAATCGATTTGTCCCGTCCTTCTTCAAAGTCGAAAGCAGCTTCTGCTGATTGACGTGCAACGATAGCCCCGTCTTTTCCGGGATCAGCAATCCGGTTTTCTTATCGATCTTCATGTCAATGTTGCGAGCGTGTTTCACTAGGTCTGGAGATTCCGCACCGCGGAAGATCGGTGTTTTGGTGCAATCGAGTATGTTACTGTTATGTGCCAGCACCCCCAGTCGCGACACATGATACGCATGGCTTCTGTGGACTTCGAGGTTGAAGACGGTTTCGCGAGTCGGACGCTGAGTTCTTGCCGTGAGCGTGGAATGGCCGTTGAGCGTTCTGACCACCTCATCAAGCTGCAGGTCTCCGGCGGAGATCCAGCCGTGGCGGGTCTCGGAGTAGAGCGGATGATTGGCGGTGACTCCGAGTGTTTCCTCGGTGCGGCCATCGAATGTCAGATCCCAGACCGTTGCATTGCGATGCCGGATCGTGCCGGTCACGATGCTCATCCCCGGCCGCGTTTCCCGAGAATCCACATCGCACGGCCCAATCGCCAGAACCGTCGCCTCGCCCGACAGCCCAATCTCATGCAGCCCGATATCGATCGAGCCCCCAACCGCCGCTCCCGTCCCCTGCAGCCACCACAGCGGACGAATCACCGACAGCTCCGCAATGCTGCCATCCGGCTTCGACATCTCCAGATCAATCGTCCGACACAGCAGCCGAGTGACATCCGTGCCGTCCGCATCCCCGACGACGTACCTCGTGGAAATCAAGTTCTTCAGCGAAGCATTGGAGTCCTTGCCATCGACATCCACGATGACCCCGTCACGCACCGCGATCCGGATTGGAAATGGGACGAAGTCGTCGGCAGTGTATTCGAGCCATTCTGTGACACCCGTTGCGTCCTGCTTCGGAGCTTTCTCGGTGAGCGTATCTTCCGGCAGCGGCTTAGATTCACCGTCCGGCAGACCGACCGTTACAAACTGCCCGGTGACGACGTCCTGAATGGCCACTGAGTCCCATCGCGGCGAAAGGACCTACCAGTGGCTATAACAGCCTGTCACTTCTTCAATACGAACGAGGTCACACAAGCGGCCAGCATTGCCAACAGGCAGAGTCCGGCGAACCAGTCGCCGTATTGGACGTAGAGTGAACTGCGAGGATCCAGCGGGACCTGGCCGAAGATGATTCCGTTGAACTGACGTCGCCACGCTCCTGTGGATGGATCACGCATGCCTTTGACTTCTGAGACCTCGGCGTGTAATCCCTCCAGAGGTTCTTTCATGACAAGGATTTTGTCCGGCTCGCGAACGAGTCCGTTACCATCGATGAAGGCAGAGATTCCTCCGTTGACGCATCGAACCAGAGGCACACGAGTTTCAACGCTGCGAAATACTCCGGTGATCAAATGCTGATCCAGTTCGCTTGAACCTCGAAACCACGCGTCGTTGGTCAGGTTGACCAGAACGTCACATTCACGACCCTCTGAGTCCTTCCGGGCCGCCATTCTGCGTGTGAGATGCGGAACGGTATCCTCGAAGCAAATCATTGGGACGATACGAAATCCGGCGTACTCGAACATTTTCATTTCCGTACCGGCATCAATTCCAAAATTGGCCCCGAATGGAGTCAAATCGGAAAGCCACGGAAAGACACTTCGAAGAGGAATGTATTCTCCGAAGATCACTCGATGAATTTTGTCATAGCGACCGCTGTATCCAAGATCTGGTCTGACAAATGCGGCTGCGTTGAATGTCTTCAGATCATGTTTTTCGGCCACGTTCGCTTCGAGGCCCATGATAATGGCCGCCCCGTAGGACTGGGCAAACTCTTCCAGTCGTTGTTGCACTTCACGAGTCCGGAACGGCTCGACAAGCACACCCGCCTGATTGCCGTAGTAACTTAATTCCTCAACCGGAATCTGCGAAAGAATGTCTTCATCCGTTACTCCTTCGGCCGCACTTTTCTCTGCCCACGAAAACATCGTTTCCGGCCAGACGATGACGTCTGGTTGCAGAGAAACAGAGTGGGCGGTCAAGGCATCGTGCACGCGAAACCGAGTCAGAAATTCGTTGCGATCATGCTTTAACTCGGGTGTGAAGTTTCCCTGGATCAGCGCCATCGCTGGACCCGGAGGAAATTGCTCCGGTGGAGTTTTGCGAAAGGCTCCGTAAGTCAGAACTCCGATCAGCAAAAGTGCGGAAACGATAAGTGGTTTCAGAGAGAAGGTGTCCGTCGCGGATTCGTCGACATCAAGTTTCCACCGCCGTAGCCATGCCAGCGGGATCTGCTGCGCGAGTGCTCCGGAAACCAGCGCGATCAGGAATGAAACTCCGTAAGCTCCGACGATGTCAGAGATCTGGATCAATGACAGCCAGCGATATTGACTATGGCCGAGATAGTACCAGGAAAATCCCGTCAGCAGGTATGCTCGAGCGTACTCGAGGCCGGTCCAGACGACAGGCACAGTGATCCACAATGGCAGACCAGCCATTAGACTTCGTCGTCCCAGCCAGACGAACGTCGGGATGTAAAGCCCGACATAGGTGGCCAGAGCGGCGAGAGCCAGAAACATGGAAGGATGACCAAGACGCATCCATTGTAGAGTGGCTGTGGCCCAAAGAATGGAGAGTGCCCAGATCAGCAAACCGCTGAAGCTCGGGAGCGTTCTCAGCCGGAGCAATTGACTGATGGGGATCAGTGCAATCCATGCAAGAGGCGACAGCTCCACCGGAGTAAAGGACAGCCACAAGAAGATCAGACTTAGCGAGGTGAGAACACTGACCGAAAGCCGGGAACCAGACCGCACAATCGTCGGCCGCTTTCCGGACGAAATGATCTTGCGGACTTCTGGCCGAAGTTCGTTCGTTCGCTGATCAGGCTGTTGTTCTCTGGTCATCACCGTGCATCCATGCCGGAGAAATCCCGGGCTGTGCCCGCAACATATTCAGTGCACGGCCACGATCGAGGCGAACTTCCAAAGGTATCCTGCGAATACCCGGCCACAATTCACACTGTGCGGAGAATAAGAGAAGCCCGGCTTTATGGAAAGCCGGGCTTCTGAGTTGCATGCAACAGTCGGAAGGTTTCCCGACTGCCTCGATGATGCTTATACCCTGTTCCTGATCGACTAAATCATCAGGTTGGGGATTCGCACAATCAGTTCGCAGCCTTACGGAGTGCGTCGGCTTTGTCGGTGGCTTCCCATGTGAAGCCGTCGCCGGAGCGTCCGAAGTGGCCGCCTTCAGCGGTCTTCAGGAACACTGGGCGGCGAAGTTTCAGGTGCTCAATGATTCCCTTTGGAGTCAACGGGAAATGATCTCGAACAAGCTTTTCGATCTTGGATTCAGCAATCTTCGCGGAACCAAACGTGTCGACGCGAATGCTTACTGGATCAGCGACGCCGATGGCATAAGCCAACTGCACTTCGCACTGATCGGCGAGTCCTGCGGCCACGATATTCTTGGCGACATAACGGCCCATGTAAGCGGCAGAACGGTCGACCTTTGTGGCATCCTTACCGGAGAAGGCACCACCACCGTGGCGACCCCATCCACCGTAGGTGTCGACGATGATCTTGCGTCCGGTCAGACCGGTGTCACCGTGAGGTCCACCAATCACGAATCGTCCGGTTGGGTTGATATGGTACTTGGTGTTTGCGTCCAGCATGTTTGCTGGGATTACGTGACTGATCACTTCCTTCTTGATGAATGCTGAAATCTCTTCCTGAGTCACAGATTCCGCATGCTGAGTAGAGATTACGATGGCTTCGACGCGAACTGGTTTTTGTCCGTCGTATTCCACGGTAACCTGGCTCTTGCTGTCTGGTCGCAGCCAGTTCACAACGCCCTTCTGGCGAACTTCCGTCAGGCGATTGATCAGGCGGTGAGCGTAAGCGATTGGTACCGGCATCAGTTCTTCAGTCTGATTGCACGCATAACCAAACATCAAACCCTGGTCGCCCGCTCCGTCGCGGTCCACGCCCTGAGCGATGTCGCCGCTCTGGCTGTGAAGAGCCAGGAAAATTCGGCAGCTGTCGGCATTGAAGCCGATGTCGTCTGATGTGTAACCAATGTCACGAATGACTTTTCGAGCGACAGCGACGTAGTCGACTTTCGCTGAGGTTGTGATTTCGCCGGCCAGTACAACGAGATCTGTGGTGCAAAGAGTTTCACAGGCGACGCGGGACATCGGATCCTGCGCAAGCAGAGCATCCAGAATGCCGTCGGAAACCTGATCGGACACCTTGTCGGGATGTCCCATGCTGACTGATTCGCTGGTGAAGAAAAAGTTCGCCATTGTTGCCTGTACCTGAGTCTCGTGGATACCACTTCCAAGGGGTCTGAATGCACTTTTTTTCGGTAAATGCCCGAAAAAGCAGGCCTAAGTCTAGGAGACGAGGACCTTGCTCACAACAGAGATCTATTTTCAAACGCCAGAAGTTGGCAATCGGGAATACGGAGAGTCAACCTGGATCGCAGTTTTGGTCCTTATTCCGCCCGACGTCGCAATATTCCAGAGTTTTTCCTGAGCGGAGAGGCGAATCGCCTAATCGCCAATTGATTTTGGGGGGCGGAGACCGTGCATTTAGTGGATGTTTGCTTCTTCTGGCCACTTGAAGGCTTTGTCCTGGGCACCGGTGATATTGGCGACGGTTGATGAGCTGCCCATTGAAAGGCATACAGACGGGCCAAATGCCTGATGTAGTTCAACTGCTCTTTCAAGGTCAGCTTACTCGTGCCGCATTTGCGATTGGCGAAGTGGATCGGCACCTCGACAACTCGCTGACAACGGCACTTGATCATCAGCTCAAGACCAATCTTGTAGCCGATAGGGTTAAGCTGTTCTGCCGCCTCAAAAGTCTCTCGGCGAAGTCCGAAGAATCCGGCCATCGGATCGGCCGCTCGTGTCAACGGATTTGCCAGCAAAGTGGCGAGTTTGGAATTCAAGAATCGCAGGATGCCCCAGTCCTCATCCGTTGAGCCACCTCGAACATAGCGACTTCCAATGACGAAATCGGTCAGCGGATTTTCGAGTGCAGCGACAAGTTCAGGCACTGCTTCCGGTGGGTGCGACAGATCCGCATCCATCACGACCAGAATCTCTCCTGTCGCGTTTCTGATTCCCTCGATCACCGCACTGGAGAGTCCTCTTTCGGTTGTTCTGACATGCAGGCGAACCGGAAACCGTTGACTCAAAGCGTGGCAGATCTCGCGAGTCTCATCCGGGCTGTTGTCGTCGACAATGATCAGCTCGGTGTCATAGGGTTCCTGCGAGACGCTGCTGAAAAGTCGCTCTGCCAGTTCCGGCAGATTGTCGGCTTCGCAGAATGTGGGAACGATAACAGACAGTCGTGGCATGAGATTATCGCTGAGCTGTTGTAGGAGTCAGGATTTGTTTACGGATGGCCTTCAGCAGATCCTCATCGGCAGGATACAACGAATCGGCATCGTCGATTGCGTGGATTTGTTCGTAGACGGTATGAGCTTCCGCATCGCGTTCTAGCTTCAGTAGTGAAGCTAGAAGATAGACCTGTCCGGACAGCGACAATTCCTGTTCCGGGATGGCTTCCAGCATTCGCAAAGCTTCGTCGGCATGGTTCTGAGTCAGGAGAATTCGTGCTTTGATTTCGCGAAACGGTGAAGACTGCGGAGAGGATCGCAGTGCCTGATTAATAAGTTCAATCGCTTCCGGAACATTCTTTTCTTCCGCAGATCGCAACCATGCTCGCAGCGCCAGGACTTGAGGTGCGTTGGCGGTTTCGGGGCTTAGAGTTGCGAGCGTTTGTTCCGCATAAGAATATTGCCGAGCATACAACAGGAGTTCAGCATAACGAACACGCAGTTCCATATTGGCTGGGTATTGACTGATCAGGGCATACATGGTTTTCGTGACGGTGGGCAGCGTTGTCTCACGCGAAGACTCTGGTCGCACAACTTCCAGCAGGCACGCTGCTCGCATTTCCGGACGGCCATTGACAGGCACTTCTGTGACAGCCTTCATGGCGTCTGAAGTACGGCCGACACGCATCAATGTCTTGACAAAGTTTGCTTCGTGAAGCGGATTCAGCGAGAACAACTGTTCTGCATATCGGGTGGCGGACTGTTCAAACAGTGATGTCGCTTCGGAGCTCCCTGCTTTCCTTTCCAGCGACGCAACAAAGTGCGAGATTCGAATTGCGAGAAGCAGCGCTGATTCTTTCTCTGCCGATGACGTGTTTTGCGGTCTGGCGATTGACTCGAGCATCGCGATTGCGGCGTCTGTTCCTTCGGAGTCGAGTTTTTGCCGGATCAGAGCGGCCTGAATTTCCGAATTGCCCGGTTCTTCGGCCGCTAGTTTTGCGAGCCGTTCGTTGATGCCATCGGAAAACTCTCCGTTAAGACGACGCTGTGCAGACAGGATTTCCTTTCGATCCGGATAAACGATTGCTGCATGTTCCAGTGTTTGAAGGGCCGTCACAATCTGGCCCGTCGCAAACAATCGATCCGCACGAAGTAATGCTCGCTGAACGGGATCGGCAATCTGCGGGTTAACCTCGCGAGTCAACTCATCTACCTCATCCCAGCTTCGGAGTGATTCCGGTTGTTGCAGGTTTCGCTGGATCATCAGGTCGGCCAGACTGGCAGTAACGCCGGGGATATTTTTCAGCTGCTGATACTCAGCAATAGCCAGGTCCAATTGCCCGGATTGAACCCATGCGGCGGCGATTCCAAGTCGAGCCGCTGTCGAATCTGGTCGAGTCGAAACCACAGAGCGAAAGGCTTCCAGAGCCGCGCGAGATTCACCCGTCTG
>CAIXQV010000466.1 GCA_903921605.1 uncultured Planctomycetaceae bacterium | reverse complement strand
GGAAGCGGACTTAAGCTGGCCGCCGGGGACAGCGTTGCTCTGAGAGCGGATCGACACACCGTTCTTTTCGGACAGGGATCTCCATCAGGAAGTCTCACACTGTCCGGTCACTCTGCCGACGGCAGTGAACTCGTTTGGAAGTCGGCCCCGGGCGCGGTGAAAGAGGCGGGAGAAGAAGTTCGAGTTCTCTTCACGCGAGCTGCTGAATCCGACGGTTTGATTTCGGCCGTTGTGGGTCTCGAAGGACTGGCTAGTTCTTCTCAGCAGTTCCAACTGACGATTACAGATTCGATCACAGCGGCTGAGCGTTTCCAGAAGGCCGGTCAGAAAGAAACTGCCCTGGCCATCGTACGAAATGCTCTTTTGCTCGACTCAGGCAACGCCACTCTGACGGGACTTGCTGCGGCATTACAGGACGGCGAAGCAACCGTCGAATCGCCTGTTGCTCCAGTTCCAGCTGAAGAAGTGACCGAGCCATTGGCCGATTCCGGCAACGACAAACTGGGGCCTCCAAGTGCCGCGGAAGGCGACGCGCTTTCCCGAGCCGCTGCGGACAGAGAAATCGCAACACAGCTATTGGTTCAGTCCGTCAAAGCCGCTATCGACGAAGCGAATCGTGTGTCGGGCGAACAGCCCGAATACGCTTTGACGCTTCTGAAAGATATGCTGGAAACGATTCGCAGTGCGGATGTGGCTCCGGAAAAGCGAAACGAACTTGATCGTCGTGTTGTTGACGCTTATTCATCTGTGAACTCAACTCGTCAGACAAATCAAATTCGTCAGCGAGACAAGTCTGAACAGCTCGCCAACCGCGAAGCCATGGACCGTTTGCTTCAGGAAGCTCAGATTGAAGAGCAACGTCTGCAGACACTGATTTCCCAAGTCCGCGGACTTCTGGACCGCGCTCGTCATGGTGATATTCCAGCGTACGAAGAAGCAGAGATCGCAGCTCGTACAGCTCTGGATATGGAGCCTGGCAACGGGACTGCATCTGCTGCTGTGGTGATGTCTGAAGCCTCTGGCCAGCTTAGCAAAGCGTATGAACTGGTTAATCTGCGAGCAGACCGCTTCCTTGAAGTGCTGTATCAGGTCGAATTGTCGCACGTTCCGTTTCCGGATGAACCACCAATTCAGTACCCACCAGCGGACGTCTGGCGTCTCTTGACTCGAAGTCGTGAGAAACATCAGTCGGTGTCATTGCGATCAGAACGGCCGGTTGAACTGTGGCTCGAGCAAATGTTGGACATGCCTATCGATCTTGAGCATCCAGCGAACACTCCGCTGGAAGACATCATGACCGACATTGAGAACTACTTCACTGAGCTGGGCCCGTACACAATGCGGATCATGCTTGATGAGACAGATCCGGACATTGGTACAGACCCATTGTTCCTTACGACAGCTGAAGTGCCCAGCGATGTTGACCTGAAGGGCATTTCACTGCGAAATGCTCTGAAGCTGATCTTCGCCAAAGTGAAGGATCAGGATCCGGGTTTGACCATCATGATCAAAAACGAAGTGATGCTGGTGACAACCACGGATACTGCGAATTCAGAAGAAAACCTGATCACCCGAATCTACGACGTGGCCGACCTTGTTGTCATCACTCAGCCAATGCAGGGTGGTGGTCAGGGCGGCGGGCAGTTTGGTGGTGGCGGTGGCGGCGGCCAGTTTGGCGGCGGCGGCGGCGGTGGCCAGTTTGGTGGCGGCGGCGGCGGTGGCCAGTTTGGCGGCGGTGGCTTCATGAGCCTTCCTCCGGAGCCTGCTGCTGAAGCAGAAGGTGGCATTAAGCTAAATAACGGCTCACTCAAAAAAAAACCGGTGAAGTAATTCCTCGGAGTGAATCCGGGAAGCTTCGGCAATCTACAACGGACATGTTGGCACCTGAGCAGGGTGTTGACATGTCCGTTTTGCGTTCCTGCGTCCTCCACCATGATGCCCCGGAATACCTCTTCTGTGTCGCGATTCCTCAGCAGGCTCAGCGAGCGTCTGGTTCAAAGAGTCAGCAAAAGACAGAGGATAAGGCTGCTCAGAAGCAAACAAAGTCTGAAGCTGGAGCATCGATCGCTCGGCGAATCATCGCTCAGCCTGATGTGATCAAAGCGTGGGATCAGGTCCTGTCTCAGGAGTCCCTGACTAACAATCAGATCGCCGACGCTGTGGCGTACTTGCACGACAAGAAGCATTACGAGGCGGCCGTTGAGGGATTGCAAAGCGCGATTCGGAATGATCGATCGGCTCCGTGGATTTACGATGTGCTGGCTCTTGAAATGAAGCTGGCGGGCCGCCCCAGTAAAGATATCGCGCGGGTGTTGGAGTCGCGGATCGACTTCAGCACGTCCGATGTGCAGCAGATGCTGATCGCTGCCGCTCTGCTTTCACGATTTGAAGCGTGGAATGAAGCCATCGCAATCTGCCGTGAGGCGACGGAACTGAATCCCGAGGTTCCACAGGTGTGGCTGCTTGGCAGAAGCATCGCCGACAAATCGAAGCAAGTTGATGCTCAGGTTCTTTTTCGTTGCGGCATCCTGACTTACGATTGGGGTACCGACTTTGAAGCCCATCATGAAGAGGCTCGCAAAGTCGTCAACGAACTTTGTCAGGACCTTGAAAAGCAGAACCAGAAAGAACAGGCCACAACTTTCCGTAAGCAGTTGGCGGACGCGAATACCAGAGATCTTATAGTCAACCTGGTGTGGGTCGGGGACGCGGATCTTGATCTGGCCGTTGTTGAGCCCGGTGGAGAAAAATGCAGCCGCAAACAGAAGTTGACAATGAATCGGGGTCGTCTTGTTCGTGAAGACAGTCCGGGCGATTCCGCGACTGCCAAACACATGGAAACTTATGTTTGCCAGACAGCGCCGTCCGGTGAGTATGAGTTGCGAGTTCAGTTTGTCCTGGGAAAAGCCGTTTCCGGCACCGCTGTCCTCGAGATTATTCAGCACGCTGGAACACCTGCCGAAAAACGCACGGCAAAAACCGTGGCTCTCGGGAAAGAAGATGCCGTTGTGAAAATCACGCTGGATGGCGGGCGGAAAACGCCGTAGCAGCTTCGACTGACTTTTGTACCCGGAGAAACTCTGCGCGGATGTTCAGGCCGACAACAACTGATGTCAGGTTCCATTGTGTTAACAAGGTCAGACCATCCTGGGCCTGATAAAACAACGGCCCGCTGTAAGGCTAAGCTCAGGAGTCGGGGCGCACGCTCTGCCAATGCGTCGTTTCAGCAGCAAGCAGTTTTGAAGCAAAAAAATGATTGGGCAAAAAATACTGGCCATCTTTTTGCCCATAACGCTTTCGTTCGATGGTCAACCTTAGCACCGCAGCGGGGCGTTGTGATAAACAAAGGGTGCGACCGAAAGATTTGCTGACCGAAAGATTACGGCCAAAGGCGTGCCGTTGGGCTTCATTTTTCGGTTAGTCAATTTTTCGGTCGACTGCCTTTAGTGGCACGAGAAAGAACAGCTTTCCGGCTTACGCTCGCAGACTCGCCAATAGCCCTGACTCACATGCACTAATGATGGACTTGATAACAGAATCCACTTCGTCAGTCGTCAGAGTTCGGTCAGCGGCCATAAAGCGACAGGTGATCAGATAGGACTTCCGATCGGCTGCAATCTGTTTTCCTCGATACTGCCCGCCAAACGATGTGCCAAGCAACAATTCTCCTGCGGCCTGAGAAACGGTCGATGCCAACTGAGCCCAGCTGACGGATTCGGGCAGCACGAAATTCAAATCTCGGGAAACCGATGGGAACCGAGGCAGCGGTGTATATCTTCGTGAAGGCTCAAACAGTTCTTCAATCAGCGGCAATCGCAGTTCGGCAATCGTCACGGCGTCCTGAAGATCCGATCGATCCAGAACTTCGCGGCTGAGTTCTCCGATCCAGCCCCAGACTACGCCGTTCAAAGACACCGAGGCGCCGCGGCCGGCGGTGAATTCGGGATTCTCCACAGGAGCTGTGGTGATCACCGAATGAGGTGCCAATTTCTGAGCCAGTGCTTCTACGGCACCAAGCAGGATTGCAAACGGTCGCCCGGAGACGATTCCGATCGTCAATGGCTCAGCGACGTTCTCTGGCTTGCCCTGTCCGGCTGACAGGTAGACTCGTGCGACTTCAAACAGCTCCGCATTCGCACTGCCATGACGTTCGTTCTGACGTCGACATTGTAGCAGGCTGGGGATCAGGCTTTGACGCAACTGGTTCTCATGACTGCGGCTGGAGTGATTGACTGCCACCGCAGGAATATCACCCAGCGGCCGAAACAGCTTCCGCTGATCTTCGCTGACGAATGACAATGTGAGTGCTTCGGAGAATCCACAGGACACCAGTTGAGTACGTACGGAATCCTGTACTTGTTCGCGACGAGTTCTCGCGGTGGAAACCACCGGCAGAGTCGCATCGGTCGGGATATGTTCATAACCGTGAATGCGTGCGACTTCTTCGATCAGATCGCATTCACGCAGCAGATCGGGCCGCCAGCTTGGTGGTTCAATTGTCACACTTGTTTCATCGCGAGCCACCAGTCGCAAGCCGAGATTCTCCAGAATCTCCACGCTGGTGTCATTCGGAATCTGAATGCCCAGCAAGCGTGAGATTTGAGCAAATCGCAGGCTGATGTGTTCGCGAGACTGCGGCGGAGCCTGACCGGCCACAACCGAACCGCTCAGCAACGTACCACCAGCAACCTGCAGAATCAGTTCGCAGCAGCGGCGAGAAGCCCAGTCCAGTTGCATGCGATCGACTTTGCGTTCGAAGCGGTAGGATGAAGGACTGTGCAATTTCAGGCTGCGGGCCGTGGCGCGAACGGACAGCGAAGCAAACGCAGCGGCTTCAATCAGCACGTTCACCGTTGAGTCGGAAATTTCCGTGTCGAAACCGCCCATGACGCCAGCGACAGCCACTGGTCGAGTCGCATCGGCGATTACGCACATGTCTTCAGACAAGGTGTATTGTCGCTGATCAATCGCCGTGATGGTTTCACCCTTGACCGCGCGGCGCACAACGATGCGACGATCACCCAGGCGATCCATGTCGAAGGCATGCAGTGGCTGACCGCATTCCATCATGACGAAGTTGGTCACATCGACGATATTGTTGACTGAGTTAATGCCAACAGCAGTCAGTCGATCACGAAGCCATGCCGGGCTTGGTCCGATTTTCACCCCTCGAATAACGCGGGCGTGATATTCGGGACACAGGTCACTGGCTTCGATTGAGACGGAAGTTACTGCCGAAGCTGGTTCGGTTGATTCTTTGACAGCGGCGGTTGGGACTTTCAGTTTCGTTCCAAACAGCACGGACACTTCGCGAGCCACCCCGATATGTCCGAGGCAGTCCGGGCGATTACTGGTGACTTCAATGTCGATGGCGACATCCGAGCTCGACATCGGTTCGGTAACGTCATGAAACTCTTCCAGATTCAGTCCGGACATTGTCAGGCGATTGGTGAGTTCTTCTACGCTTTGAGGCAGCGAAGTGTATTCCGCCAGCCAGTTCCTGCTCACGATCATGAATGATTTTCCACACTGTGTGAATTGAGGCCGGGTGTTCGCGGGATACCTTTAGGTGATCGCCTCAATCGTGGCCGCGCACTGAACACACACTGAACCAAAACGAAAGCCTGTCCGAATCGCCCGCGTCGGTCCATTCCCATGCGTGCTCTGCGGAAAAGCGAGCAGTGTAATCAAACGTCCAGAAACTCCAAACCGCGTTAAGGTCTGTTCCTTCCGAAAGATGTTGACAGTGCGTATCAACTCCGTTAAAACCCCGACCGTCTGATCGCCGATGAACGGTACGACAGACGAATTTCCGGCTTTCGATCGTTAGCGAGGGCCTTTGGTAGGGAAACCGTCTTTTTGTAACAGCATGTTTTCAGGGAACTTCAGGTTCCTGGGAGACATGATGGCAAATCGGGCGTGTTTCCATGAGTTCGTTGGCGTCTTCGTCAGCAGTACGTTCGGCTCCTGCTGGTTTGTCTGCAGGACGTGCCGAAACCATTCAGGCCCTGCGTCGTCAGCTCGTTTCTGCTCAGCAGACTCAATCCTCACAACGCGTCATTCCCACCGGTTTGAAATCGCTGGATCAACTCCTGCCCGGTGGTGGTTTGCCTACGTCGGCTCTGATCGAATGGATCAGCGACGAATCCGGACAGACCGCAGCTTCGGTGGCTCTTCGAGCCGTCGCTCCGTTGCTTAGTCTTCCCGGATGCCTGGCCGTGATCGATGAGCGGCACGATTTTCACGGTAATGCGGCAAAAGCTCAGGGGATTCCACTGTCAAAGATTCTCCTGGTTCGTCCGCCGCGCCCCACACCGGAGGAAGCGGCTGCCGCCAATCAGTCTCGCTATGTACGGCGAGTTTCCGTGTGTCATGCCGAGGCTTTGTGGGCTCTGGAGCAATCAGCTCGCAATGCTGGCGTCCGAGCGGTTCTCTGTTGGCTGGATCGAGCGTCCCCGGCGGTGATGCGACGATTGCAACTCGCCGTCGAACGGAGTGGTGTGACGATTCTGTTGATTCGACCAGCCACCGTCCTGGGAAGCGCCTCATTCGCGGACCTGCGATTGCACATTCAGCCATCCAATCTTCCGGAGCACATTCTTCGGGCCGCTCCGCCAAAGGCTCGTCCCCTGGAACGTCGCTCGTATTCGGTTCGCCTGTTGAGATCTCGCCATGGCCTTCAGCACGAAGGTGCCGCCATGCTGCATCAGCATCCGTGGGACGACCGAGTGCGCGAGTGATCAAATGCCTTGCAATCTGATCCGATTGCATCCGCTGCCCGGTCCAGAATACCATTCTCGGCCCACAGATGATTTCTTCCATCATTTCTTTCCGGATCAGCACAATGAAACTTTCGCTCCTGACCACTCTGGCTCCGCTGCTGTTTTCCACAGCCTTCGCTGCTGACGACGCCAACGATCCCGCCAAGGCCTATCTCAGCGCCGCCGAGGCCGGGACGGAGTTTGCGATTCAAGGAGAATACGCCGGAGGTTTCAAGACTGGTGATGGCGAAGTCAAGATTGGAGTGCAGGTGATTGCTGAAGGTCAGGGCAAACTGGCGTGGGTTGCCTACATCGGCGGACTCCCAGGCGATGGCTGGGACGGCAATACTCCGATGCGCGGCGCTGGTGAAATTCAGGGCGATAAAGGAATTGTGAAAGGTGATGCGGGACGTGGAGAAATCAAAGATGGCAGTCTCGTCATCTATACGGCCGACAACGTGCGCGTTGGTGAAATCGCGAAGACAACTCGCGTGTCGTCCACAATCGGCCGCAAGCCTCCAGAAGGGGCCGTAGTCCTGTTTGATGGCACCACGGCCGACCATTTTGATGGCGGAAAAATATCTGAAGACAAACTCCTGATGCAGGGCGTCACCAGCAAAGAGAAATTCCCCAGCTGCGAACTGCACGTGGAGTTTATGCTGTCGTTTATGCCCAATGCGCGAGGTCAGGGACGCAGCAACAGTGGGTGTTATCTGCAGGGACGTTACGAAGTGCAGATGCTCGACTCATTCGGACTCAAGGGTGAGGACAATGAATGCGGTGGCATCTACTCGATCAAAAAGCCATCCGTGAATATGTGCTACCCACCGCTCAGCTGGCAGACCTATGACATTGAGTATCACGCCGCAAAATTTGACGCGGCGGGAAAGAAAACAGAAGACGCGTGGATGACGGTTAAGCACAACGGTGTCACGATTCATGACAAGGTCAAGTTGCCTCACGGAACAACAGCCGCTCCCGTCGCTGAAGGGCCGGAGCCTGGTCCGCTTCATTTGCAGGATCACGGCAATCCCGTTCGCTATCGCAACATTTGGATCAAACCTCTGGCCGAGTAATTGCCTGGGCACGCAGAGATATCAGGTATCCGCTTTCAAATTCCAAACTTGATATCTGAGATTTGAAATTACCAATCACGCTAACGTGCCTGACGCATCTCACGCAGTCTCGTCCAGTCAATAATCTCAACGCCCATTGCTTCGATCTGCTGACGTACTGCAGGATCCGAAAAGATCCTGCGGTCGTCATCGCGTAGAAAATGGCTTCCGGTGATCGCCTGCAATTCGCTGTCGGAGTAACCGCAGTGAATGATCATCTGAGTGACTCCCGGCTTCAGATTTCTAATCGTGTCCAGGTACCGCTTTTGACGAGCGTCGTGGTCTTTTCCGTCATAAAACTGATACAGGTAATCAATCGGCGGCAGACCTTTCGCCTCCAGTTGCTCGATGTATTCGCCATTGCGTCGCACCAGATCCGGATAGCCAGCCGCCAACGCCGGATCGATATTTCGGATAATCATCACGGGCAAGTTGTATTCGACGCCCAGCCGCACATAAATGTCCAGCATATCCGCGGTTGAGACCACAGTTCCCATATGGGTATCCAGGTGGCTCAGGCGAATTCCGGCCGCGAGGGCTCGATCGATCTGAGCTCGCAACTCAATTTCCACTTCCGCCGGGCGAGCCTTCGCGATGACTTCTTCTTTAGAACTGAAGAGATAGCCATCTTTGTCGACCAGCGTCGGGACTTTATCGCGTCCGGCCACGGAGCCCCACCGATAAGACCCGAATTCCGAATTCAGCGTCAGGTGAATTCCGAAGTCTTTCTCCGGATGCTGGCGAGCCCACTCGGCGAACTCGGGAAACCACGGGCAGGGAACCATAATACTGCAGGAGGAAACAAAACCCTTCTCCATCGAATCGATGGTCGCACGATTCACGGAATGACTCATCGCTGCATCATCAGAGTGAATGATGAGATAGCGTTTCGAATCGTCTGTTTTATTGGTCACGGATGGTTCATCGCTGATCGCCGTGAGTCTCTGTCCACAAAGATTTAACAGGAACAGCACCGCGATACTCGTGGTTTGTACCAAGGTCATTTTCTGCACGTCTGGATCAACTCCGAAAAATAGATCATTCTGGAAACAGTTGAGTCCGGATGTTGCAGAACCGGACGCTGATATCAAGCGACGTCAATTAGCCGCTTCGTCGAATTCGGATTAATCGAGCAGTACGAATCTCTGGTCCGCTGGGCTGGACGGTTGAACTTTCAAGTCAAGGTGCGGTCTCCAGGATTGCCCCCGGCATCAAATGCCGAAGTGCGATGTCGATTCATACTGAATGGGATCGCTTCAGCAAATATTGCCGTCTGCCGTGCGTTGGAACGTTAACAATCACTTAGGGGAATGTTGAGCACCAGACCCTGATGCCGATAACGATACTAACGCTTGGCCGCGCTGTTTCTCCGGCGAAGTGTCGTCAATGCTAAGGATCATGTCATGTGCGGTATCGTCGGATATGTGGGCTATCGGCCTGTTGCGGAATTGCTGCTGGAAGGCCTGCATCGCCTCGAATACCGTGGGTATGACAGTGCCGGGATCGCGGTTCAATATGGGAATACGATTGATGTCCGCAAAAAAGCGGGGCGTGTTTCCGAACTGGCCGGCCTGTTGAAGGCTCAACCCCTGGTCGGCCAGATCGGCATCGGACATACGCGTTGGGCGACTCACGGAGCTACCACCGATCAAAATTCTCACCCGCATGTTGGCGCCAACGGCGAAGTCGTGATTGTTCACAACGGCGTTATTGAGAACTACGACATACTCCGCAGGCAACTACAGACACTGGGTTACGTGTTTCGTTCGGAAACCGATAGCGAGGTCGTCGCACATCTTCTGGCTCACAATCTGGATGAACAGGCACGCCTGCATGGCTCGCCGGAGGACCTGGATGTCTGTCTGAAGGCCGTCGAAGCGACACTGAATCTGCTGAAGGGGACCTATGGTCTGGGAATCCTCTTTCGAGATCTCCCGGACACCGTGATCGCGGCACGCTGCGGAAGTCCACTGGTCATCGGCGTTGGCAAGGATGAATACTTTCTCGCGAGCGACGCGAGTCCACTCGTCGGATACACCAAAGAAGTTGTCTACTTGTCCGACAACGAAGTGGCGGTGTTGCGAGCCGATGCACTGCGAATCGATCATCGCAGCAATGGCAGTGTGAACGTCAGCGTGAAGACGTTGGAGCAGGTGGCGTCTGACACAGATCTCGGGCAGTTTGAACACTACATGCTGAAAGAGATCTACGAACAGCCAACAACCATCGAGAATGCTCTTCGTGGTCGCCTCGACAATGAAGAAGCCACCGCAGTGATTGGCGGATTGAACCTCTCTGCCAAGGATCTGCGACG
>CAIXQV010000465.1 GCA_903921605.1 uncultured Planctomycetaceae bacterium | reverse complement strand
GATTCCTTTCAAAGCCGACACGACCGTCGGGGTTCTCATGGCGCTGGCTTTGAACACGCCGGCCACGCCGAACCAGAGGAACGAAGCGGTTCCGGCGGAGCTGTCACATTTGACGATGCAGTTGTTAGAGAAAGATCCAGCTCAGCGGCTACAGTCGGCTCGCGATGTGGTTGAACGTTTACGCCACATCGAGCAATCTCTTAACGCCCAGATGATGGTGGAGAACGGAACTCTGGCAGGAGTCGGTTGTGAAACGCTGCTGGGCTTTTCGAAGCCGATCAGTGCTTTGCCGGCCCCGGCGACGCAGCCTGCTCGTCTGAAGATAAGCCGTGCCCTGAAGATTGCCACAGCGGTTTGCATCGCAGCCCTCGTCTTCATCGTGGGAGAAGTTTTCTTCTGGAAAACTCCGGATGGCAAGGTCGTTCGCATCGAGTCCAATGACCCGTCGATCATGCTGGCCTTCGGCAATGGAGAACTCAAAGTCACCGGCGCGTACGATCAGCCGGTGACGCTTACGCCGGGCAAGGTGGATTTGAAGATCAGAAAGCCGCAACCAGACGGAAAAGACTTCGAATTTGAAACCGACAAGCTGGTCGTTCGCAAGGGCGATCAGATCGTGCTCAAGATCGAAGTGCTCGACGGCGAAGTTCGAATCGTTCAGGACGGCAAGGGCATGATCGATTCGAAGTTGCTGACTTCGGGCGTTGAGCAGTTCGCCACGGTGATCGAAGCGATGAAGAAGGCCAATCCTGGTTTTGACGGGGCGATGATCCCCATGCTGGAAAACGGACGGCTGGTGGGACTCGACTTCAAAACGGAGAACGTAACTGACCTCAGCCCGCTTCGCCAGATGACGCATCTTCGCGGCTTACGCATGGTAGGGAACAACTCGCCGGACAACGGAATTTCAGACCTCTCTCCGCTGCAGGGTTTGCCGCTCACCGGACTTTATATCTATTACAGCCCGCGAGTGTCCGACCTGTCGCCGCTCATGGGGATGCCACTTGAGGAGTTGCATGCCAACGATTGCCCTGTTTCTGATCTCAGTCCGCTCGCCGGAATGCCACTTCGAATTCTGTGGGCCCGGTCGTGGAGAGGATCGGACCTTTCGCCGCTCAAGGGCATGCCGCTGACGGAACTGAATATCGGTGGCAACGGCAAGCCGATGGATCTATCGCCGTTGGCGGGTGCTCCGCTGGAGTTCCTATGTTGCAGTGTCTCGGAAGTTTCAGATCTCACACCCCTCAGGGGCATGCCCCTGAAGAGGTTGCTTTGTGAAAACACGCATGTGTCTGATTTGAGTCCAATTGCCGGCGCGAAGCTGCAGGAGTTCATGGCGGGGGGAAGCCGAATCACTGATTTCTCGGTTCTTCGCGAGATGCCTTTGACCTCGGCCACGTTCGACATTGTTCCGGAACGTGATCTGGAGATGCTGCGAGAAATCAAGACACTGGTTCGCATCAACAACCAGCGAGCGGCCGATGTTTTGCGGGAGTTGAACCCCGCAGCCAGTGATCGTCCTGTGCCAGCGGCCTTCACGAACAATATCGGGATGGAGTTTGCGCAAGTTCCCAAAGGCAAGGCGTGTTTGATTCGCAGGGAAACGGAAGAACGGCCCATGGAGAAGCATGAAACCGTCTTTGAACAGGACTTCTATCTGGGATCCTTTGAGGTGACTCAGGAGCTATGGTTCAAGGTGATGGGCACCAATCCCAGTTGGTTTGCTCGAAATGCCGACGGTGCCAATGAAGTGAAGTCGCTGCCTGACGATATTCTGAAACACTTGCCGGTGGAGCGAGTTTCCTGGCTGGACTGTCAGGAGTTTCTCAAGCGACTGAACGAACTGGATCAGCAGCCTGGCTGGACTTATCGACTTCCGACGGAAGCCGAATGGCAGTATGCGTGTCGTGGTGGTCCGATGAAGGATGCGTCAGAAGCGGAGTTTGAATTCTACGCCCCGTCGCCGGGGCATGATTTGCTGCCAGATCACGCCAACTTTGCTCGGGAGCTGGGCTGGAACCGTCCGTGTCGAGTCGGTTTGTTTGTCCCCAACAAACTGGGGCTTTATGACATGCATGGAAACGTTGCGGAGTGGTGTGACGACAAAGCCCAATGGCTGAACACGGAATCGCGTCTTCTGCATACTGGCGGTTGGAATGATTCGGCTGCTGGTGGCCGAACTTCCCGCATCGAAGCACCGCCAGAAAACTACACCTGTTACGACCTCGGGTTTCGTGTCGCGCGAGTGCCGGTCAAACCATAACCTCAGCGAGCGGCAGGGCGTCGTGGGGATTTTGGATTGCAGATTGCAGATTGCAGATTGCAGATTGCAGATTGCAGATTGCAGATTGCAGATCTGTACATCTGCATCCAATCGCAAATCGGCAATCCAAAATCGGCAATCAAAAGTGCCGCTCGCCGTGTGTTTCCGTCGAAAAAGCACCCTCAAAAAAAATCTTTCCATTTTGCGGAAGAAGCGGAAGCCTTGCTGCGTAATCGTTCTGTCGTTGTTTAATCACTACTGAAACGAGGGGCGGAAAATGGGTTCACTTCGCGAAACACTGCGGTCCACATGGTCATCAATTTTTGGCAAAAACGTCCACAAGCGACGTCGACAGGCGATCAGGTTGGCAGCAGGTGACCATCTGGAAAG
>CAIXQV010000464.1 GCA_903921605.1 uncultured Planctomycetaceae bacterium | reverse complement strand
GCCCTTGCGGTAGATCTGACACTTCATCGATGTGGCCTTCTGAATGCGATCCTGCTTCAGGATGTAATTCAGATTGACCGGACCAAGTGTTTCAAATCCATCCAGCCCCAGCAGTACGTCGCCTTCCTTGACGAACTTCGCTGCCACGCTGTCGCTTTTGACCTCGACGATTCGCAGTCCGCCGTTGTAACGCACCGGACCACGGGCTCCTGGATAAGTTCGCGAAGTGACTTCCTGTTTTTCGACATCACTGAGGGACTCAAGACGCAGGCCCAGCAACTCCCAGGCTCGATCCATAATCTGAGCCTCGGTATCTACAGTCTGAGGCTTTGACTGCGGAGGCGTATTCGTTTGAGAGACGTTCACAGCAGGGACCTGTGCGGTCTTCTTTTCCGCAGTTGCGACTGTGACTTCGGAATTCTGTGCCGTTGACTGAGCGATGACCGGCGACTTGCCCACTCCTACAGTGAACTGCAGAGTCTGCTCGCGGCCTTCTCGCTGCAACACCAGGTCCACGACTTTGCCACGCGGCATGGCGAGCAGTGAGCGTTCCAGGTCTGTTCCGTCGTTGATACGAATTCCGCGAACGTTGCAGATGATATCCCCGGACTTGATTCCGCAGAGTTCTGCAGCGCTGCCGGTCGCCACTTCGTTAACCACCAGCTTCTTCTCTGTCGCCGACTTCACATCTGTCGTGACAAGTCCGTGCGGAGCACCATCCAGACGTTCCACACTTAGCAACCGTGCGATCGTGCGACGAGCGTCATCGATAGGAATCGCGAAGCCAATCCGCTGAGCACCCGAGCGAATAGCTACGTTGATTCCGATGACCTCACCGTTCACATTCAGCAAAGGGCCACCGCTGTTTCCGGGATTGATACTGGCGTCCGTCTGGATCAGATTCTCGTAAGACTGTGTCTCATCCACTTCAACATCGCGATGCAGCGCACTGACGATCCCTGCCGTAACAGTGTGCTCGTAACCGAAAGCGTTGCCCACGGCGTAAACCGTCTCGGCCAGCATCAGGTCGGAGGAAGTTCCCATTGGCATCACAGACAGGGGTTCTGTCGCGGTGATGCGAATAATCGCAAGGTCATGCTTTCGGTCGTAAGAGACCGGGCGGCCATCGTAGGAGGCCCCGCCATCAAGCGTAACGGTGATAACATCGACGTCCTGAATGACGTGATAGTTGGTAACGATGTACCCACGTTCGTCAATCACCACGCCAGTCCCCATCCCCGTCACTTTTCGTGATTTTGGAGAAAAGAACCGGGCTTCTTTGTCTTCCGCCGCCTTTTTCTCTGTGTGAATATTCACGACAGATTTGCGAGACGTCTGCACGGCACGCACCAACGGCGTTTCGCGCAAGTTGCCATCGGCAAAGGAGGGTGAATGAAGCACGCTGACGAGCATAATCATCGCCAACAGCGAGCTTCTGGTCAACAATCCTGACATTCAGAACCTGCTCAGTCTTGTCAGAAGTAAACTTCTGGTCCAAAGTACTCCGGGAGCCGATTCCCCGGATTCTCTGTCGTGGATCGACTTCGCAGGTTTTCCCGCTTGAACTCGCCGTATGGACGACGCAAACTCTACCCCCGTTTAACATTGTCAATTCAGGTAAACTTTTAGGTCGCTCCCCGTCAACGTTTTCAGAAACACTTTCATTTTGATTCCCGCCTAAACTGACCCACAAATATCGGCTCAAACACGCTCCAGGGAGTGTTGAGCCACACAGACCGATCAGCCGTACACTGGTGTTCCATCCACCGGACATCTGCTGGAACTGCCGATCAGCATTATTCTCTTTCAGAGTTCTCTTACCACGCCTCGGGATTACTGAATCTTCCGAGTACCAGGGAGCCTCAACGATGACTCAGCAGGCATCAGGCGACAGTTTTTTGAAACTCAGCCGCGATTTGTTTAGACAAAAGAGATATGCGGAGGCCGCGGAGATCCTGCAAATCATGCTGGAGAAGGATCCTCGTGATGAAGTCGTCCTCGAAATGCTGGGGATGGCTCGGTTCTACAACAAGGAATTTCAGCCGGCCCGTGAAATCTTTGAACGCCACACAAAACAGAATTCAGGCCATGCTCAGGCGTGGGTCAATCTGGGAGCTGTGCTGAATCGTCTGGGAGAATTTCGCAAGGCCGTCGAAGCTTTGCGGCGTGCGTTGCAGAAGGACCGAAAATGCGCGGAAGCCTACTACAACATGGGAATTGCTCAACGTGGGCAGAATATGAACACGATGGCGATCTCAGCTTACAAAGAAGCCTTAAAGCTGAAACCGAATCTGATCGAAGCCCATCTGAATCTCGGCAATATTTACGTCGACATGAAAAACATGGGATTGGCTTTGCGATGTTTTCAGACTGCGGTCCAACTCGATCCTGATTCCAAAAAAGCTCGCAGTTCACTCGAGAAAGCTCAGCTCAACCAGCAGAACGCTCGCCGTGAAGTGTCGCCATTTGGACGATTGGTGAAGATTGAGGAACTGGATCGTCAGAATATTGAGACTGGCCCGCGGGAGTTAGATGCTGCTGGTCGAAGAGCGGAGCGAGAACTTGTTCAGGAGGTGACTCGAAAGGTGCGGGCCGGCACCAAAGAGATGCTGCCGATGCTTGAAGAGACTCTGCATTCCCAGTTGCATCGGCTGGAGCGAATGGTGCTGCAGTCTGAGGCACGGTTTTCTTCAGCAGAGGACCTTGAAGCCTTCGGCCAAACGCTGGGTGATTTGCAGCGTCTGCGAACGGTGATGCGGGATGGTCTGGCCGAGATTCGGGAACACCTGTCGTAAGCGGATTGTTGAACCGTTTGCTTCCGTTGGGCGTGAAGTTCCAGTGATCCGTTGTTGCGGGGCCGACTCAACAGGTTCCGAATTGGCAAATGCCGTCATGCGGCGAAGCTTTGAACACAGAGTCGGGCGGCTCAGTCTCGGAATTTCTGCAAGCAGAAAAATCGGTCCAGTGGAGACAATCAAGGCTTCGCGAATCACGCTTTGAAGTACCGGACCTGCCTTCTCGGCTCACTCGGGCGATTTTCAAGTCGCAGGTTGCTGGTCCGGTTGAGTCGATGACGGCCCTGTATGCGTAAGGGCCGTGGAAGTCCAGATAAAACTCCCGGAAGTTGTTATGCCAATCGAACAGTCCGCATGATCTGGCATCACGGAGAGTCAATTCTTTGGAGGGGCTTCCGATAGATCCTCACTTCAGAACACAAACCGCCGATCGTCAACCCCCGGACCTCGCCCTGCTCCAAACACTTCAGTTTTGAGCGTGCCATTAAGATCTGTCCTGGAGGCACGAACCAAACCGGGACTGGCTCCCGCAGCGGACCCGAGTCACTGAGAAACGCGACCGTAAAGGGTGTCCCGTTGTTGTTGGTGCCTCGAAATCAACAGTCCGCGGGGCGGCCCGAGCGCTACTGGAAGCGGAAAAGAATGTTCGGGAGCCATCCATTGGACGCGGTTTTCTGCGGAACAACATCGGGTCCCTGGATTTATGAAGAATTATGGCCGACCTCTCAATGCGGCTTCGATTGGACCTTTAGCGGCGACGACCGCAAGTTGTGCATGGGTGGTGTGGACGAGTTGCAACAAAGAAAACTGCGTGGCAGCACGGGACATTCCATCAAGCTTGCGTTCGTGACGAGTGACATTCCGTTAACTCAGCGGCTGCCGCAGAAAGATTGCAGCCCATGGTCAACATGAGTGCTCGACGACGCGGCTGGCTTTGGTCAATTTTGGATACTGTTATGAGGAGACCTCTCTGCGTGGCAACGACTCATTCTCTGACTTGTTTGCAATGGCTGGCTCGCTGTCGCCGTCATCTTTGTTCTGGTTCACTGCGACGACGCGTCGCAAGGTCGAACCAATCGTGCGCCGAATCGCTCGAATTTCGCAGCCTGCTGACGACATTCACGGTCACCAGCCTTGCAGATTCAGGGGCCGGAAGCTTGCGACAGGCCATTCTTGATGCAAACAACACTGCGGGAGACGACGAGATCGTTTTCCAGTCGGGTCTGAACGGAACGATCGCTTTAACCGCCGGGCAAATGACGATCTCCGAGACTGTCGAAATCACTGGTAACGGAGCTGCCAATTCAATCATTGATGCTCAGGGCGATTCTCGAATCTTTGACATTAGTTCCGGTGCTGTTTCTTTAAGTGGTCTGACGCTGCAGAACGGACAGACCGCCGGAAACAATGTCAACTATGCCGACAACACGAATAACGGTGGAGCCATCAAGTCCTTATCGTCGGGAACGTTGACAATCAGTGGTTCCACAATAACGGGAAACGCGACGCTCGGCGGCGGCGCGCATGGTGGTGCGATTTTCTCTGACACCGGGGCGATCATCATCATTGAAAGTGTTCTTTCCGGAAACCGCACGACGGGTGACGGTGCGTATGGTGGAGGTCTCTTTTGTCGAAGCGGTGAAGTCACGATTACGCGGAGCACGTTATCAGGGAATCTAACCGAAGGAGCGTCCTCTGATGGTGGAGCGGTCTTCGTCGCGAACGGCTCAGTCTCGATCAAGCAGAGCACGCTGTCTGCAAACTCAACGACGGACGTGTTCGCTGACGGAGGTGCTGTCTTTGCTCGCAATAACTCGGTCGTTCTGAGCCAAAGCACGGTCTCAGGGAACTCAGTTCAGGGGAATGGGGCACGAGGAGGCGCTGTATTCTCCGGTTATGGAACCGTGACCCTGAGTCAGAGTACGCTTACCCTGAACAGCTCGACGCAGAATGCCGGTGGAGGCATCTTCAGCGACTCTGGTTCCATTTCCATCCGCAACAGCATTGTGGCAGGAAACACCGACAACGGCAGCGCTCCGGATGTGCAGCGGTCAATCAATGTCGGCGACACGTTGAGCGTCGTCAGCAGCCTGATCGGTCGCAACAACGGGACTGCTCTCGCGACAACTGGCGTGATCAATCCGGATGCTAACGGCAATTGGATTGGAGGCGATACGTCGGGAGCCGCCATGAATCCCATGCTGGCCGCGTTGGGAAACAATGGCGGCTCCACGATGACTCATGCTCTGCTTGAGAACAGCCCGGCCTTCAATGCTGGCAGTAGCTCGCTGGCAGTTGATATTCTTGATAATGATGTGACTCTTGCTGTCGATCAGCGAGGAGTTGGGTTCAGCCGCATCCAATTTGGTCGGCCGGATATGGGCGCATTCGAATCAGCAGCGTTGGACTCTCCCGATGGAACAACCTTCGGCGACACATTTGTTCTGACATACTCCGGAACTTCAGCGGCGGGAAATGTGGTCGTCACAATCTCCGCCAACGGAGGTTCCGTTAGAGAACTTGGAACGTTCCCGATGAGCACCTTGCTCAGTCTTGATGGCAAGGGTGGAATAGATTCGGTGCGTATTGTTGGAACGACGGGTGCTGACACAATGGTTGTGACCAGCAGCACCGGGCTGACCGTTAACGGGGCGAGTTTGATTCTGACCAGCATCGAAAATCGAACTCTTGCTGGAGTGGCTGGCAGCGATATCTACAGGTTCGATGCTGATACGGTTTTGGGCCTGTTCTCGCTGGATGAATCGGGTGGCGGATCGGACACGGTT
>CAIXQV010000463.1 GCA_903921605.1 uncultured Planctomycetaceae bacterium | reverse complement strand
GAAACGGACAGCCCCGACGGTGGATAATTGTGAGCCCGACTGATGCGCAGTTGCCCCAGACGTTGAAGTGCAGACTGATCTTTGTTGGCAGAGATTCGGTAAGCCAGAACTTCAGAAGACTGGCCTCCGCGAACACCGGCATACAGAAAATCACGGGTCCCGGGAATCAAAGCAATATCAACAATACTTGCATTCGCTTTTAGATCGGCCAGCACCTTCCAGTCGGAGAGTTGCCAGGCAATGATGTGGCCTGAGGTGTCAGCCGTCACGGCCAGATCGTTGCTGACATCAATCGCTTTTATAGCCGCTGAATGTCCGGTTAGTTTTCGTGCCTCGGCCTGTCCAGCTTTCCAGAGGTGAAGTTCTTCACCAGCGGCGATCAAGAGTTCATCGGGCGAAACAAACACGAGCTTTTCAATGGGCCCTTTCAGTTGAAGTCGGTGCAAAGGTGTTTCCGGCCAGGCCATCTCTCCCGCAGGATTGTTCATGACCACCACAAGCCCCGACATGTCTCCCTGAGCGAGCAATTCTCCTGAGGAATTCATCGCCTGTGACTGCACCGGCGCATCTGTCGGCCGGGCGCGTTTCAGCAGTTGATCTCGCTGAGCACTCAGTTCTGCCGTTCGTTGCTCACGAACGTCTTTGGGCAGAGAGATCAAAACTTCGCCATCAAGCAGTCGATTGATTTCTCGCAGGGCATCGGCAAAGTTCTCGTTCAGTGTCAGTCCACGAATTTGCTGACTCTGGATCTCCACTTCCGCAATGTCGGCCGCCGTCTCCGCTTGTTGTTGCTTAACAATTGCATCGGCGGTCGCATCTTCTGCTTTTATCTGTTGTTCTTTAGCGAGGACTACCTTCTCGTCGGCAGCCTTTGCCTTAGCGTCCGCGAGTTCAGCCTTCTGGTTGGCTTCTTCCGCTTCTTCCTTCGCTTTGAGGGCATCGGCCTTGGCGATGTCGGCATTCATCTTTTCCCTGGAAGCCAGCATCTCTGCGACTTTCGCTTCCATCTTTGCGACCTCAGCCTCTTTCGCGGCCTTTTCAGCTTCTGCCTTGGCGACTTCGGCTTCCTTATTGGCCTTTTCAGCTTCCGTCCTCGCAACGTTGGCTTCTTTGGTGGCGGCTTCGGCCTCCGTCTTGGCAACGTTGGCATCTTCCTGCGCTTTCGTTGCCTTCGCTATTTCCAGCTTTGTGACTTCCTCCAGATTAGTAATGATGCCATGGTCATTGATAGCTTTTGCACCGAGCACCGCGACACAAAGTAATGCTGTTAAAGCGGTCCATTTGACACTTGAGCGTACTCGGCGAGCTGTCCGGAGTTTGCGAGCGATTGCCACGAACTCGGCATCAGACTCCTGCGTCGCCACCTGCAAACCAAGGTCATAGTCGCCTTTGCTGGCCGCGAGGTTGGCATACAACAGTCGTGTTGTTCGTAATCCGTTGCGAGCCAGTCCGTTCTGTGGCCATGTTCGAAGAGATTCTTCGTACAAGGCGGCTGCTGTTTGGCAAGTGTGATAATCGCGTTCCTGATTGGCCTGACTGTCGACCAGTTCTGTAGCACGAGAACTCAGGCGACGGCTCTCTTCATGCCGCTGAAAGTTTCGAACTGCAAACTGGAATTCGAGGACGCTCCCGAATCGTTCATCGGGATTCGTTCGCATCGCCTTCATTGCGATCTCCAGCAGTTCGCCGGATTCCTGCGTGGAACGAATTACGTTTTGTCGTAGTACATCGTCGATCAACTTCCAGATATCGCTGCGAGCCCCCTTCTTTTCTGAACGAGGAAACTCGTGAGGAGGAAGCCCTGTGACGATCTCGTATAAGATGGCTCCCAGAAGGTAAATGTCACTGCACTCACCAATGGCTTCTGGAGGTCCGGCCCAGAGTTCCGGCGACATGTAGGCTGGCGTGCCTGCTCCAAAGGACGCGACCGGCGAGCGAAAGTTTTGCTCCGCAGCGTGAGGTGCCGGGACCGCAAGGCCCCAGTCCAGAACCAGCACTTCCCCGAACTCCCCGAGCATAATATTTTCGGGTTTGAGGTCTCGATTAATGACGCCATGGTGATGAGCATAAGCGATCGCGTCACACACCTTGTGCATGACATCCAGATTTTCCGTGAGCGTCATCGTTGTGATTCGCTTGTTCCACGGAATGCCATGGACACGTTTCATCACATAGTACGGCGTGCCTTCGCCTGTCTCTGCCAACTCATGAATCGGAATGATATTGGGATGAACCAGATTCGCTGTGACCAGAGCTTCGGACAGAAACATTTCACGTTTCTGGCGGTCTGCTCGTGAAACTGCTTTCGATGACTTCGACTTTCCCATGGTTCCTGAAAAGGCACCGGCACCAGACTTGAGGGTCTTGATCGCCAGTTCGCGATTCAGCGATCGCTGCCGCGCAACATAGACGACTCCCATACCGCCTTCCGCAAGCTTTTCAACGATTTCAAAGTCCGCGTCAGCTGTTTGCGTAAAGTTACCTGAGCCGGACACCGGGCGTTTGCGGATAGTTATCAGTTCATCAAGACTGGAGTTCTCAGAGGATGTCCAGATCTGCGATGAAACTTTACTGCCCGCCCCGGTTCCTGCTCCGGTCCCGCCGGACTGTGAGCTTGCCCCAATGCTCGAACTGGTTCCCGATTCCGGCTGCGAAGAATCAGAGTTCGATCCTGAGGGTTCGGGTGACCCGCTTTGGGAAAGAGCGACCGTGGATTTTCCACTTTGCGGGCCGGACTTTCGCTGGTCAGCAATCGTGGAGTCCGGAGTCTGACCCCTCGCCGCTGCAAGCCCTTCCCCTGACTGGTTGATAATGGTCGAGTTATCCGCGATCTCCTCTGGGTTTTCTGCGATCACAGTTCCGGAGAACGAATCTCCATC
Organism: uncultured Planctomycetaceae bacterium; assembly: GCA_903921605.1. The sequence goes on along the minus strand of CAIXQV010000463.1, from coordinate 8,009 downwards.
GGCAATTTCGTTGCTCTGTTCGGGAAGTATGGTTGCGAGATTGTCCTCGGAAATATCTGATCCCGCAGACATGCCGACAGAAGTTGCATCAGTGTTGCTAAGTGGATTATCAGACTCTTCCCCTGACTCCTCAACCGACGCCGGCTCCTGAGGAACGAAAGTGACCATCTCATTCGAGGACTCGTCGTCAAAACGCTCTGAATCGAACTCATCATCGTCGTCATCAAGGTGAATAGGCATCCCTGTAATCGTCGCGCCGTAATCGGTCTCCGCTTCCGGAGAGTCAGGTAGAGACTCTGGTACGAACGTGGCGTCCATGTTCACGGAATCGTCTCGAGAATTCTCATCACCTGATTTATGAGTCGACTGTTTTGATGGATCAGACATCGGAGGAACCTCGAACTTCAAGTTCTGCGTTTGGTGATGAGTGTTTTCTTTGGAATCGCGCTGCACGAGAGAATGTGCTCTGAGCCGTAGCCGACTCCTGTTGTCGCTTGCGGAATCGTCGAACCATCAATCCCACCAAAGCTGCTGATGAAGGATTCAGTGCTTCAGATACCAGCGTTGATGTTTCTTGCTCTGCTCCCGAAGCAGCGGAGACTGCCCGGTCAGCGTTGTTGATTTCCGGCGAGGTGCCCTTGTGAGCAGATTCCAGGGGGGTAGAGTCGACGTCCAGGCTGGCCTGCGGAATCTCCGAATCCTGGGCTTCAGGATTTGCGTCCGCTTCAGCAGGCTGCTCAAACGGAAGATCCTTCAATTGTTGTGCTGGACTACCTTCTGGTTCCGCATCATTCATTGTTCCGGGCTGGCCTCCGGAAATTTCAAATTCCACGATCGGACGTTCGACTTTTTGACCACCGGTTTCAGAGATCAGCCAGATCTCGTAGCCAGCACCATCCTGAAGTTCCGGATTCTGCTCCACGAATTTTTCAAACGCCTCACGTGAAGAGATCAAACTGCTGTCGGTGATGCGTTCAACCACAACTTCGGCGGGCCCATCAGTTTCGTACTGCCGACGAATCTGGAAGTAAACCTCAGTGGAGAAGACGCTTCCGCCCACCGCCCCACTGCCGAATTCCGCGGTGCTCTGGGCTGACAGCACGGCCTGATTTTCAGGGGGAGCCACGTTGAATGGACGATCTGCACGAGGCACAAAGGTGCTTATAAACAGTGCTGGCGGTGCAGGAGTGACCGTGGGAATCTTGAACAAGGCGATACCATTCTCAAAGATATCCGGAGTATCAGAGCCACGATCCGAAACAGTTGTAGAGATGTCTGTCGAGGCTGCATCAAGGCCCGGGACTCTCTGAGTCACGCCACTTTGAGCGATCGAAGAGGCCGTCAGGTTAATCGAAGAGTGGTGGGAAACGCTGAGATCAATGATGATCGTCGTGCGATTCTGTTGCTGCTGAAACCTCGTGTAGTCCAACGCAGTGTAGAGATGGCCGACAACAATTTGTCCATTCGTGTTGTTGTCGATTGCTTGTGTGGATGGGCCACCTTTCTCCACAAGGAATTGCTGAATTCGCTCGGAGGAAATCTGATTGTAGATTCCCAGGTTCCCCGCAATTGTCTGAGTGCCGCTGTGATTAAAAACGCCAGGCTCTTCAGATGGATCCTGCCAGTCGATGTCAACGGTGAGGTTTTCTTCGCCCGATTGGCCAATCAGAACATGGAAGGCATTGATATACGCATTTCCTGTGCCCCAGGCCGCCGCTGAATTGTCGATCGCCAGCGGCAGTGGATTGCTTACGTATTGGAAGAAGGCTGTCGAAGTAACTCCAACGTCGGGGCGAGGACCAAATTTCTTCGCGACGCCGCCGTCAGTACGAATTGTCACGGGTGATTGAATCGAGATTTTTCCTCCGACTGTCGCATTCCCGACCTGACCAACTCGAGCAATCAGATCAACGACATCGTCTGTTGTGTCGTTTGATCCATTCACTTCATCATGGTCGGTGCTGATTACGATCTGACGAGTGAGGTCGCTCGGATCGCCGATCACAATGTCACCGGAATTCGCGATGAGCCGAATACCGTCCGTCGTGGGATCAATTGAAACAATTCCTTCCGGCCGCGTCACGATGTTTCCACGCACGTAAATGTCGGTGGCTGCCTGAATCGAAACTTTGCCGCCACCGGGAGCGTAAACAGCGATATCCTTCAGCAAATCTCCAGCGATGGCTATGCCGCGATTCAATGTGATGGAGTCGCTGACTGTGGTGATCCTGATTTCACCGACTCCCGTCATCGTCAGATCTTCGAGAATAGCCGTGCCTCGTGATTGAGGTACATCCGTGGTGGAGCTATTGAAGTTGGCCTGCTTCGGACCAGCGATGGAAACATTCACAGCCGCCACAGAATCAATAATCAGGCTGTCCGCGTCTTCAATGAATATCCCCGTGCCAGCCAGGGCTGCCAAATTACTGACCTGAGTGTCAATCGCATTCAGATTCGTCAGCACCGTTCCATTGGTGGGATCGGAGTTGCCGATTTGTCCGCCCGCCCGAAACGTAACGGACGTTCCAATCATATTCAGAGCAGTACCGTTTGCGTCGCTAACATCGTTGCCTGCCGTAACCGCAGCTCTTGCCGAAAGAATCTGTCCCAGAGCAATATCGCCGGCGAGCGACTTGCCGTCAAAATCGCCTCCTCCGGCGCTGATCACAGTGCCGGTCGACATTGTCCAGTCCTGGCCTGCTTCAACAAGCACATCGCCTGAGATCGAGGTGACATCACCACTGTCTGATTGAACAATCGTCCTCGCTGCGATTAATCCGACGTTTCCGCTGGCCGATAAAATCAATGCCGTCTGCCGCAGACTCTGAGTTGACAAAATCAACACATCCCCGTCTGCGGTCGTCGTAGTCGAATCAATGCTCACCCCGGCACCGGTGATAAACACTGTCCCGGTTCCGCTCGTGCTGATGCCGGCATTCACATCGACATCATCTGCCGCACGCAGGGTGATATGTCCAAGAGCACTGGTGATCGCGGCGTCAACAATAACGTCGCCTGTCGCTGATTGAGTCTGAAGCAACACATCACCCGTCCCATCAGCCTTGATGCCCACGCCGTCTCCATCGCCGTCGGAGACCGTGATCGTCCCCTGAGCACTCAATAGCTTGATCGAGCCATTGTCTGTCGTCACCAAATCGCTCAATGAGGCATCCGTCCGTGTCGTCGTGCTGCTGTTGAAATTCGACTGCTCGACCGAGATCATGCCCGTCGACTGGATGGTCAGCCCATCTGCTTCACGCAGATAGATCCCATCGGCTGACTGAGCCGCCACTGTAGAAACCTGAAGATTCAGGGCGTTTATGTTGGCGTTAGGTGTGCCGTTGCCTGTCTCCGGGCCGCCGATAATGCCCGCGCCGTTTCCATTCAGGGAGATTACGCTGCCTGCCCCGGAGATTGCAGCGTCGGCCACAATTCGCAACGCATCTGACAGGACGTTAAGCGAGCTGCCATTGTTGTCCAGTACGGAACGCTCCGCATTCAGGCTGACATCACCAGTGCCTGCATTGATAAGTCCCAGGCGAATGTCTGATTCATTACCTGCAACCAGTCGAACGTTGCCTCCACCAGTCGTGATCGAGGTCCCGTTCGCCATGACAATTCCCGTGGCCCCGTCCGTGGCATTGTTCTGCGACCGCAGGTAAACCGTGCCAAGGCCACTCGTCGCCATGTCTGCTGTCAGATTCACATCATCTGCGGCATTTACAGTGATATGTCCGCTGTCACTCTTCAAATCAGAATTCACGGCCACATCGCTGCCATTGCCTCGCGACTCCAACAGAATATCACCAGTCCCATGCGCGCTGACGCCCTTACCGTCTGAGGCTTGCGGTACTCCATTGCCGCCATCCAGAATTTCGATTTGTCCATTCTCGGCCAGCAGTTTAATGTCACCATTTCTGGTGGTTGTCAGATCGCTCAAACCACTCAGGCGTTGTGTCAGTACCACGTCGATCCGCGTGCTGTTGAAATTGACTCTGCCGGAGGTGACGTCGACTGATATGGCAGCGATGTCTCGTACCTCAACAGAACCACCAGCACTCACTTCCCGCACATGGATACCAGTACCTGACTCTCCGGCGAGGTTGGTCACTTCTGTGTCGATGGCGTGCAGATTCGTGCCGGAGCCGCTACTCAAATCCGCATCACCAATAGCACCCGCCGCAATCATGCGAAGATTCGTCGCTCGAACATTAGTGGTTTCGGCCAGACGGGCATCAAGAATATCGGCGCCGGAGTTTAATGAGACGTTAGTGGCCTGCAGCAAACCCAGAGAGATATCCTGACCTGCAGTGAGAATCATTTCTCCGCCGTTAGCCCTCGTCTCTGCAGTAGCAGCCATCGTGATGTTCTGTGTCGAAGCCAGCAGAATATCGCCTCCGGCAGTGATGTTTCGATTCTGTTGCAGATCACTTCCGGATGCGACGCCAATATTGCCAGACGCAGATTCAAGGTCAGCCGTCAGTGTCACATTCTGCGCCGCCTGCAAAAGGATATCGCCCGATGATGTCCGGATTCCGGTGATGTTTGCATCTGCATCTGTGAGGGTGATCGTGCCAGTGCTCGCATTAAGCAGGACGCTTCCCGCGCCACCAGTGATGATGTCTCTGACGATGCTGATTGAATCTGCAGCCTCAAGGCTGATATGACCGGTTCCGCTGATCACATCTGAGTTAACCCTGATGTCGCTTCCCGCGCCGCGAGCTTCCAGCAGAACATCGCCGGTGCCATTGGCTGAGATGCCTACGCCCGCCGTTGTTCCGCCGTTTACAGTGATGTCGCCGTCAAGTGTGACGATCTTGATAGGTCCATTGTTTGTGGTCGTCAGATCTTCCAGCACTGCCGTACTGCGAGACAGAGAAACATCAGTCGTGTTGCTCTTAAAATTCGATCGAACAGGGCCGTCGAGAGAAACGTTGATGGCAGCAACAGAGTCGATTGTCAGGCTGCTCGCTTCTTCAATGTAGATGCCCGTGCCCGCCATTGCTGCGAGTGTTGTAACCTGCGTATCAATCGCATTTGTGTTGCTAAGGGGTGTCTGATTTGTATTGTCATGATTACCAATCAGCCCGCCAGCCCTCAGACTCAGTGATCTTCCCACTACATTCAAAGTTGTGCTGTTCGCGTCGCTGATGTCACTGCTGGCAGTGAGTGCCGTTCTGTCGGAGTTGATCCGACCCAACGCAATATCGCCAGCGAGTGCTTTGCCATCAAAATCGCCTCCGCCGGCTGTGATGACTGTCCCATTGGACATTGTCCAGTCTGTGCCAGCTTCCACAACCACATCACCCGAGGTGGTGTTAATGTCTCCGCTGTTTGTTTGAGTAATCGCAAGGTTGGCGAACAGTCCCACGTCGCCGCTCGTTGAGTTGATAGCAGCCGACTGAATGATTCCCTGTGTGGACGAGATCAGTACATCACCGTTCAATGACGTTACATCGGCATTGATGCTGATGCTCGCACCTGTCACGAAGACTGTGCCCGAGCCGCCTGTGCTGAGAGCCGCATTCAGGTCGACATGATCTGTTGCGTTCAGCGTGACATGCCCCGTGCCATTGGAAATTGTGGCATCCACAACGACATCGCTGCCAGCCCCTCTCGCTTCCAAAAGCACATCGCCGCTGCCGCCCGCTAACAATCCCGTCGAATCAGCGCCGCCGTTCAGTACAATCGTGCCATTCTCAGTGACGAGCTTCACCGGCCCGCTGCTTGTGGCGAGGTCTTCCAGTGCGGCCACTGTGCGGCTCTGTCCGGCATTTGTACTGGAACTGTTGAAACGAGACCGTTGAACGCCATTGATAGACACGCTCACCGCGTCAACAGTTGAGACAGTGAGTCCTCCGCCCGCAGCAACTTCGCGCAGATAGATTCCTGCCATTGCACTGGCGGAGACCACATCGACATTCAGATCCAAAGCATTAACGTTCTGGCCAGGCAACGGATTCAGCAGATCTGAGCTCCCGATTGCTCCGCCGGATCGAAGACTGACCGAGGTCTCCGATGAAGCTGTTGACTCGTGGATGTTGATCGCTGCTGCATTAGCGTCAAGCAGATCGCTCCCCGCGGAAAGTGCAACCCGATTGATCGTGGCATTTGTGAGTTCGATAACTCCCAGCAGAATTCGACCTGATTGTGATTGTCCAACGACCTTTCCACCACCGACGGTGATTGTTGTATCTCCATTCATTTCCCAGTTTGTCCCCGCCTCGACAAGGACATTACCGAGCGAAGTGGACATGTCGCCAGTGGCGGATTGCAGCAGATTTCTTCCTGCCATCAGGCCGATATCCCCTGCAGAACTTTGAACGAGATCGGTCTGGGTCAGATCACGCCCGGCCTGAACGAGGATATCCCCGCTGATCGTAATCAGTTCAGCATCCAGATCGATGTCGGTTCCGGCAACGATAAACACAGTTCCATTGCCGCTGGTCTGAAGACTGGCGTTGAGCTCAACGGCATCAGCACTGTTGAGCGTGATGTGGCCGCTTCCACTGCGGATACTCGAATTGATCAGGACATCACTGGTTGCACCTTGTGCTTCCAGAAGCACGTCTCCGGATCCGTGAGCCTGTATGCCGCGTGAGTTCGCGGCATTGATTACGCCAGCCACTCCATCGTTGATTGTGATGGAACCGTTCTTCGCAACGAGTTTGATATCGCCATTGAGAGTTGTCGTGAGATCCGCGAGCCCGCTTAAGTTGTCAGCCTGCGTGACCACCGACTGGGTGCTGTTAAAATTGGCACGCTCAACAGAAATCGTGGTTTTGATGCTGGCCACATCTCGGACAATAACCGCGCCGCCCGCTGCAGCCTCCTGAACATGAATTCCAGCAGCAGACTGTGCCGCGAGATTTGTCACCTCGGTGTCGATCGCGTGGAGATTTGTGTCAGCGGAGCTTCCCGGATCATCTGCGCCAATTTCAAGGCCAGCTACCATTCGCAAATTGGAAGCACGAATATTGGTTGTTTCCGCAACTCGAACGTCCAGAATGCTGCCACCTGACTCCAGTGAGACATTTGTGGCCTGAAGTAAGCCAAGAGAAATATTCTCACCGGCGTTCATGATCAGTTCGCCGCCACCAGCTTCAGTAACAGCGCTGCCATGCATCGTAATGTTCTGAACTGCAACGAGCAGAATATCAGCCCCTGCTGTAATGTCCTTGCTTTGCTCCAGGCTTGCACCAGCATCAACACCGATACTCGCGGCTGTAGATTCCAATTCAGCATTTAACGTGATGTTCGATGACGCCTGAAGCAGAATGTCGCCCGCGCCGGTCTGGATACCAGTTGAATTCGAGTCACCATCTGTCAGTGTGATGGAACCCGCTTGCGCCTGTACATAGACCGTTCCCGATCCGTTTGTTGTTATATCTCGGTTGATCGATACGGAATCCGCAGCGATTATGGTCACATCTCCAGTGCTACCGTTGATATCCGCATTCAGCGTAACATCACTGCCCGCTCCACGTGCTTCCAGCAGAACATCACCCGTTCCGTTGACTGTTAATCCGGAGACCGCCGAACTACCTCCATTGATCGTGAGCGAACCGTTCAATGTCACAATTTTGATCGGTCCGTTATTTGTCGTCGTCAGATCTTCGAGGGCCGCCGAGCTGCGTGATTCCGGCACATCGGTCGTGGCGCTGTCGAAGTTCGCCTGCTTCGGATTGTTCACCGACACGCTGACAGTCGCGACGGTATCGATCGTCAGACTGTTCGCTTCTTCAATGTAGATCCCTGTCCCGGCCGAGGCAGCCAGTGTTGAGACCTGAGTGTCGATGGCATTGGCGTTGATCAGGGACGTGCCATTTCCGTTGTGATGATTACCAATCAGGCCGCCAGCCCGCAGACTGACAGAAGTCCCGATTACGTTCAAAGTCGCTCCGTTGGCATCGCTGATGTCGCTTCCAGCCGTCAAAGCTGTGCGGGCAGAATTGATCTGGCCCAGAGCAAGATCACCTGTCAGAGCTTTGCCATCAAAGTCGCCACCG
>CAIXQV010000462.1 GCA_903921605.1 uncultured Planctomycetaceae bacterium | reverse complement strand
TGCACTCAACGACCAGGTCTACTTCGAGTTCTGCAGTTTCTGCGGCACCGTCAAATCAGCTGACTTTGAATCGGAAGTCCAGCTCAGCTTAAGCGGAGTTGTTTGAGCGCTGATGTACTCTTTGGGTAACGTGATCGACGGACCAACCGATTCCAGAGTAAAGACGTAATCACCGGGCTCCAGCCAGAGTGGTCCGGCCGCCCCGTTTTGATAGAGAATAAATTTTCCTTCGACATCCGTTAGTCCGAAACCAATCGGCTGAAAACTTCCGGCCGAGTTTCGATGGACGGTGATATTGATATCGCTGGTCACTCCATCGGCAAATGACAATGTACCAGGCGTGCCACCTGCGGCTGGAGAGGGCGCATCACCGCATCCGCTCAACAACGAGACGGTGAACAGAACGACGGCAAGGATGCTGTTGAATTGTCGCATGATCAGTTTCTGGTTTGCACTTCGCCGGAGTGCATTGAAGTTATGTTGTGGCAGCCGACTTTGTGATCAAACCCAGCCAGTTTCGCACAGGAGCGATACGGCTCAGAACCAGCCACTCCAGCAGCAGCACGATCAGCAAAGACGCCGCGAAGAGTGGCAGACAGATGCCGATCAACACGATGATGGAAATTAGTCCCCACGACACGCGAGGGCTTAACGCTGGTTTCGGTGCGCCGAGAACTCCCTGATCACGACGCTTCCACCACAAGATCACACCGCTGACAGACAGCAGGACCAGGCCCAGAGTCGTCAGAACTCCCAGGACCTGATTCGGCCAGCCAAACAACGCGCCTTCATGAGCCGCAATGCCGACGCCGACAGCGCGATCCACCCAGTGTCGATCTTTGAAGTCTTCTCGACTGAGAATACTGCCGGTCTTTGGATCCAGCTCTACGGTAACGCGACGCGGCCGATTCGGAGTATTCGATTTCGCACTCCATGTTTTCGATCGTCCACTGGGTGCAGCGATGATGACAGGTGCATCCAGCTTCAAGGGCACAACTTTGGCGACCATGATATCGATGGCCGAGTAATCCACCGGCGTTGCTGGTGGCTTAGCTCCTTTTGAACCTGCTGAACTTCCCTTACTGCCGCCATGGTCACCATGTTCGCCACCGCCGGATTTCTCTGATCGACCACGCCCAGCGTTGTTGCTGTTGGACCAATCCTGTTGTACGACCGCGGTGCCGGTGACCTGACGAACCTGCTTGAAATAGTCGCCCCAGAATTTGGCCCACGGCAATCCGGTCAGCAGCAGAAAAATGGCGCAAAAGGAGATCCACATGCCGACGACACTATGAATATCTCGCCAGAACATGCGTGATCCGCCGAACAAACGCGGATACAGAACGCCTCCCAGGCCTTTCATGTTTCGTGGCCACCATAGGAAGAGTCCGGTGATCAAAAGAACGATGGTCCAACAGGCTGCCAGCTCAACAAGATTCGACCCACGATCTCCCATCAACAATTCTCCATGCAGCCGAAAGATCCATCGCATGAAACGTTCGTTCTCATTGACCGTATGCAGAACCTGCAATGTTTCTGGATGAACGTAGGCTCGAATCGAGGCGTCATTATGCTTCACGACGACGCGAGCCGATGACGTGGATGACTCCGGCAACTCATAACTGCTGAATGTTGATCCCGGCAGTGATGCAATCGCAGCGGCGATTTGTTCTGACGCAGGCTTAGCGGGACTGGACAACTGCAGATTGTCGTAGTGTCGATTGTTCCAGGCTTCGATCTGTGGCTTGAACAGATAAATCAAGCCACTGATCGAAAGCACAATCACGAACGGAATACAGAGCAATCCGGCATAGAAGTGCCAGCGCCAGACAGCTCGATAATCGGGCCATGATTTTTCGGACATGCGACACCTGACTGAGTTGGCTGTTGAGAGGCTGGAAGTGGTGAAAAGTCCGTCAAACCACCGGGGTGAACCCGGTGGCGGAAGGGAGTGTTGGCAACTGCTGTGCGAACTAAAACTCGCCCAGGACTTCGCCGCCGTTGCGGCTGTGCATACCGCGGTGCAGCATGGCGTCGATGTTGTCGCTGAGGAATCTCACAGAACCATCGCCGAGCAGAACCTGAGCACCGCCGGTATGAAAACTGCGAGGTCCGAAGAAGCCGGTGAAGTGCACCACAACATCCGGGATCCTGCTGTTTGGCGTGTTGTAGCCGTTAGTCAAAGTGCTGACGGCGCCGGAATGAGCCCATGACACACCGCGACCACGCAGAGCCGCGCTCGCAGCTCCACGCCAGCTGGTCTTTAGAGGCCAGACTGTGGAGAGATCTGGATTGATGATAACACCGGCTGGTCCATTGACCCATCCGCCACCTGAACCTGCCAGACCCTGCACAGCCTGAAGATTGGCACTGACTCCGGACGAGCCGTTCATCGTGGCCTGGTAGTTAAACTTCGGCAAAGTACCGGCTGCCAGAGTAAAGTCGGCCCCTACGCTGCGAATGGCTTCACTCATCACAACAGTGTTCGAAGTTCCGTCAGTGATATCTCGAATCTTGGCATTCGAGTTTTCGTAAACAATGCCGTCAGTCGGCCACCGAAGGTCATAGTTGGCATTCATGCCGCTGCCGTAGCTGATCATGTAATTGAGGCCTGCATAAATAGCTCCGCCGGCACCAGTGTTTTGAGTCGGAGCCGGATCGCTGGGGCAAAGCATGATTTGAAGTGGTGTCGCAAACGCGGCCGCAAACTGAGGATTCGGAACCAAGGCACTGAAGGGGCCACTAAATCCATACTGCGTGAAATCCAGCAGGTTTTGAAGGTTGGCCTGTTCCATATACGGCAGCAGGCGAGCTTGCGGTGAAAATCCCTGAGTGTTCGGGAGATAGTTCTGAGCATT
>CAIXQV010000461.1 GCA_903921605.1 uncultured Planctomycetaceae bacterium | reverse complement strand
TTCTTCCAGGCAGTTGCTGCAGGTCTGTAAAACGTCTTAAAGTCGTTCCCATCGAAACGACGAACATAAAGCAGGCGATTGTCATCCTGTTGTGGCGGTAATAACACTGAGTGTGATTACCCGGGGAGGCCAGGAAGCACAATAGTTTGATTCGCCAGGGGGGTATTTCAGCGTCTGACCGTAACGGAAGGGATGTCCGGAAAAGGTCGCTGCACGTCTTGATCGATTTGCAGAGTGAAATATCTCCCAGTGCCTTGTGCAGGCACGGGATTGCGCCGCACGCAATCCAAAGAACGACCCCTGTTATTATCTCGGACCCGCGTACTGTTTCGGCTGTCACGACAGCGAGTTTCTTTTCTGAAACTCATCCGAAATGGGACATCCGAGTAATGGCGATCCGGGTTCCTAGGACGGGAACCGGGATGGTGCAGAACTGATTGGAGAGCCCGCCCATGAAGACGATCTTCACTACTGGTCAGGTAGCAAAGATCTGTAAAGTTGCCCCGCGTACTGTCTCAAAGTGGTTCGATTCCGGACGACTGAGAGGCTATCGAATTCCTGGCTCACAAGATAGACGCATTCCACGCGAACATCTTATCCGGTTCCTAAAGGAACACGGAATGCCGCTCGGCGAGCTGGAAGACGAAGCAATGGGCAAAATTTTGCTCGTTGGTTCAGATCTGACAACTCGATCGAGTTTGAATGAGATGATTTCCAACGACGACTTTAAGATCGAAATTGCTGCCAGTGGCTTTGAAGCTGGTATCCAGGCAGAGTCTATTCACCCCGATTGCGTCGTGGTGGACTTTGTTATGGGACGCGAAGAAGCGTTAATGATTGCTCAGAACCTTCGGAGAAACACAGAGTTCACCGAAACCGTTCTGATCGGTCTGCTCAGCGACGAAGACAACGCATCCGGCTTCGACCGTTCGGTGTTTAACGAAACCTTCCGAAAACCATTCGACGCAGCTCTGCTCGCCGAACGTATTCGTACTCTCGTTAATCGTCGAAAGCAGTTGGCCTGAGAAACCAACAAGAGGCCTCGGCGATCTGACCACGTCGAGAAAACACACCATCGGACAGTCTTTCGAGATTGTCCGATGGTTTTTTGTTGCGCGGTGGTTTGCGCGTCATGGATCCTTTCAGCTGCGTCTGAATCGCAGGGTTCACCACAGAGGTCACAGAGAGCACAGAGGAAACGCAGGAGGAGCGAAAGCAGTTCTTGTGAACGCGGAGTTCGTAGGGTAACGCAGAGGAAGCAGAAGAGCTTGTTTTCCCGCAGCGTTCCTCTGCAGCCCCTGCGTTCAAAAACGTACGCTCTCTCTGTGATTCCCCTCTGTGAACTCTGTGACCTCTGTGGTTAATCCTTCGCGCGCACCACGCGCCTCGGACCGCAGGCTTCACTCCCGAGGGAACTTTGGATGTCGAGCAATCAGCGGTTCGATTGACGGGCGAGTTGGCTGTCGGCAAACTGCGGACGCTCGTTCTTGATTCGTCCTGCCTTTGTGAGGAATTGCCGTGGTGTTCGTGATTCGTTGTCTGGTGCTGTTATCTGTCTCCGTTGGTTTCTCTGCGTCAGCACTCTCCGACAATTGGCCGGGGTGGCGAGGTCCAGCCGGGAATGGTCTGAGCACCGAAAAGAATCTGCCGACGGAATGGAGCCCCACGAAGAACGTCGCGTGGAAGCTTGAATTGCCCGGTTCCGCCGGTGCTTCACCAGTCGTATGGGACAAACAGATCTTTCTGACGTCGGTCAACGCTGGTGGCGACTTGGTGCTGATGTCCGTCAGCACGGAAGGCAAAGAACTCTGGAAGCAGGTCGTGGCTTCAGGGAATAAAGATGCTCGTGGCGACGAAGGCAACTCCGCGTCACCATCACCAGTGACTGATGGCAAACATGTCTGGTCCTTCATGGGCGAAGGCACGCTGGGCTGTTACACAGTTGAAGGCAAAGAAGTCTGGAAGTTCAATCTTCAGGATCGCTACGGCAAGTTCAGTATTCAGTTCGGCATGAGTTCCACACCAGTGTTGGATAACGGTGTACTCTATTTGCAGTTGATTCATGGCGAAGGCGATGCGAAAACTCGCGAAGCCTGCGTCGTGGCACTCGATGGAGCCACCGGCAAGGAAGTCTGGAAGGTTGACCGTCCCAGCGATGCCGAAGCCGAGAACGAACACTCGTATGCTTCACCCATGATGTATCAGGATGGCGAGACCAAGCTGCTTCTCAGCCACGGAGCTGATTTCATCGTGGCTCACAATTTGAAAGAGGGTCACGAAGTCTGGCGTTGTGGCGGACTCAATCGACGTGATGACAAAGTGCTGCCTTACGATCCGACTCTGCGATTTGTGGCGTCACCAGTTTCAGCCCCGGGCATCATTGTTGTCCCGTCAGCCAAGCAGCATCCTCTGCTGGCGATCAAGCCCACGGGCACCGGAGACATCACAGGCAAAGCGGATATGCTGCTTTGGTCGTGGAAAAGAACTCCCGACGTGCCAACGCCAGTTATCCTTGATGATCTGGTTTATCTGTGCATGGAGAATGGCAATCTGACGGTTCTTGAAAAAATGACGGGCAAAGAAGTCTACTCCGAAGCAACTCATCGCCAGCGTCATCGTGCGTCACCAGTGGTGGCTGATGGAAAACTTTACCTCACGGCTCGCGATGGTCGCATCACCGTGGTTCAGACCGGGCGAGAATTCAAGTCGCTGGCGGTCAATGAACTGGGCGAAGATCAGTCGTCATCACCGGCCATCTCCAACGGCACGATTTACCTGAGAACCTTCAAACATCTTTGGGCAATTCGAAATCCATAGGATCCACCAATCCACCAGGCCACTCAAAGTACGACGGGTATTTCTGCCCGTCGTTTTTTATTGGACAAGAGTGGCCAGTCTACAAAATTAGACTTTATCTTGCAGAAATTGGGCCGAGCCGTAGTTGCCGAGCGATGTCGTCGAACATGGCTTCGAGCACCAATCTGACCGGCGAGTTGCCTTCGATCTGATGAGCCGCCGAGATCACTCGATCCAGTAACGGGGCCAGCATATCAACGCCGTTGCGAACGCCAAATCGCTTCAGCAACGGGTCGGAGAAATCTCCCGAGGTTAGTCTTCGCAGGCGACCATTCAAAACCTCGGCGACAAACCGCAGCAGCCATTGTCCGTTGCGGCGTTGTTCATCGGCTCCTGATGAGATTCGTTCCAGTTCATCAGTGACTTGTTTGGAAATCTCCACCGGCTTCATGTTTTCCAATTGATCAAGCTGCTGGCTGATCAGTTGGCGAAGCTGTCGCAGGTCAGGATTCAATAACTGCGCTGCGAGCGTAATGCTGCCCTCAGCCATGGCGGCAATCGTGGCCGCTTCTTCGGGGTTCTCGACCATTTCTTCGGCAATCAGGATGTCTCGAACGTCCGTTTCGGTCATCGGAAAAAATCGCACGACCTGACAGCGTGATCGAATTGTTGGCAGCAACGAATCGGGATTATCGCAGACCAGCAGAATCAAAGCCTGGGCGGGTGGTTCCTCCAGAGTCTTCAGCAGGGAGTTCGCTCCTTCGGCATTCATCCGATGCGCATCGTTGATAATGGCGACTCGCCGATCAGACGCCTGAGGCGACATCGATAACTCAAAGCACAGCCCTTCGCGACCTCGTTTGTCGCTATCACCGGCGATGAGCTCAATCGGGATGACGGATTTGCCGGCCGGCAGACCGATCTCAATATAGTCGGGCCAGGTGCCCGCGATAAAACTGCGACACGCTCGGCATTCACCACAGGCATCGATCTCATCCGGCTTACGCTCACGACAGAACATCGACTGAGCCAGAAGCCGAGCAAACTTTCGCTTGCCAATGCCATCCGATCCGGCCAGAACATACGCATGCGACAACCGTCCGCGCTGCACCGAACGTTCGAACAACGCTCGCTGTTCCTGATGACCTTTTAATGAGTCCCACGCGGATGTCACAGACAGACCTGTTTCCTGTGTCGATTGCTGACCACCACAAGTTCCCGTCGGCGGAGCGACGGGTGTACCGTACCCCCGTCGCTCTGCCGACGGGACTCTTCCTCTTATCGCCCCTTCAGGAACTCCAGCACGTCGGCCATTTGTTCCACGGTCACATCGCGTTCGATTCCTTCGGGCATCAAAGACTTGTTTGTGGTCTTCAGTTCTTCGATATCACTGCGAGGAATCGTCTGCTCACGACCTTCGGGCTGGCGAAGTGTGACGGAGTCTGTCGATTCTGCAATCATCAGGCCGTTCAGCAGTCGTCCGTCAGTTGTGACCACGATGTACTCTGTATATTGCGGGTCAACTCGGCGGTTCGGATCCAGCACGTCGTACAGCAGAGCATCTCTGGCACGTGCGCGAGTATCACTGATGTCCGGGCCGACGTTGTGGCCGACAGTTCCAATGCGGTGACATTTGCTGCAGGTTTTTTCGAAGATGGCGGCTCCGCGAGTTACATCCCCCTTTAGTTCCAGAGCTTTCGCGTATTGTTCTGCGACGGCTTTTCGATTGGCCGAAACCGTTCCGCCGAACAACGCAATCGCTGTGGTGCGAATGGTTTCGTCCGGATGCTGCAGCAGAATTAATCGCTGATCGATGGAAACTGCCGACGAGGAAATCGTGCCGGCGGCCATCGTCTTCAGAAGTTCTGTCACAGACTCCTTGCGAATCAGCAATAGGTCCAGTGCTGCCGAGCGAGACTGAGGATTCAATTGCTCCCAATGAGCCAATACGATCGCAGAAAGTTCCGGTCGACCACTGCGACGAGCCGCATCAATGGCAGCTCGCTGACATCCGGATGATTCGCCCGGTTTTAGTAATGCTTCCAGAGCTGTCGTCAGGGCTTCCGGAGGAAGGTGAGACATCAGGCCCATCGCGGCGATACGATCCACGTCGCTGAGTGATTTATTCACGGCCGTCTCTGAGGCTAGCTTCACAACCTTCTCGATCGGCGATACCGAATCCTTCAATCCTGCGGGAGGCGTCTGCAGAAACGCAGCCAAGCTCTTTGGGATTTCCGCGTTCTGACAGCGAGGCAACCCGTCGGCCAGGCCAATCACAATCGCTGTCTGCCACCAGAGTCCCGATTCAGGACTTTCACCGACAACAGCGGCCAGCGTCTTCAATTGTTCAAGATCTCCTCGCACGGCCACGTTGAGTGCGAGCTGCTTGAGAAACTCAGAACGCGTCGTTGCCGTCGTTGGAACTTTCAGCGATTCACGCACAACGACCTCCGCAACATCGGCGGCAATGTCCGGGGCCGCGATCAGCCATGCTCGCTGAATCCACGGGTCATCGAGATTCGACGGAACTGACATCTTCGCCGAATCAGGCCGCTTGCTCCAACTCGTCGTCAAAATGGCCTGAAACTGCACTTCGCCGCTCTTGTACGAACTAAGCCGGCTCGTCGTAGTTTGTAGAGGTTCGTCTTCAGGAAATCGAAGGTGAGCCAGTCTGATGCAATCTCGCATGAATGACAGCCCCCATGCGTTAGAAAGAGCACCAGGTATACGCTTTAAATCAGACGGTTCGAGTTGGCCCAGCCCATCTAAGGTCCAGAGGGCGTGCAACATCTCCGGTGACCCACTTTTAAGCGGCGAGATTGGAACATCCGATGGCAGCAAAGCTCGAAGCTTCGCAGCCGCGTCTGCCTGCTTTCCTTCCACCAGCAACCTCTGAGCTAACATCCGTCGCCAGCCGTTACCATCACTCAACATCTTGACAAGTTCTTCAGTCGTCGTTGGAGGCACAAACGGCTTAACGTCCGGAGCCTTCTCCGCAACAATTCGCCAGATGCGGCCTTTATCCTCACCGGCTCGCCAGTCCATCTTCGCCGCCACATCATCCGGCACGAACTTTGGATGCTCGACCCACAAGCGATAC
>CAIXQV010000460.1 GCA_903921605.1 uncultured Planctomycetaceae bacterium | reverse complement strand
GCAAGCTGAGCTTTGGTACTGAAGCCGCCTCCGGCAGCCAGAACATGAGTGTGATTCTTTCCGTCGTGGAAACCTCCCGACGACTCAAACGGCACTGCAGCACATTCGTCAAAGACGCCGTCTACGCCGTCTTCGGCCAGACAAACGCCCCGAGACTCATTCCTGCTCGATAAAAGGCTGTCAACGAGAAAAGGCTGTCACCGATTACTAAAGAACAGCCCGTGCAACTCTGGTTACATGAACTATTCGGCTTCCAGTTCAATGTTCCAGTAAGCCTCGCTGACGAACTTCGACCAGCTTTCGATACGAACACCGTGAGGTGCATACAACGGGTTCCACATTGGGCGAGTTGGCTTTTGCAAAAGCGGCATTTTAGCCTGCTCGGGCGTTCGATTGGCTTTACGGGTATTGCAGTCGATACAAGCGAGGACGCAATTCGTCCAGCTTGACAATCCGCTGCGAGATCGCGGCACCACGTGGTCGATCGTCAGTTCTTCGCTGCCAGGTCGGCAACCGCAATACTGACACATGTAGCCGTCACGCTTAAACACGTTTCTGCGACTGAAGGCCACGATCTTGACGGGCAGTCGATCGTACCGAGTCAACGTGATGACTTCGGGAACTCGCAGCGTGAGCCACTGAGTTCTGATGACAGGATCTCCGTCAGCCGGACGAAGAGCAGCCCACTCTTCCCAGCCATAAAGCTGATAGTTGCTCGGATCGACAATCCGAGCGGTCTCGTTCCACACCTTAGTCAGGGCACGAGAAACAGTCGAAACCGCAACCGGTTGCCAGTTACGATTCAAAACCAACGTTGGACGTTGCAAAACAGAACTGGTCATTGCAGTCTCCTGCCTTTCCGAGCCTATCTCTGTCTACTTCATTGGTGCCGTGTTGTACCGATCCATCAGCGAAAAGGCTCAGCCACGCCAATGAAGCTTACGCCGACAGCGCCCGACGTGCCAATCACATCGCACATTTTTCATGGATCGAAAAGGGGGTGTTTTGGGGGGGGCAAACCGCATCATTCCGGCACAACACCACAGAAATGAACACGGAAAGCTGATCGCTCGGAAAGCACGTTATTCAGCCGACCGGAACACGACGTATTCTCATTTGAACGATTGCCCGCTTGCCGACACCCGATTTTAGGCAGCACTTGCGATCTGGCGATCAGGAATAAGCAAGGGGAATCCTCTTGAGCCGGCCGGTTGTCGGACAGACGTACAGTTTTCGTCGCCATCCGGCTTGAAGAGGTTGGCCCTGCAAGAGCCCGCTGCCATGATAGAGTTGACCGTTTTCCTCGACGACTCGAAACTCAACAAGCTCCGTCAACTGCGGAAGAACCCTGCGAAAATCGGAGTCGACTCCCAGCCGATCCGCCAACTCAGCCAAAATATGGCTCCAGCGCGCACCAATTCTCGCGCCAAGGAATACAGCGATCGGACCAAATATTTTTCGGGGACGACACGCCATGGGGACTGACAGTTTTGCGTCGGCGACGACGAGTCGCCCATGCCCACCAAGTCGGCGTGTGCTGACTGTTGCTGTATTTTCGAATAAGTTGGAATGAGGTGCGGGAAGCATCCTTGTTGTCTTTG
>CAIXQV010000459.1 GCA_903921605.1 uncultured Planctomycetaceae bacterium | reverse complement strand
TGCTGCGATCAGTCGCACATCGACCCTGCGTTCGCGATGCGAACCGACTCGACGAATCGATCCGTCTTCCAAAGCACGCAGGAGCTTAGGCTGCAGAGCTCCCGGCAATTCACCAATTTCGTCGATGAACAGCGTGCCGCCATCGGCCACTTCAAACAACCCCGCGCGGTCTTCGTTGGCTCCGGTAAACGCACCTTTGCGGTGGCCGAATAATTCACTTTCCACAAGCTGTTCCGGCAGCGCTGCGCAGTTGATTGTTACGAAAGGACGATTCGCGCGATGACTCTGCTGCTGCAGAGCTCGAGCAACCAGTTCTTTACCAGTGCCGCTTTCTCCCTGAATCAGGACAGGTTTGTCCGTCGGGGCGACTCGTTCAATCAGTCGAAACACTTCCCGCATGCGAGCTGATTCACCGACGATCTTCACAGGAGTATGCGCACGTTCGATGATGGCCTTGAGCTGTCGATTCTCGCGATGCAGTTTGGCACGTTCAAACGCCATCAAACAGCGTTGTTCAAGTTCATCAAGTGGAAATGGTTTGGTCAAATAGTCACACGCGCCAAGCTTCATGGCGTTGACAGCGCTTTCGATCGTTCCCTGGCCGGTCAGAATGATGACCTCTGTTTCCGGCTGCGAAACCTTCATGCGATCCAGAACTTCGAGCCCCGTGAGGCCCGGCATGTTCATGTCGATGATGGCGACGTCGAACGAGCGACGCTCACAAATGTCCAGAGCCTCATGTCCGTTGGCGGCCCCCTGAACCGTATGCCCCTTACGCGTCATCCAGCGGACGCACGTTTCGCGAAAGTCCGGGTCGTCTTCGACGATCAGCAGATTCACGGGACTATTCGTAGGCATGTAAAACTCCAGCTCGACCACTCGTCGTACAAGTGTGCATCCACGCACGCTTGTGTGCGGATGATGTCAGCATGCACGTTTTTTTGAAACCACATCAGGAACTAGAACGCTTGTCGCTCTAAGAGCGAACCGCATTCCGAATCGGCATCCGAAGTGGAACAATCAGAACAATTTCTGCTCCTTTGGGGGTGAGAATCCCGGCAGAAACAAAGCCGGCATGAGCCGTCATAATGCGATTGACAATGGCCATCCCGAGGCCGGTACCTTTTTGCTTCGTCGTAAAGAATGGTTCGAAGACCTGTTGAGCAATTTCGGGAGTCAGCCCGACGCCATCATCCTGAACGGCGATCCGTCCGGCGGGTTCTCCTTGCCACTCGGTGATTGACGAGCGGATCGTAATCACGCCTGTTTCACCGCAGGCGTGAATGGCGTTCTCGAGGATGTTACGGAAGACCTGCTCCATGCGATGTACATCCACTTCGCAGGAAATAGTTTGATTGCCCTCGGCTTCAATCAGTTGAATCATTCTGTCTCGACGTACGGTCGCAAGATTCTCCCATTCCTTCTTCCAGATCGTCGACAGCTCACACGGACGATATTCGAGATGGATCGGAGCCGCGTAACTGCGAACTTCCTCATACAGTCGGTGCAGATCCTGCAACGC
>CAIXQV010000458.1 GCA_903921605.1 uncultured Planctomycetaceae bacterium | reverse complement strand
TTCAGCTGACGGGCTACGTGATTGGCGCCAAAGAGCGATTCGAAGAAGCCGCCGTGTTGCCTCCGGAAAGCGTTATTATCCGACATGGTCGCCATATTGGTTATCAGTTCTGGATGAACAATCAGTCGTCACCTTACTATCGCAGGCATTTGCTGCTGCATGAGTTCATCCATTGCTTCATGATGTGTGAGCATGGTATGGCCGACATCCCTCCTCTGTGGTACACCGAAGGAATTGCGGAATGCTTTGCGACGCATGAACTGTCAGAGGACATCAAGTCCTCCCGCTTCGGAATTCTCCCGGCAACACTCAACGGCTTTGAGGGCTGGGGAAGAATCACCGAGATCCAAAACAACATGACAGACCTGACAGACAAGCCGACTCAATGGGAGTCGCTTATGTCGCTTGAAAGTGTTCGCCACCCCAAAGACATCAACTTTGCCAGTGATCTGCAGTATGCTCAGGCGTGGGCTCTGGTCTGGCTGATTCGCAACCATCCGGAACTGAAGCCCCATTTTTCTCCGATGAGTAAGGCACGAACGCGTGGGGAATTCCGAGACGTCGAAAAATCAGTGCCTGCAGAAGTCTGGCAGAGACTGGCGGTTCTCTGGCCACCGTTTCTCGCCAGCCTGACAGAAGGGTTTGAAGTCGAACATTCATTTCCGCCGCTCAGCGTCGCCGCGTCGAAACCACCAGCGTCAGGGAAGTTGGAGTTGCAGTCTGGCAAAGAATGGCAGGCCACCGGAGTATTGATCAAACGTGGTGCAACAATCCAACTGAATTGCACGGGCCGTTATTCGGTCCACAATAAACCACGACCGTGGATCTCGGAGCCTCCGGGCATCACGATCGATTATGTCCATGGCAGACCGATTGGTGAGATCACCGCCATGCTTGTTGCGCCGGATGGCAGCGCTTGTTCCGGCCGGATTCCGGTCGGCCGGGAAGGATCAATCAAAGCGGAAGTAGATTCAGAGCTTTGGCTGCAGGTTAACGACTCCGCCGCCAGCCGAAGCGATAATTCGGGGTCTGCGATTATTGAGATTCTGGTGAAGTGATCCCGTCGGCGGAGCGACGGGCGTACCGTACACCCGTCGCTCCGTCGACGGGACTTCTTCTATTCAGGCACTCACTGGACGGTTCGCGTGGTCACGCTTTGAAGACGGCATCGCTGAGCATTCTCATTACAACCTCGCCTCAATCGCATCCGCAAAACGCCGGGGTGATTCGTCGTCGTACGACAGATAAAGCGAAGGCTCGATCAGCTCCAGTTCCATAATCGCGGGTTGCTGATTCTCAAGGAACACTAAGTCCACTCGAGCATACAACAGGTCTGACTGAACAGCCGCAAGGCTTCGTCGCGCAAAAGCAATGACCTCGGGATCCGGATCGATAGGTTGAATGATCCCGCCGTGCTCCTCCTGAACTCGAAAGTCGCCGGACTTCGGAGTCTTCAAAACCGTGTGACTGTACTCACCGCCAAAGAACGTCAGCGAGATCTCCCCATACGAAAGTACGTTTTCAATAAACGGCTGAGCAAGTGCCAGTCGTCCCTGATACAGGACCTCAATGGACTGCAACAACTCGGGCGAGCTATCCACATTCAACCAAAAGGTATCCGTCGCCCCCGCGCCGATGAATGGCTTCACAACGACCTGATCCGCTTTCAATTGTTGAAAGAGATTCATCAGATCGGCCACTCGAGGACTCTGCAGCCACGCCGTTGGAACAATCGTGACTCCGGAATCCTGCAGGTCTCGCAGATATGTTTTTTCCACATTCCATCGCACGACCTTGAGCGGATTTTGAAGGCTCGCGCGGGACGCATCGATTCGGGCCAGCACATCAAGGAACTGAGAACACGACTGCTGATAGTCCCACGGAGACCGAATCACCACGAGCTCGTATTGATCCCAATCGGCACGCGGATCTCGCCACGAGACCTCATCCACACGGAGACCTCGCTGCTGCAGAATGTCGCGAACGAGATAGTCGTAGGAGACGAAGCCTTCCAGGCTGTCCATGGTCAGGAATGCAATGCGTGACATGTTGTCCTTCTTCAAAGCGGCATGGCGCAAGCCATCCGGTGAGAGCCATCCGGTGTGTGCCCAGTACTTCAAAATGCGGGACACTCAGGAACCTGAGCCCCCCGTGAAACCTGAACCAGCACTCGAATTTTCCCGGATCAGATAAGCGGCGGCAGGTTATAGAGTCCTCAAACGCGTTTCCATTCTCAATTCGTTGATCCGCCGATCATCCATGGTTGAAACAGCGGCAGAAGGGTTTACCCTGTGCGGCTTCGTGATTTGTAGTGCTCTTCCCAAAATTGTCCCGAAGAGCCGAAAACTGATTTCTGAGGCAGCTTTGGCTGTGGAGTTTTTCTGATGCATGCGACGATTGTTCTGCTTCCTGGTGACGGTATTGGGCCTGAAATTGTGGCTCAGGGTAAGCGAGTTCTTGAAGTCATTGCGAAGCGATTCGGCCATACATTCGACATGCCGGAACACGCCATCGGCGGCAATGCAATCGACTCCTGCGGCGATCCTCTGCCAGAAGAGACTCTGAACGCCTGCAAAAAATCAAACGCTGTTCTGCTGGGTGCAGTGGGTGGACCAAAGTGGGATGACCCGAAGGCGAAGACTCGTCCGGAAGCCGGCCTCTTGCGAATTCGTAAAGAGCTGGGACTGTTCGCTAACCTGCGACCGACCAAGACCTGGGACGAACTGCTGGATGCCTCCCCGTTGAAACGCGAGATCGTGGCTGGCACTGACATCCTCTTCGTTCGTGAACTCACGGGCGGCATATACTTCGGCGAATCAGGACGGAGACCTCATCCATCAGGCGAAGAAGCCTGGAACGTAATGATCTACTCGACCGGAGAAATCGAACGCGTTGTTCGTGTCGCGGCCGATGCAGCTCGCAAACGTCGTGGCAAACTGACGATGGTCGATAAGGCCAACGTTCTGGAAGCCTCACGACTGTGGCGTCAGGTGTCAGAACGAGTCGTCAAGACAGAGTACCCGGATCTGCAATACAACGTAGTGCTTGTTGATTCGATGGCGATGCATCTGATTTCTAAGCCTCGTGAGTTTGACGTGGTCGTGACAGAGAATCTCTTTGGTGACATCCTGACGGACGAAGCCTCGATGCTGCCAGGTTCA
The DNA here is from genome assembly GCA_903921605.1 of uncultured Planctomycetaceae bacterium. The sequence goes on along the minus strand of CAIXQV010000458.1, from coordinate 180 downwards.
CTCGGCCTGCTGCCTTCAGCATCGATTGGTGCCAGCGGCCCGGGATTGTTTGAACCGATCCACGGGTCTGCTCCGGACATTGCTGGCAAAAACATCGCAAACCCTTTGGCCACAATTCTTGCTGCGGCCATGATGCTGCGTTATTCCATGAGTATGAACGCCGAAGCCGACGCGATTGAA
>CAIXQV010000457.1 GCA_903921605.1 uncultured Planctomycetaceae bacterium | reverse complement strand
CGGTAGACAGCCAATCAGGGTATTGAAGGTTGGCTTTGCCATCCCCCGTGATCACGCCATTCCTGACTGTCCACAAGGACGAGTCTCCCATGCGGGACCAGCCATTCAGATTGCTGCCGTTGAACAGACGGACTCCGTTTTTCGGCGGTGCCGACGTCGGACTGAGGCTGGTCTCATAATCTTCTTCGACTCTCCGGATTCGTGCGTTGCGAAACCGCACGGTCATCGCATTTCCTGAGTGAAGTTGCCAGCCAAGAATTCCTTCTGCCGGCATTGATGGAAAACCATGGTCGATTAATTTTGCCCCATTGATGTACACAGTCACTTGCTGGCCCACGCAGCGAACAAAAATGCTGTTCCATGCGCTCGGTTTGACATCTCGGCTGACGAGATCAGCGTCGGCTCGCTGCATAATCCCGTCCGTCCGTTCGCCGAAGTTTTCACCGTAAAGGCTGCCCCAGTACTCTCCTCCGAAATCGACTTGCGGTCCGCTAACGACATACTGAGACGGGTCAGTCAAAGTGCTGCGGATCTGCAAACCGCTGTTGCCACTACCATTGTCCAGCATGACATCGAACTGGACTTCGAAATCGCGGTAGGTCTTATCACTACACAAGAACGTATTTGTGTTGATTCCGCCAGGAGAGGTATCTCCGATAAGCTCTCCGTTCACCCATCGCCAATTTTCGCCAAGCCCTTTCCAGCCGGACAGATCGCCTCTCTGAAAGAGATCAGTCCACCCTGCTGAGTCCATCTGCTCTGAAGGAGACTGCGAATTGATTGCGATATGACTATCCGTCGCACCCTCAATCTTATCGACAGTCGTCGCATTATCAGATTCAGTGAAACCTTGCGTGCCAGTCACAGTGGAAGCTAAGCGACTCTCAACATTTTCGTCGGAACGAAACAACAACGCGGTGCAACAGAAAATTCCGACAACGGCAGTCAACGTTGTTCCGATGACTGGCCAGAGCCACGGCCTCCTGCGTTTTCTTTCTGTTGCCTCCTGTCTTCCAGTCCGCACGATCGAAGGGGCTTGCTGCTTACGGGTTGATTTCGGCGGAGACGAAGTGATCTCGCCTGATTCTTGCGGCAAGTTTTTATCGTGCGGCTTTTTTTGTGAACGCTTTTGAACCTTTCCCAGCAACTGCTGCGCCTTGGTGTCACCCGGCTTCAGCTTCAGAAATTGTACGAGCGCAACTTCCAGATCTGAGTACTTTCGCTCCTTTATTGAACGTTTGATTTGTTCCGCAAGCAATCTGGCCTGTGCTGTCTTCTGCTTCAATTCCTCGTGCAAATTCCGTGAATCGTCCGTCTGCAGTGTCACGGGGATTTGGTTGAGATACTGAAGGGCTTCGGTAAGGTTTCCGAGAGGCATCTGCTCACGAGCTGCCTGTAAGAGTTCTTCCTGCTGAATGCGAAGGTTTTTATATTCCTGATTCAGTGATTCGTATGTCTTCGTCAGCCAGTCGTGAGACTTGAGCAACGCGGGATGTCGAACGGTCAACAGAGAGTTGATCCGTGTGATCAATTCGTCATGCCGATAATCAGCTCGCCACAAACTCACTTCTTGACCCAGTGCCTCGATCTCACTTAACTGCTATTGCAAACGGGTGTGAACATCACAGCCGCAGTTCACGCAGAACCGGTTCCAGACAGGGGCCGGTTCGTTACAACTCGGGCAGGGCGTGATGAGTGCCATGCCGCAGCCTTTGCAGAAGCGGCTGGAGGTTGTGTTAGCGCCGCCGCAGGATGCGCACTGACCTTCTGACAACGCCAACGGATCTGTTCTCTGCGGCTTATTTGAGCCGCGTGTCGAATACAGAGCATCGCCAAACTCCGTGACGGACTTGTAGCGATCCGCGGAATTGGTTTTGAGGGCCTTCAGGACAACGTCGCGAACCTCGCCCGGCAGAGCAGTGCTGTCGATCACGCGTGGTGGCTCACCAGTGACCATTTGGTAAAACGTCGCTGCGAGGCTCCATTGATCGCTGCGAGCATCAGCGACGCTGGCATCCTTCCGTTGCTCCGGCGACATAAAGTCCACGGTGCCCAACGTCGTCCCGGCCTGAGTATGTGAAAAATCGGAGGCTTCCTGACGCGCCAGTCCAAAATCGGTCAGCTTGGGAATACCGTCCGCCGTCAGCAGAATATTGGCTGGCTTAACGTCTCTGTGAACAATTCCTCTATCATGCGCGGCCTGTAGTGCCCCGCACAACTGAGTCGTCAATTCAACGGCTTCTCCCAGCGGCAGCGGCCCCGCTTCCAGTCGATCTGCCAGAGTCTTGCCATCCACCAGTTCCATCACCAGAAACGGACCATCGGCATCTCGACCGAAGTCATAAATCTGTACCACGTTGTAAT
>CAIXQV010000456.1 GCA_903921605.1 uncultured Planctomycetaceae bacterium | reverse complement strand
AGTTCTGGAGGGTCAGAGCGCAATGTGATGTGATGTTCATGCTGCTGCTGCTGCTGCCGCCGCTGCTGTTGCTGCCGCTGTTGCTGCTGTCTCCACTGTGTCGACCACACTGCCAGAACAACACGGACCCCGAGGTGTTGACAAAGTTCACTGTAACATCCACCGATGACACAATTGCATTTCAAGCGGCACTCGATTGCGGAGCTCAGCGAGTCCTGATTCCGGAGGGCGTCTACGTCACGACAGGTTTGGAGATCAAAGAGACCAGCGTGCTCACCACGCTCCAGGGGATTGGCAAACCGGTCATACGGCTGACGACGGGCCGGAATCGAGTGGCACTCACCTGCAATAAATCGCAGTTTGTGAATCTCAAAGATTTCACGCTCGAGTCATCAGGAACGAAGGATGACGGCCATGCGACCGTCGGAATTCTGGCCGTGAGTAAGTCTTACTACTCGCTGTCTGGCCTGCGTTTTGCCAACTTCTCTGCGCGAGGTTTGCAGGTGAAGCAGTGCGTCTATTGGGGGCTTGAAGATATGACCGCCCAGAGCTGCACCTACGGATTGTCCTTTGAGACCAACCAGAACATTCCGTGTTCCACCGTGACTGTGTCGCGGGCCTACATCACGGGCTGCACTCGTGGTTTGTCGTTCGAGAGCGCGGTGCTGGTGGCGTTGAACAGTTGCGTTCTGGAATACTGCGGAAGCAAAACCACGAATGACGGAGCCCTGCATTTCGCGGGCGGCGGTGCGAATATGTCGCAGCTCTATTTCGAGGCCAACTATCGGAATCTTTTCGCGTCAGATGCGGCGATGATCTTCAACGGCCTGTTCGAGTTGACGGCAGAAGCACCGAACATCGTCAACTTTGTCGGAACGGCCTTTGATCGCCGTGGGGCACTCAGGTTCGATCATCACCAGTTGGGGGCAGCTCGGATCGGACCGGACCAGATGGCCGGATACGACCTCACGATCGGCACAAACCTTGTCGCGCCTCTGGCAGGAGGAAGTGTTCGCTGGGGAGACACCACCAAAGAGACGATCCAGGGAAAAGCAACGGCCGGTTCGTGGACAACCATCAAATCCATTCCAGAGGTGGAGATGACTGGACCGGTCAATTCACGCGCCCACTACGAATACGCCGTCTATGGAGGAACCGCCGATCTGGGGACCGGGTTTGACTCCGGCACAATCCTGAATGGTGTCATGAGGAGCCATAGCGGGACTGTACCCGCCTGGCTGCGACTCGACGCTTCAAAGGACATTCAAATCAAACTGGACTCATCGTCGTACGGACTCTCATACAAGATCGTGCTGACGCGGGTTTATCCCGGGTGATTGTTACGAGTAGTGCCTTCCCTCGAACATTCCTGGCAACGGTCCTTCCGGGCACCCCAGCGACGCAGGAATGACGCTGGTTACCGAAACTTTGTTTCCCACGACCTCCACGAAATTGCTTGCGGGAGGCGGCATTCGCGGGGGCCAGATCTACGGTGCCAGCGACAGCATCGGAGCTTATGTGAAAGACTTGCCCGTCACGCCGGACGATTACATGGCGACGATCCTGCATGCCTTCGGTTACGCTCCCGAGTCGGCGGTCTACGATCAGCTCAATCGCCCGCAGCGGATCAGCCTCGGCACACCTGTGACCGCACTATGAAAGTTGAAGGAATGCCAAACAGAGCCTCACGATCCGAATCGCAAATGTTGCCAATTCAATTCGCTCACACGCGGCTTCCGAGGCGAACGGCCATTCAAGCGGGGAGTATCAGCCTGCTGGGATTGGGAATGAATCATGTCGCAGGACTGCGAGCATTGGCCGACCAGACTTCCTCATCAAAGCCAGTGTCGCATAAGTCCGTAATCTATATCTTTTTGTCCGGAGGTCTTACTCAACACGACAGCTTCGATCCAAAACCAGAGGCTCCGGACACGATTCGAGGCGAGTTCTCTCCGATCGCGACACGCACGCCGGGAGTTCAGATCTGCGAGCACCTGCCGATGCT
>CAIXQV010000455.1 GCA_903921605.1 uncultured Planctomycetaceae bacterium | reverse complement strand
GCCGTTGCAGAAACTCTGACGGCCATTCGGACTGAGGGAAATTCTTCCTTGACAGTTGAGCCCATGCGCACGTTTCCCAGACACGTCCCATGCGATCCAGCGTCTGCACGATCTGCTGCATGATCACTTCGTTCCGGCCTTCAGACTGAAGTGCATGCATCAGCGCCTGAGTCAGACTGAACAACTGCCGAGATTGCTCCGCAAAGCCTTCTGCGTTTGCGTGGTGCAATTCCGCAAGAATTCGTCCCAGCTGATAATTCGCTCGCCGGTGAATCGGTGAAATTCGGAGCACCTCCCAAAAGCATCGTGCGGCAATCTTCTGATGTCCCAGCAACTGGGCTCGCACGCCCCTGGCGTACCAGATGTCGGGCCACTCATCCGCATCCGAGGGCAGTTTTGCATGCCAGTCGTCGAATCGATTGCTGCGCTCGCTTGCCAGGAGTTCTCCCAGCAGTGCCTGAGCGGCCATGAGCCCGGGGTCCTCCTGAATGATCTTCTGAAGCTCCCGTACTGCGACTGCGGGTTCGCCATTTTGCGAAGCGATCCACGCCAGCCCCAGACGAACATTGAGATCATCGGGACAGGACTGCTGACATTTCTTCAGATAACCTTCTTCATCGACGGGACGTTCGAGATCTGCCAATAACGCGAGTTCCTCAACTGTGGCACCACCACTGCGCAGAACGATCTCCAGATGCGGGCGAGATTCCCAGCGGCGGGCCGATGCGGCATAAAGAAATGCGACTCTTGTGTGAGTGGCCACATTCATCGGTTCTGATTTCAGAACCCGTTCGAAGGCCTCAAATGCCGACGAAATGTCACCAGTGTGAATCAGGACGTTGGCGAGCGAGAATTGAGCGAGGACCGACTTTTCCGAATCGTCCACCGGAATCGCACGATAGTACCGAACAGCGTCATCGAGACGTTGAAGCTTTGTCGCGGCCTCACCTGCAATCAGCATCGCATCGGTAAAGACCGGATCCGAAGCAGGGATTGAATTCACCAGCCGCTCTACATCGGCAAAGCGTTTGTCCTTTAAAGCCGTCCTTGCCTGTCTCAGGAGTTCTTCGACAGGCGTTTCGTCTTGCCGCAGGACAAGAAAAAGCCCCGAAATTCCGATCAGGAATCCCAGGGCTGCGATGATCAAAAGACTCCGTCGCACAAGTCGCTGCCTGTTGATTTAAATTTTGGTCCCGCTTTCGGGCGGCTTTTGGGGCAAAACAGCCAGCGAATTCCGGCTGAAACCCGGACTACGAGAGAAATGTTGGCCAAATCAATAAGCTATTGGTGCCATGTCAAACTTGCATTGATGCGTGTCACTGGCTCTACGTGTTCTTCATCGGCAGGAAACACTGGCGGAGCCAGTGGCACACGACGCATCATTCCATCACTGATAGAGCACCAGCACCGACCTACTGAAGATCAAAGTTTAAGACATTCTCACCGGATGGTTTCACTTCTGCTGTCATGCCATTCCCCGGCTTTCCATACTTTGGATCGAGCGTAGCGCCAACGTCCTCGGTTTCTGCATCTGCAGCATTGTGTACTGGTGCTACATTTTTTCCAGTTGGATCATGAGAAGGTTGACCGCTTCCCTTTGGGACAGCCACCTTCGAAATCAGCACGTCGTACTTGCCAGCGGCAGCACCGTCAAAAGAATCGTAGGTTGTCAGCTGATAGACACCCTTGTTGTCCGTAATTCCGGTCGCCACCGGTTGCTTGTCCAACGGGCTGAACATCACCGTCGCCTTCGCAACGGGCGCGCCTCCGAATGTGACAGTTCCTGAAACCTGGTAAACGGGCTGCTCATCGCCAGAGCCCGAACAGCCGCACAGTGAGACAACGATTAAAGCTATTCCGGAAAATCTCATACAGTCAGCCTTTAAGAGGAAAATGTAACATCGACCGTCATAAGTCGATGGCCGCAAAATTGTTGGAATCAGCGAAAATTTAAAATGCCGAAGTCATACCAAATGCGGTTGCCATTGGCTCGTTTTCCGGCGTGCCGAGCGGACTCCGCGAGCAGGATCCCGTCAGCTGAAATCCCGAGGGATAGCATCGCGAGCGGCGGGGCGATACCCACGCGGTTAAGCAAGCGTGCCATCCACAACCGCACGTCGTACGGATACATCAGAGTTACACAAAACGAAAGGATGGGAAACCCCATCCTTTCATCATAAATCATGAATCGCCACAATCTTCTATTAGAAGCTTGCTACTTCTCCACCAGAGACCGACCCCAAGGCACCCCAGATGCCGTACGGTGATCGGCCACGCTGAGTGAAAGAAGTACATTGACCAGAGCGTCCGCTGCCATCGTCCGGAACAGGACAGGTTGTCAATCCCGTGTCGATATTATCACTAAAGAAATTCACTGCACCGTCACCCATTAGACACTGTACACCGCCCGTGTGCTTGCTGGTCGGCTCGTAAATGCCGTCTTCACCATCCCAGCCGCCCTGCACATAAGAACCCTTGTTCGGGCCGAGTATTGTTGTGCATCCCGTGAACGCCGGTGCTCCGTCAGGCCAGCGAGTTCCAGACCATGTGCTAACGTCACCAGTAAATTCACCATTGACAAGTTTTGGCAGAACGCTGGCTGGATTTTGCCGCATCGCACCCCCGTTGTTGATGGAAAGAGCACCACTGTTGGCTTTGCGATTTCCCGCCTGGCCTTTCGTACGCTCTGACATGGCAATTGTGTTGCTAAGTCCATCCAGTACGTCGCGGAACTGCCGGTTCATGCCATTGGAGCCGTCTGCACCGTCGCCCGCAGAAGTAAAGAATCCTCGTTGACCACGTCCACCATTTCCTGACCACTGATTGTGGTCCCAATTACTGTCACCACGGCTGAACATGTAATTGGTCTTTCCAACATTACCACCTTCGGTCGTATCGGGATCGGATGGGCACAGGATCCCTGGAATTCTCGTTGTGAATGGCGCAAACCCACCATCCCAGGGAAACGGAGGACCGCCAGATGAGGTTGAAATTCGAGCCTGAATCTGCTGGAAGAGCGCTGCCTGCTCGAAGTATGGCAGAAGTTGAACAAAGCCACTGTGCCTGCGACCTGTGCCAAAATCGGAATGGGATTCGGCACTGCAAATCGCATTGAATACATCGTGGTAATTGTGGATCGCAAGACCCAACTGCTTCAGATTATTCTTGCATTGCGTACGGCGTGCTGCTTCACGAGCCTGTTGAACTGCAGGCAGCAGCAATGCGATGAGGATTGCGATAATCGCAATCACCACCAAAAGTTCAATTAAAGTAAACGCCTTGCGGCTTCCGCGACGACCAAACATACGTCCCCCCGCCAAAAAAAAAAAATATTGGAAACAGTACCCGGAGTTGTTCACCCCATAACGCGTGTCGGGACATTAAAGAATTTTTGATGAATTCTCAAATCTAAACTGCCGAAGAATCGGAATTTCTTCTTGTGAAGTTCGCAAGGTACCGGCGAAAAAGTGAACGTATGCATCGCAATTGTCATGAATCCTGGGAGTTTTTACCGTCGCGGATCGGAGACCCCGATTGACATGGCCTTCGGCGAAGCGACCGGTCTCGCGGAAACGACGACTTTTGCTATGTGACTTGAATGACTTGTCAGGGCTTGATTTTGGGGTGGCCATCTTGGGTTGGAGATCGCTCGCTCCGAACCCCGGGGCTTCCTTCGCTTCACTGTGTCCAGCCCCAGATGGCCTCCCAAACCCAATTCCCAGGCCTGTCAAAGTACTAGAATCTCGTGGCGGTTGTTTTGCCTCGTTCGCGAATGGTCCATCCGCCCTGGCCGGGGATTTCGGCGGTTTCGACACATCCATTCGGCCACGTGATTTCTATCTGCAGTGCCGTCGTTGGAATACCGCCGATGTGGATCTCGTTCGCGGACGCTGCCTGAAAACTTCCACCGCCGATCAATTGTTCTTCCATGTGCAGCAGACTTCCTGAAACCCGGATTTTTGTTCCGATCGGCGTGCGACTGGATGCTGTCCCAATCAATCGCAGCGTGACGGAATCATCGCATTGAGTTTCGTTCCTGAGAATCACAGAGGGAACCAGTTGGTGTGAGATGACGGCGTCCAGGCGGCCATCGCGGTCAAGGTCACCCATGGCCACACCGCGTCCCAGGGTTGGCTTCTGAAAGTAGGTGCCAGCGTCATCTGAGGCATCGCGAAATGTACCGTTTTGCTGATTCTCAAACACCTGAGGAGGCATTTCAAAGGGCTGGCTGGCCTTCATCCATGTGCGATCATCCACATGGCCATTCGTAATGAAAAGATCCTTCCATCCGTTGTTGTCCACGTCCATCGCCACGACACCAAAGCCCAGTACACTGCGACTCGGCGGTCCCAGAAGCGACTGACGGGTTGCCTCTTCGAACATCAAACTGGCTCCTTCAGTGCGATTCAGATACAGCGTGTTTGTGTCGCCGAAGAAGTGTGTCAGGAAAACATCCAGCCTTCCGTTTCGATCAAAGTCAGCCGCTACGACTCCCATACTCGCCTGCGCGTAGCCTTGTTCATTCAACGCCACATTCGCGGCCGTGGCTTCGTCATGCAATCGGATTCCCAGGACCTGTCCATGGATGGGTTCCGACTGTTCAACCGTCAGCAGGTAATTTGGTTCCCCGTCATTGGCTACATAAATCTCCGGACGAGCGTCTCCGCCAAAGTCACAGATGACGACCCCGAGTGCCTTGCCGGGGAGTTCGTGCAATCCCGCTGCGGACGACGCGTTGATGTAACCTCCGGCTCCGTCGGAAAGAAAAAGTGTATCGGGGACGCCTTTAAAGATTGCGGGAGAACATCCGACGTAGCCATCAGGACTCCTGGGTTCCGGGCAGAGCGTGGGATTTGTGTCGGACTCGTCGAGATAGTTGGCAACGTACAGATCAAGACAGGAATCACCATTGAGATCCGCAAAGGCGGCACTGGAGCCCCAGAAGCCGCTCAGAGTACCGTTGTCCGAGGCCACCTCAGTAAATGTCCCGTCACCGTGATTGATCCAGAACTGATTGCCGCCATACGCAGTCAGATACAGATCCTCAAAACCATCCTCATTGGCATCCGCCACAGCGCAGCCGTAACAAAAGCCGAATTGACGCAAGGCGGATGCTTCGCTGCAGTCCTGGAACGTCATCGCACGGAGATTGCGAAACAGCTTACCCGGTGTCTCGCGGGTGTCCCGTCGAGCCGGCAATCGGCAGCCATTACTCATGAAAATATCCAGCGCGCCGTCCTGATCAAAGTCGAACACCGCAACTCCACCGCCATTGACTTCCAGAATGCGATGCTGTCCTGCCATATCGTCGTAACGCTGGAATTCAAATCCCGATTCTTTACCGAGTTCGCGAAATTGAAATGACGTTTCGGGTTCCGCGATGGTGCCACGTTCTGCCGCAGCAGATGCGACATCATCCGCAATGTCTTTCACGGGTGGCGACTGTACGCTGGCAGGCGGATCGAGGGACGCAGGTTGTTGTGAACAGCCGGCAATTGAACACACCACGAACAGGCCGAAATACTTCGCGCGGTTGAGCATGGCTCTTTCAGTGTCGTCTTTCGCTCCGCGAAAGAACACTGCTTTCGCTGAGCGAAAGGCGACATCAGCAACCACGAGCGTTATGCAGAGCCCGGCAGCTTTGCTGCGCCATGGTAATTCTTTGGTCATCAACGGGCTCCTCGTTCCATCTGTTCGGCGAGGTACTCAAACGATTCCGCGGCCTCGAGCATTTGTATCTTCCTCGCATCCTGTGCAAGTGCCCTCGCGGCGGTCGCCGATGTGTTATCCACAGCGGACAGATTCACGCGAATCCGCGCCAGGGTCAGCGAGCGCTGCTGGATGACTTTTCGTTCGTCGGTTCTTCCCGGACCGTTGAGAGCTTTCGCCAGACCCATATGACAGACAGGATTCGCGGGATCGGCTTTGAGCACCTTTCGAAAGTATGTCTCTGCTGCAGGCCAGTCGTGCGAATGGGCTGCAAACTCGGCCCGCATCTGTGTCAACAGCCAGGGCTCGTCATCCCGAAAGGCCGGTGCCGCGGAAAGGATGGCTTCGAACTCTTTCCAGTTCGCCTTTTCATAGAAACATTCCAGTGAAGCCGCAGTGACGCGAGGATCGTCGGGATACTGCTGTCGCAGCGATTTCAGCAATTCGTCGGCGGCATCAGGTTTGCCCTCGCCGACGAGATATCGGGCCTGGGCAATCAGCAACAGGCGACTGGTTGGAGTCTGTTCCAGAAAATTTCGCAGGCGACTGCTTCCCAACGATGATTGCCAGATCAGCAACGTCGGGAAGTAGTATTGTTTCGCATCATACGCATCAAACTGGCGATCCTGAATCATCTGGTGCAGGATAGCTTTCCGATCCTCGAAGCGAAGTTCCACTGCCATCAGAAACACCAGCCAGTCGCGAGCCACTTTCAATTGTTCCTGCGGGATTGATCGCCGGGCGTCTGCCAGTTCCAGAAAGGTACGAAAACTCGCCTCCGCCTTCCCTGCGTCGTTATTCCGTAACAGAACCTGTGCTTCCTGCAGCCTCGCACTCGCACCATATCGAGTGTTGTCTGACGGAACACGCGAGAAACAATCAACCGCCCTGTCAAGTTGTTCGTTTTGAACCGCCGTTTCACCCAGCAGCATCATCAGATCCGCATCATTCGGTTCTCGATGAAATAACTCAACAAACTTAAGCCTTGCTGCCCGATACTCGGCGGGCGAGACACTGGCCGGGAGTGTCACGGAATTGTCTGGCCAGCAAAAGACACCAAAAGCGGCTGCGACGACAAGGAATGCAAATGCGCACACGCCCCACTTCTTCTTAACGAAAGACGGTTGAGATTTCAGATCGGATTGCGTCGTTGGCAGATCCGCAACGTTCATGGATTTCTTCTCACCTGATCAGCCAACTTGTGGTTGCAGAGAGTTCATGGGACATCGAGAGATTTCCCAGCGTGTCGTTTTGGGAAACCAGGAACAGTATGATCGCGACAACATCACGTATGGTTATTCTGGCACTTTAGCGGTTTGCATGCGGCGAACAATCTCGCGCATCGCCAAAGCATCTGAATCTCGTCCGTCTTTTTCGTATGCGTTCGCAAGCCAATTCCGAACAGGCAGGATCGTTGGGTCCAGAGCTACTGATTGTTCCGCCTCCAGAATTCCTTCCTTCAACCGGCCGGAATTCTTCAGAATGTCCGCACGGATCGCATGATATCCTGGATGGCCAGGATCAAGTTCAATGCAGCGATCAACGTATTCAAACGATTTCTCCCAGTGGCCTTGCTGGTAAAAGATGTCCAGTAATCCTGCCACTGCGACTTCCTCCGCAGCGGGAATTTTCTGAGCTTTCGTCAGGTATTTGACTGCCATTTCCGTACGTCCCTGCTGAATCGCAAATGCTCCAAGGGTCGTCAGGACCAGGCCATCGTCGGAGTGAACTGCCAGAGCTGGTTCCAGCAGACTCGTCAAATCTGACGGGGACTGCTGTCCTTTCTTCATGAGATAGGACCAGATCGCGACACCCATCGCTCGATTTTTTTCCCATTCCGGCATGCGAGTCTGTGCGTCGTCAAAGAACCGCAATTGTATTCTTCCTTTGCCGTTGTTGTTTGCAGACTGTTCCGGACGCCGCAGGATGCGATGATCCGTTTGAGTCACATGCGAAATGTTATTGGAATCACGGTGTGGCATATGACAATCGATGCATGAATCATCGCGTTCAATTCTTTTGGGCATCGCTTCAGTGCATGTCTCCGCAGTATGGCATTTCATGCACTGCTGCCGAAAAAAGTGATCCTTTTCTTCTTCCGCAGGCAGCCGGTGTGGATCATGGCAGGAAACACATCCCAGCTTCGCCTCGCTTGCAACATAGCAGCGGCTGTCTCGCATTTGTTGAACATGATTGACAGCTCGCGTCTTGCCATCGCCAGAAACATCGGTCCCGGCATCAAACGCTGTCCAGATTTCTTCAAACTTCTGACCGGGACGGAAATCGAATTCCGAACGTCCATATCGAGGAATCCGCGCTGCCGACTGGAGATGACACTGGTTGCAGACACTTTCGCGGGCCACGATTTCAAGTCGACCAGGGTTGACGATCGGATCAGGGGCTCCGCCGGACTCTGATCCTGATTCTGACTTCGACATGTGAAACTCAATATGTGGCTTGCCCGGCCCGTGGCACTTCTCACAGCCGATCGACATTTCAGAAAACGCCGACTGCTGGTAACGATTTGCGGAATTCTCAACCGCAGCCACCAGCCCTGCGTGGCAACTCAGACAATCATCCGAAATTCGCCGACGAAATCGACGCGCATCGTCCGCGCGATATCCAGGTGAAAGATCCCATTTTGAATCCTGTGAATACCAGTTCAGCGGAGATTGAAACATCAACTCACCCTGCTGAGTCATATATGCGAAGGCTCGCCTTCCGGATCCCACGACATAATCCATGCGGACCGATTGATCGAAGATTGACTGCCCCTGTGCGTCAAACATCTCGTCCCGATGAAACATTTCACCATCCTGCATCACGACTTCGTACCGGCGTTGAATCCCCGGAACAATCTGCGATGCATCTTCAGATCCCTTTGGAAGGCCAGTCACCCGGGATATTGAGTTTGCCATCGGATGCTTTTCATATGCGGCCGAGATTTCCGAATGACATGAAGCGCATTGACCGCTCCCAACAAAAAGATCGTGGTCGTATGGGCGGTCAGGTGTCTCCGCTGTCGGAGTCCCGCCACGATCGCTCGCAGAGTTCTTAACGGTCTCAGGGGCAGAGTCCGGCTCTGAGTCATCAGTCTGAAATAGGGTTAAGGCAATGATCGTGACAAGCAGAATTCCTGCCGAATATCCTGCGGTTCTCCGGTAACTGCCTGAGCTTCCTGTTTCAGTCACGAGCCGAGTGCTTTCATGGTTGTGCGGACGAATAGAACGGCAGGCCAATGTCACGCCCCACGAATCCTTCGTCCTGCAACAGTCTCTTAATGCTACATTCGAAATAGCGCACCTGCCAGCGGGGATTAGAACGATTCTTTCGCGGATCGCATCCGCCGCTTTGTCAGTCAGATGCAAAAACGCGATTCTCTACTGGCACGTGGCCTCGATCTCTTGTCTCCGTTTCGGAGTTGCCAGTTGCTTTCGAGCTTTAAAATTCGTTGTCTGATCGCCGTGTTTTTTTCCGGTGTCAGTGCATTAACGTTTGAGATTCTGTGGCAAAGGCAGATGTTTCTGATTTTTGGCGCGAGTGCTCCGGCGACAACAGCCGTTTTGACGGCAATCTTTCTGAAATCATGGGGCCATCCATCTGTTGCAAGCAGTTTGGATAAGGTTTACACTTGTGTCAACGTTGCTGGTGCTTGAGTTCAGTTGGGGAAAGAGAAATCGGAGAATCGCATGGCACGCATGAATCGGCGGGATGTGTTGGCGGACGGTGAGATTCAGGTGGTTCACTGCATC
>CAIXQV010000454.1 GCA_903921605.1 uncultured Planctomycetaceae bacterium | reverse complement strand
TCGTAGATTGCTCGGCCCGATTCATTGCCGCACTGATTGGCGTAAACATAGCTGACGCCGAAGGAACGAGATCCCTCCAGGACAAATCGTTTGCGAATCTCATGCTTGCCAAATGCAAAGTGACTCGCGCTGGGATTCAGGATAATATCGACACCGCACTCGGCCATGCGATTACCGGGCCTTCCGGCGACCCAGGCATCTTCGCAGATCTCAAAACCAATGCGGACACCATCACATTCAAATAGCAGGTCACCGATCGGCCAACTCCGGCCATCGTGATGATATTCGCTGGTCATCTCCGCCGGCCATGGGCGGAACCAGCGAGGTTCATAATGGAGTCCATCGCCAGCCAGATGTTGCTTAGCAACAAATCCGGCAATCTGTCCATGCGACAAGACACAGGCCGTATTGTAGACGCCATTCGTGACGAATAACGGCAGACCTACCGAGACGATCATGCCCTCGGTTTCCGGAGCAATTTTCTCCAGCATGTCCCAGGCTGTTTGCCAGACGTGCGGCGCAAGAAACATGTCTTCGCAGCCATAGCCGGTGATACACAACTCGGGAAGGCACAGCACATGGACCTGCTGCTCGCGAGCCGTCCGGATAGCTTCGAGGATTCTTTGAGTATTCCCGTCCCAGTCCAGCGGCGTTTGGTTAAGAATCCCCGCGCCCAGTCGAATTCGCTTCATGTCATCTTCCGGTGATTATTCTGTGCGCGGCCACGATTGAGGCTCACTTCTTAAAGGTATCCCGCGAACACCCGGCCTCAATTCACACCATGCGGAGAATAAAATGCTCTGTTTTACAGGGTTTATGGTAGCGAATTCCGCGACGTGATCGTCACATTTTTTTCAGGTTTGGTCTATCCGCCGTTGCGGGCGATTTGTTTCCCAGCCAAATTGCGGCAGCATTCTGTAGGAAATTGCATCCATCTCGCTCCACGAGATGTTCGTTTCCCGGCGCGGGGCATGAGGAATACGTTGGTATACGTTATCCTGCCGCCTGCCCAACGACTCGTTCAGCAAAGAGATACTGCTCATGTTTCCCCGTCGAATCTGGAACGCCCTGATCATGATCATGGCGTGTGTTCTTCTGACACTGATTGCCGGATTCAGTTCGTTCTCCGTCCGCGACTGGCAGTTCTGGATATGTCTGGTCGCATCCATGAGCGGGGCAGTCGGTCTTGTTGGGTTATGGCCCAGAACAAATGAAGCCGATCCGGAAGTGGCCCTGCTGAGATCCCGATTGTCTGAAGATCAAACTCGGCAACAGCAACAGACAGAAACCTTCGAGAAAGCACGAGCGTTGCTGCTGTCAGAACTGGAGATGAGAACTCAACGGCTGGATGAGCGTGAACGAGACCTCGTAGCCCGATTCTCCCGCTTCCATGAGTTTCTGGAGTATCCTGCAGAAGACCTGCATGCGTCCAAAGTCACCGGTGAACTTCAGAAGCTGAGTGACCAGGATCGTCAGGTTCACAAACTTCTGGAAGCCGAAGCGGAGCGTGTCTACGAAAAGATCCGTCGCAACGGCTACACGGTCGAAGGTCGAGTCGATGCACTGGCGATTCGTGATGATGCTCTGGATCTGATCAAACGAGTGGCTCGAATTTACAAGCCGGAGTGCGAGTATCCTCTGCTTGAAACCAGTTTCGAACAATTAGCCCGCGCGGCCAGCCGAATTTGTCTGCATACACTTGTGCTGCTGGAACAATTGCCGGTGAATGTTCAGCAGTACAACATCAACACATTATATGGGTACATCCGCAAAGCCGTTGTTGGCTACGGCGTGTACCAGAAGGCGACTCCGTGGCTCAGCTACCTGAGTCGTGGGATCTACGCAGGTCGTATGGTGGCGACAACAAATCCCGCGACGCTGGGAGCTTGGTGGCTGGCCACGGAACTCGGCAAACGCGGCGCGGCGATGGTGGTCGAGAATGTTGTGGATCGACAGGCGATCGCAGTATTGCACAACCTTGTGGCGATCGTTGGCGTGGAAGCGGCCGGCATTTATGGGACCGGGTTTCGACAACGCGATCCGGCGTGGATGCTGGGTACGGAAGTCGTTGAACTGATTCACTCGTTCCCCGCGTCTGCGGAATGTCTGAAGTTTGGCCTGCAAAAGGTTACGGCACTGCCGATGAGGAGCGAGTACGATCGCATTTATCTGTATCGATGCCTGGCAAGTCATAAATCTCCAGGACTGCAATTGGCAGATTCCGCCATGCTGAGCCGAGATCAGCGTGAAGCCATCGCAAGGTCGCTTGAGCTGTTCTTCACGGAGCATATTCACGGAGCGAGCGAAGCCAACATCAAACGCTGGCGGGAGGGATTCGAACGACGCTTTGATCTGCGGCTCAAGCTTGATACAGAAAAACGAGGAGTCAGCCTTACGAGGCAGCAGCAAGTGGAACAGGCCATTGTTGC